>JAIQFL010000116.1 GCA_020073365.1 Terriglobia bacterium | reverse complement strand
AGCACTTTCTCATGCTTTTCTCGATTTTTCTGAAGGAAAATCGCTGCACGCCCATCTTGATTGGCGTTTCACCCGGTAATCCAACACGTCATCACCTTAGTTTAGGACTCACCCGATATCCCGCCGGAGTGTGGATATCCCCTCTCATCCGCGCAGCATGAAGACCCCGCATGCCAGCTATCGTATTGATAGATGGAGTCTTAGCCCAAAACGCAAAAGAGCCGCACCCGAAAGCAATCTAGATCGTGCGCTCAAGGATGAGGCGCGCTATCGCGGCATTGGAGATCCAGACGATTATGAGCAGAAACTTGCGAAGCAGCTCATCCACATCCGAGGATCTATTGGAGGGGTCTGGCGGCGTGAGGGTCGCCACTTGGAATCGGCCCATGCATACGATTCCGGATACGAACTTGAGAGAGCGGAGTCTGGGTACCAGATCGTCGACAGCTATACGCTCGTACAAAGGTTAGTCGCTCGCGTACTGCTTGATCCGGCCGCGGCAGAAGATAAACTGTTGGTAGTTGAGGGTCTGCGAGTTCACGAGGAGCTCCGCAGGGCAGCGGATCTGATTCGAAATCAAATCGCCCCGGGGAAAAAACGAGAACATGACGAGTATGCAATAGCCGATCTCGGGATGGTTCTTCTGCTACTCGGAGACCACACCTGGCGGGACGAGTTGAGCCGTTTCTTCTGCATGAAGAATGCCGGCTACGCGATCGAAGTGACGCTGGATGTCCTGAACGATCTGAGAAAAGCTGTCGGATCTCCCCGCGCCTCCGAAGAACTAAAACACCGGCTTGCGGAGGCCGTGGGTTTATACCCAAACAACGGGCAAGAGGTGACTCACCCCATAAGCTGAGCGTCCGTTGCTGTTATCCTCTGGGCAAAACGTAAACGTCCCCTCGGGACGCGCGCTGCTCAGTCTCCTCCGCGCGGCAGTTTTGTTGGATCTTTTGCGCCGCAGCGAGGCGCCGTGCTCGGATCGCCCGACGCCGATCACGCCGGCGGCGTCGTTGCCTTGGAATGCTCGCGGAGTAATGACCAGTTCGTGAGGAGCGCCAACTCCTCCTGAATGGATCAATCCCGGTGTTCTATCCGATGGTAAGAGAGGCACACCTACCGGACGGCTCACCATCCCCGCCGCCTTGGCAGCGCGTTCCCCGACGCGTCTTCGCGCCGCAACGAGGCGCGCCGTGCTCGGATCGGGACGGATCACGCCGCCGGCGTCGTTGCCTTGGAATGCTCGCGGAGTAATGACCAGTTCGTGAGGAGTGCCAACTCCTCCAGTCCGGAGACGTTCGCAGCCACTGGAGGCGTCGCCGTGCCGAGTTTGGGGCGCCAGCCCGCCCGCGAAGCGGATTTGCAGAACCCCAAAAAGCGTCGCACCTAGTCTCATCTTCTTAGAACGGAAGATGCCCGCCGGACTCGACCAGCGGCCGTCTGGCGAGCGTTTCGACGCATGTGCGCGCCAGCGGTTTCGGCGCGTGCGCGAGGGCGTCGCGCGCGCGCAGGGGAGTTTGAAAACGCGGCGGGGGGGAAGGGGCCATGCATAATCAGTTTCCGGTATCCCCGTTTATCTGCCACCAGCCCAACCCCCTTGACTTTTGGTGTAACAAGTGACATGTTACGGTTGTGGTTCCATTTCGGCTAGTTGCCCAGCCCGGCGTGCCTGTAGCTGAGCAGGTCGCATTCGCAGCTAAAAAGGCCATCTTCAGCGGCAAGCTGCGACCGGGAGATCCTTTCCCCTCCGTCCGCGCGCTGGGCCGCGCGATGAAGATTCACGCGAACACCGCCCAGAAGGTGATTGCCCAATTGGCGGCAGAGGGCCTACTAGATGTGCTTCCCGGGATCGGCACCGTGGTAGCGCAGCGGGCCGCGCCGCGCAACGGCCGCGTGCGCCTGCTTGCCCGCGATGTTGAACAGCTCACAGTGCAGGCCATACAGATTGGTGTTCCGCTGGAGGAATTACAGTCCGCAGTCGCCGAGTGCTGGCGTCGCCTGCAGGGGAGGAATAGTGCATGATCCGAACTGAAAACCTAACGAAACGGTATCGGCACAACGAAGCGTTGCACGGGTTCACGCTGGAAGTGCCATCCGGCAGCGTTTTCGCACTCGTCGGCCCGAACGGAGCGGGAAAGAGCACGGCAATCAAAATCGTTATGAACCTGATCCGGCCCAGTGCTGGCCGCGCCGAGGTGTTCGGGGTAGATTCGACGCGGCTTGGTGCAGTGGAACTGGAGCAGATCGGATATGTTTCGGAAAACCAGAGGTTGCCCGAATGGATGCGCGTGGACTACTTCCTGCAATACTGCCGGGCCTTCTACCCATCGTGGGATAACCTGCTCGCGGAAGAGTTGCTGAGGCATTACGAACTGCCGCTCGATCGACGTCTGAGCGCGCTGTCGCGCGGGATGAAGGTGAAGGCGGCGTTAGCTGTATCCCTTGCCTACCGGCCGCGATTAATCGTACTCGACGAGCCGTTCAGCGGCCTCGACGTGTTGGTTCGCGAACAGGTCATCGAGAGCATCGTCGATTGCACGCCAGGAGCAACCGTCCTGATAGCTTCGCATGATCTCACCGAGATAGAGAGCTTCGCCACTCACGTCGCATACCTTAACGAAGGGCGGCTCGAATTCGTCGAAGAAATGGAGACACTCTCCGCGCGATTCCGCGAAATCGAAATCACTCTGGATTCGCCATCAGGCCTGCCTTCGGGACTCCCGGCGACGTGGCTCGACCCTGAGCTGTCGGGCGTTGTCGTACGTTTCACCGACAGCCGCTACGAACCGGTTCACACGCGCGATGAGGTTGCACGCCGGTTTGCCGGCGTCCGTGAGATCCAATCACGGGAGATGAGCTTCCGCTCCATCTTCCTTGCGCTCGCCAAATCGAGGAGGACCCAATGCGCTTGATCCTGCACACCCTACAGAAGGATTTACGGCGGTTGTGGCCCGCTGCGGCGATCACCTGGGTCATGCTCGGCTCACTAGCCAGGGCGGACCGCTGGCGTGCTGACTGGATTGCCTCCCCGATGGAGGGTTGGATGAATCTGCTGCTCACAATGGCCTGGGTGATGCTCGCCGCACTGGCCGTGCTGGAAGAAACCGCTCGTCGGGGACCACAATTTCTGGACCACCCGTCCCCACAGGTGGCCGGCACTGCTCTTGGCCAAGCTGGTCTTTGTGGTGCTCGCCATCCATCTCCCATCTCTGCTTGCCGACCTCTTTGTGCTCGCAGCTCGCGGGTTCTCGCCCACAGACCATTTGGGCCCCCTGTTCTGGAAGCAAATCCTCTTTTTCGGAGCTGTCATTCTGCCATCAATTGCTCTCGCGTCTGTGGTCCGCAACTTCACGCACTTCGTCATTACGGTCTTCGCCATTGCCGCTGGAATCGCGATCCTGAACGGCGGATTTCAGAGCTTTCCTGATTTCCGGCCTCAGGAGAGCGACGTTCGCCACGCGGCGGTTCGGATCCTGTTGGCCACGACCGCGCTCGCGGTGATCTGGACCCAGTACGCTCGACGGCGCGTGATTCCGGCGCGGGTTATGGCTATTGCGGCGGCGCTTATCGCGGCATCGCTCTTCGCTTGGCTGCCCGCGCGCGCCGAGTATGCAGTAATGAGCCGCGGGTCCCAAGGCACGCCGCGCATCTCATTGCGCAACTCGCCAGCCGAAGACGCCTCCGCTATCCGCGCCAGAGTCGGGAGCATGCAACCGGTTGTGCTGGTTCCAATCGCGATCACACCGAGTGCGCCCGGTGATCTCTTTCACATCCCGATTGTCGAGGTGGAGATCGTTGCGCCGGACGGTACTCACCTCCGATCGATCCTTCCATCCCCCAATCGACCCTTTGAGAAGATCGACCTAATGGTCTATCCCCTCTCCAGTTCGCAACAACAGGCAAGAAGCTCATCGCCGGAGTTCTACAACCCACCGGACTGGTTGGCGCTGCGCTTCTCGGGACCGGCATGGGAACGTCTGAAGAATGTTCGAGTGCGTATCCACGGAACAGCGGCCTTCGACTTCTATCGCAGGGACGAGACGGCTGTCGTGCCCCTCAAGGGCAGCGGCAATATCCCCGATTTAGGCCGCTGCACAGTGATGACCATAGACAATCGATTTTCCGAGGCGATGTTGAAGGTTTTCTGCGAGTCGCCGCGCGAACTTCCGGCGGCCTCGATCACGTTACGTCATGAGCCGTCGGGGCGGAAGTGGCAACTGCGTCTGAACTCGGCGGTTACGTACTCTCCGGGGCCACATGAAACATGGCTTTCACCTCTACATCGCGGGCAATGCTTTTTCCGCTTGACGAACTCCGTCGAGTCGATGCCGGGATCTCAGTGGCTGGTGCCAATGAGCTATCTCTCGTCAGTTCGCGTCGAAATCACGCCCGAGATCGTCACAGGACACGCGCTGGCTGGCTTCGATTTCGGCGAGGTAACGTTGGCTTCGTGGTTTGCGCCGCGCTAGCAAGAAGTTGGTGCGGCAGTTTGCGTCGCGGGGCAACTGGGGATTACAGCGGCTAAGTGGCCTTGTGGACGTTATGTGGGGTTACTGGAAAGATGACTCCCCCACAACCCGGCGCCGATCGCGCCCATCCCAACCGGTCCAGGGGCCCGAGCTCCGCTGCCGGCAAGGCCCGCTCCACCTGGACCCTCCGCCGCCTCGCCGCCGCCAATATGGACGCCCGCTATCGGAGGCCGCGGGGCGGGCGCTTTCGCCTGCCGACCTGCTTTAGCGGAAGCATCCCGAATTCCTTTACGCACCCGTCGAGCCGGAACGCGGCACACAGGGCCGCAAGCCGGCAGCTTTCTTGCATCCCGCGCCGCCTCGCAGTATCCTCAACTCTCAGACTCCGGACACCGGTTTGCGAAAGGAACCTTATGCGTAGCCTTCGCCTGATGCTCGCCGCCGCCCTTTTCCTGGGGACGGCCCTGGCCCAGGAAATCACCACGCCCGAAAAATTCTTCGGCTTCCAACTGGGCGCGGATAAAAAAATGGCCCGCTGGGACAAGATCGTCGAATACTACGGCGTTCTCGAAAAGCAGAGTGGCGGCCGCATGAAAGTCGTCAACATGGGGCCTACGTCGATGGGCAACCCGTTCCTGATGGTGATCGTCACTTCACCCGCCAACTTCGCCAGGCTCGATCGCCTGCGCGAAGTCAACCTCCGTCTCAGTGACCCACGCGGCTTGACCGAGGCCCAGGCCCACGCCCTGGTGGACGAGGGGCGAGCGGTCGTGGTGCAGTCCATGAGCATGCACGCTACCGAAATCGGCGGTGCTCAGATGGCCCCCGAGCTGGCCTACGACTTGCTGGCTCGCAAGGACGAAGAGACCCGCCGCATCCTCGACAACGTCATCTTCATTGAAGTGCCATGTTTCAACCCGGACGGCGAAATCATGGTCACCGACTGGTACAACAAGCAACTCGGCACGCCCTACGAGGGCAGCAATCCGCCGTGGCTCTATCAGAAGTACGCCGGCCATGACAACAACCGGGACGCCTTCCAGACCAACATACCCGACTCCCAGTACATGGCCCGCATCCTCTTCACCGAGTGGCGGCCCGAGGCCTACGTCGATCACCACGGCATGGGCGGCAACGGGGCTCGCATTTTCCTGCCGCCGTACGCCGAACCCATCCGGCCCTTCGCCGACCCCATAGTCTGGCGGGAGTTGAGCTGGTACGGCGCGCACATGGCGTATAAAGAGGAAGAGGTCAATCTGTCCAGCGCCATCAACGACGCCATCTACTCCGGCTGGGGTCACTTCGGCTTTCACTGGATCACGCCGTTTCACAACATCGCCGGCATGCTCACCGAGTCCGCCGCTGCGCGCCTGGCCTCGCCGCAATTCGTGCATCCCGACCAGTTGCGCGGCAACACCCGCAACCTTCCGGTCTATGAAGCCGAGACCATCTTCCCCAACCCCTGGCCGGGGGGCTGGTGGCACTTGCGCGATATCGTCGAGCGGCAGAAGGTCTCCGCTTGGGCCACGCTCGATCTGGCCGCCCGGAACCGCGAGACGGTACTGTGGAACGCCTATCTGAAGGGCAAGCGCCAGACCGAGCGCGGCGCCGCGGGCAAGCCGGCCGCGTACCTCATCTCCACGCTGCAACACGATCCGCTCACTTCCATCAAGATGGTGAACAAGCTCCTCGTCCAGGGCATCGAAATCCAGCGGGCCACCAAGGCCTTCACCAACGGCAGCGGCATGATGTATCCCGCGGGCTCCTTCGTCATCTCCCTGGCGCAGCCGAAAATGGGCCTCATCCGCTATCTGCTGGGCCGGACCTTTTTCCCGGATAACGAGTGGACCCGGAACCGCGATGGCTCGCCCATCCGCCCCTATGACATGGCCACGGACACGATGTTCGAATACATGGGAGTGCGCGTGGACCCGGTGGATGAACTGGGTGAGGTCGCGATGGAGAAGATCGCCGGCCCCGTCGAGTCCCACGGAAAAGTGACGCGCGGCCCCAACGGCTACTCCATGGACGGCCGCCTCAACGATAGTTTCCGCGCCATGAATCTGCTGTTCGACAAGAGTGTGGCGGTCGGCCGCGTGGACAAGCCGGCAGCGGGCCTGCGCGCCGGCGATTTTGTAGTCGCCGCCGGCTCGGAGGCGGTGCTCGAAACCGTGGCCCGGCAGACCGGGGTCGATTTCGCAGCGCTTCGCGGCCCGGTCTCCGCCGGGGTGCACGACATGAAACGCCAGCGTGTCGCCATGTACCAGCGCTACGGAGGCGGCAACATCGATGAGGGCTGGACCCGCCTGGTGCTGGAGCAGTTCAATTTCCCGTACACCTCCATCTTCGACCCTGAAATCAAAGCGGGGAGCCTCATCGACAAGTACGACGTGCTCATATTTCCCAACGACAGTACCGCGACCATCACCGGCGAAGCACCTCCCGCGGGAGCGGCTCCAACGGGCCGCGGCGGCCGTGGTGGTGGGGGTGAAACTGCCGGAGCACCTCCAGCAGGTCCCGCTGGCGGGAGTGCGCCCGCCGCAGCGGCGGGAGGCCGGGGAGCAGGCGGCGGAGGGGGCGCAGGCGGGCGTGGAGGCAACACCCCTCCGGAGTACCGCACCGGCCTCGGCACGGAAGGAGTCAATGCCATCCGCGACTTCGTCCAGAAGGGCGGCACTCTGGTTACGCTGAACGGCGCCACGGCCTTTCCGGTGGACCGTCTCGGGATTGGTGTTCGCAACGTTCTCGCAGGCAAGACCACCAAGGAATTCTGGTGCCCCGGCTCCACGCTCAAAGTGACCTTCGACAACACCAACCCGCTGGCCTACGGAATGCCGTCCCGCGGACTCGCGCTCTATTTGGACAGCCCGGCGTTCGAGATCACCGCTCAGAACGCCGAGAACTACGAAACCGTTGTCCGTTATGAAGACCGCGAGCTGCTCGAAAGCGGCTGGCTGGTGGGTGAAGAAAATCTCGCGCGCAAAGCTGCCGTAGTATCCGCGAAATTGGGACAAGGCAGGGTGGTGCTCATCGGATTCCCGGCTCAACACCGCGCCCAAACGCACGCTACTTACAAGCTGTTGTTCAACGCGCTGGTCCGCTGATGGATGGCGATGGCCGAGCCCGCCCCGGTCTGAACCGGCATATGGCCCTGCCCCGCAGCGGTCCTCATCGGTTGGACGCCGGAGTCCCCCCGTGTTACAAATAGCAAAACGGCCATGCTGCCATGGTGACCCGTACGAACCACAGCCGTTACCTGATCAAGTCGCTGGTGCATGCCTCGGAGGTCCTCTCCGCATTCCGCTCGGAGGGCGAAGTGCTTCGCCTGCGTGATGTAGTGGCCCGCACCGGCTTCAATAAGGGCATGTGCTTTCGTCTGCTCTACACGCTCCATTCGTGTGGTTTCCTGGAGAAGGTAGGCGAAAACCAATACCGCGCCGTGTCGGAAATTCGGCCCAATCGCAAATACCGGATCGGGTATGCGGCGCAGGGACAGGATTCCTCATTCCCGCGCGAAGTCGCGTCCAGCCTGGTGCAGGCGGCCGATAGCGCGCACGTGGAACTGGTGGTGGTGGACAATCGCTACAACCCCAAGACCGCGCTGCGCAACGCCGATCAACTGATCCGCGAAGAGGTGGATCTGGTGATCGAGTTTCAAGCCGACGATGCGGCGGCTCCGGCCATCACGCGGAAGTTCATGGAGGCCAACATTCCCATGATCGCGATCGATATCCCGCATCCCGGCGCGACCTATTTCGGCGCCAATAACTATGAGGCCGGCCTGATCGGTGGCCGGCACCTGGGCCGCTGGGCCAATAAACAATGGGAGGGTGTGGTGGAGGAGATCGTCATGGTCGAGATCTCCCGATCCGGCTCGGTGCCGCAACAGCGCATTGGCGGCATGCTCGCGGGCATCAACGAAACCCTGCGCCATACGGATACGCGCATCATACACCTCGACGGGGATGGTCAGTTTCGGACCACGCTGGAGTGTATCCGCAAGCACCTGCGGAACTCCAAGTCGAAGCGCATCCTGGTGGGCGCCGCCACCGACCCCAGCGCGCTGGGCGCCCTGCGGGCCTTCCAGGAGGCTGGACGCACGGCCGATTGTGCCGTGGTGGGCCACAATGCGGAACCGGACGGCCGCGCCGAATTGCGCGAGCCGCGCACCCGCCTGATCGGCTCGGTGGCCTACTTTCCGGAGAAATACGGGCCTGGCGTCATCCGCCTGGCGCTGGATATTCTCTCGCACAAAGCCACGCCCCCCGCTGTATTCATCCGCCATTTGCTCATTACGCCAGACAACGTGGACCACTTCTATCCAAACGACACTCTGATGGGTTTGAGCCGCGCCGTACCCGTGCCGCCGTCGGCCTGACGGTTTGGGGTGAACTCACGTTCCGCGCTGGCCCTCCCCTGGGACCCAAACCCCCAACCCATGCCTTACCCCCCGCCAGCCGTTGTGCCCACCGAAACGACCGCGTCCGCAAGCGAGGGCCGGGGAGACCTGCCGGGATACGCCGCAGGCTCGCCCTGACCCTAGCGCTACAAGCACTTGCCGCAACTGAGCCGGCCCTCCCGGCGTTTCGCTATGCAAACTGCGACGTTACTTCGGAAAACTCTTGTCATCCCCGCGGCCGTAACGGTATTCTGTGAGGTTAAATGCCCCGGTGTGCCTTTAGACTGAGGATCAAGAAGGAGGCCGTCGAGGAGTATGAGCAGGAGCATACTCGCGTCTGGCCCGAACTGCTGGCGAAATTGAAGGAAGTCGGGATCTCCGACTACTCCATCTTTCGGCAGGACCAGGATCTCTTCCTGTGCATGCGCGTGGACGATTTCAACCGCGCGTGGGACGCCCTGGATCATGACCCCGTCAACCTGCGTTGGCAGCAGGCCATGAGCCGTTTGTTCGAGCCGCTCCCGGTCCCCGACGGCCAACGCTTCGCCATGATGAAGGAAGTTTTCTTCCTCGAATAGTGCCCCGCCCTCGCAAGGTGGGGGTCACCCCCCCAAGTTCTCCTCTTCGATCGCCTCCAACTCCGCCAGCGCCTCCAGATCCTTGGGACGCCCCGATGCGCGCTTGGCGCGAATGAGCTGCGGAAGGCTGAGCGAAAGGCAGCGGGTTTGGAACACGTGGAGTTCGATCGCGCCCGTCAAGAGATCGCGGTAGGCTCCGCCTCCTGGAATCTCGCCCAACAGGTCGATGTCGCCAAGCGATGTCACCAAAGTGAAGTTCAGCCCGCGTTCGAGGGTCGGCCGGTCCCAAACGAAAGGAAGACCCGGCGGAACGCCACGCAGGTAGGGTTGGTAGGGGGCCAGTGCCGCCACCAGCCGGTCCAGATTGTCGGGAGTACGTTCGTAGACGATGTCCAGATCCTGCGTGAGCCGCGCCGAACCGAGCGCAATGGCCGCCGCCCCGCCCACGACGATGAAGGCTACTTCGTGCCGACCCAGCGTGACCAGGAGCGCTTCGAAATCCGTCATGGACGCCGCGCGTGGGCTTCTCGTCCAGCGCGCCGCATTTCATCGGCGAACCGCGCCAGGGCCATCGACTTGGAAAAGCGCTCCTCTACGGTGAGCTTCAGGTTCTCACGGATCAGTGTCCGGTCGATGTCCTTCTTATACGCGTCTACCACCGGGTCGGGATCGGGGCGCGGCGCGTCCTTCA
Source organism: Terriglobia bacterium (assembly GCA_020073365.1). Classification (GTDB taxonomy): domain Bacteria; phylum Acidobacteriota; class Terriglobia; order Bryobacterales; family Bryobacteraceae; genus JAIQFL01. The sequence continues at coordinate 20,639 of JAIQFL010000116.1, read as the reverse complement.
TGCCCTCATTGTAACGCCGCCGCTCGTGAGCAGCGGTCGTGCGGCACGCTTCTGGGCGGCCCCCAGACTCTCGAAGATGCGACGCCGCGGGGACTTGGTGGGGCGGGCCTCGTGCTCCGCAGCGCAACGGGGCAGCCTGTGGGTCATCGGTGGGTCATCGGCTTCCCCCCGTAGGGTGCGTACACGTTTCGGGGAGCGCAGCCTGCACAGCCTTGGCACCCAATCCTGGGCGGCTTTGGCCCAGCCCAATCACTGAATGGCGGCATAGCGACGCTTCCCAAATCACCGTATCACAGGCGGTTGCGCATGACCCGGCAGTTCGACGAGAACGACAAACCGTCAACTTGGATTTGTAACCACTACGGCGTCAGGCAGGAGTAATGCCATAAGCAGCTTCGAGCGCGCCGGCAACACCGGATGACATCGCGAAAGCCCGTTCTCATAGCCGATGTGGGTCGGAACGATCAAGTGGATCAGCCCAGTTGAGGTTCCCGTCAGTTAGCCCGGCGTTCCGGTGCAGAATTGACTATCGATCTGGTCGCCCGTACAAGCGTGGTGACCAGATCCCCCGGCTCTCTGAATCGAAGCGGAGGAAGTTGGACGTCAGCCAACCGGCCTTCCCAAACCCGCAAACCCCCGCGGGCACCATTGCGCGACGACAAATCGGATGCTAGACTCTGAAACAGCAATGGCGGGTGCCATGAAGGATCCCTTGCCATCTCCGCGGATATTCCGGTTCGGCCCGTTCGAGTTGGATCCGCAATCCGGGGATCTGCTAAAAGAAGGGGCCAAGGTCAAACTGCAAAAGCAGCCCTCCGATCTCCTTGCCATGCTGCTGGAACGGCGAGGCGAACTGGTCACACGGCAGGAGTTGCAGGATAGACTGTGGCCTGGCAGGACTTCCGGAGACTTCGATGTCGGTCTCAACAAGGCCGTGCGGAGGATTCGGGAAGCCTTGGACGACTCAACTCAGAATCCCCGGTATATCGAAACACTCCCGCAGCACGGCTACCGTTTCATTGCTCCCGTCACGGAAACCAGTCCTCCCCTTCCGCGCCGCCGGATGCCCCGGTACATCATCTTAGCGGCCGGCGGGCTGGCCGTATTATTCCTATCTGCCTACGCCGGAGGGCTCTTGCGCAGGGGTCTCGCACCCGGACAGATCAAGGCTCTTGCCGTGCTGCCTTTCGCGAATCTCTCCGGAGACACCGGCCAAGAGTACTTCGCCGACGGCGTCACCGACTCCATAATTACCAACTTGGGCAGAATCGGTTCTCTGCGCGTCATCTCCCGTCAATCTGTCCTGCGGTACAAACAGGCCGACAAGCCCTTGTCGGAGATTAGCCGGGAACTCAACGTGGATGCCATTCTGGAAGGTACGGTGGTGCGCGCTGGGGACCGCGTCCGGATCACCGCGCAGCTTCTGCGGGCGAGGCCCGAGCAGCATCTTTGGGCGGAAAGTTACGAGCGTAGCTATGCGGACATTCTGGTCGTGCAGAGGGAGATCGCCAGGAGCGTCGCCGGCCAGGTCAAGGCGAAGTTGAGGCCGGGAGACGAGGCCCGCCTCCCCAAGCCACGCACGGTGAATCCGGAAGCCTACGAAGCCTATCTTCGAGGCCGGTATCTCTTCTACGGCTTCACGCCGGAGAGACTCCAGATGTCGATTGCAAGCTTGCAGACCGCCGTCGAAACGGACCCCGGTTTCGCACCGGCGTGGGCGGAACTGTCTCCTGCCTACGGGGCACTCGCGTATTGGGGACACGTCCGGCCGAGCGAAGTGATCCCGAAAGCCAAAGCAGCCGCGCGGAGAGCTGTCGAGTTGGACGAGGCCCTCGCGGATGGCCACTGCTACGTGGGCGCGGCAGCCGCGTACGCGGACGATGACTGGACGACCGCCGAGACCGAACTCAAACGCGCCATCCAGCTCAATCCCAATTACGTCGAAGGCCATGTGACCTACGGCATGGTGCTGGTTTCGCTACGGCGCGCCAAGGAGGCCCTTGAGCAATTCCAGATTGCCCGCGAAATCGATCCGCTCCAACCCATGCTCAGCGGCCAGGTTGCATTGTGCTTTTTCATCTCGGGGCAGTATCGAAAGGCAGCTGATCAACTCAGATACGCGCTTGACACAGCGCCTGATTTCATCCCCGATCGTTGGTGCAATTGGCGCGTCCTGCACTGCCTCGGACAGGACGCAGCGGCCTTGCAGGAATGCAAGAGCATGTACGAAGTGCAGGGAGATACCGAGGTGGTGCGGGCTCTCGAACAAGGCGAGCGCCGCTCCGGTTACGCCGGGGCCATGAAGGCAGCGGCGCAAACTCTCGCCAAGCGCGCCAGGACCGCATATGTTCCTGCGGGCCAGGTGGCTCTGCTTTACACTCATGCCGGCGAGAACGACCTGGCGGTGGAGTGGGTCGAGAATGCCCTGAAGGATGGCGATCCCCGGCTGCACCTGGTCTGGGCAGTTCCCGACTGGGCGCCGTTGTATGCGAAACCGCGTTTCCAGAATGTGCTCCGGAAGATGGGTTTCCCCTCGGTTGAAAAGTCGGCCGCGTGGCAATCGCAAGACTGAAGAGAGTCCAGGTATCAGCGGGCGGCGATCTGCTTGATGTCGCAGTAACCGTAAGGCTGCGGAACCGCGCCCGGGTTATTGACGAGCGGGAGCCAGTAGCCCTCCTTACCCCCGTTGAAGATGACACCCTTGGCCATGCTCTGGCCGACCCCGAAATCCAGAGTTCCCTCGGCCGTGCAATCGGCGTTCAACTTGAATGCGCCGGAGACTGGTACCACCGGGACAGTGGCGGGCCCGAACTTTGCCATGAAAATCCCAGTGGAACTACCATCGCTCGAGAGATTCAGGCGGATCAGAGATGCGCCCGCGAAAGTGTTGGCCGGGTCCAGCACAAAGATGCTCTTGCAGGAAAACAGATAGGTTCCGACCATTTGGCTCTGGGTGCAAGCGCCGTTGATGCGGCGGGAGGTGGTGATCCAGGTGCTCGTGGGCACCGCGGTCTGCACCGAAAGACTCCGCATCTCGTTGCCGTTGTCGAGAACCAGCAATTGCTCGCTCATGGCATAGGGTCCGAAGGTATAATCCATCACGCCGGTGCAATCCGGATTGATGGAGATCGTGGCGTGCAAGGGCGTAGGCTCGAGGGGATCGTGGCCCAGATTCATAGCGCCTGCAACTATCCAGTAAGAGCCGTCGGCCGTCGCGCCGGGACGGGGAAACGATGGTTTCACGGTGAACACGCCGGCGCCGGCGATGGGAGCGTACGACGCGTTCCAGTGGAATTGGTCGGAAGCGGTGCCGGCGATGATGGCGCTGGAGCCTGTGAAGTTGAACGCATAGGTCCCAACGATGGTTTGGATCGAACAGTTACCCTGCCCGTAAGCAGCGGACAAGCTGAGGACAAGGCAGAGAAGGAGCGCGCTGAAACTAAATCTACGCTTCATTATCGGAACCCTCCAGAGACATTTTGAGGCCGCCTTATTTGGCTGCCGAGTCTGAGAACCTTGGCTTCTCAACGAGCATGATGGTCCAAGACCGGATCGGGAGCAATGCCGCGCGGATACCGAGAGTGTACCGTGTATGTGGAATTCGGCTTACCCACCCTTACCTCCGGCGATTCATGGTCACTAACCAGGTATTGGGGCTTGCGGCGAATCCTTTGATCAACAAACGTTTCCCTGCCTACGGATGGGCACGCCTGACCAGATGATCGGCGTCACAATACCCTTGGGGACCGGAACCGTTGTGCTGACTGTGGTGCGGCAGTCCGGTTCAGCGCAATGCCGGATCTCGTTGCCGAGATCCGTGTCTGCCCTTGGATGTTCCTGAGCGGCGGACCAACCTGAAGTCGACTGGCACCGGCGGATCGGCTGCGGTAGCCATCTAGTCCTGCCATGCGGCGACCTTGCCGCCTCCGTCCGCCGATCCCCCTCCCTCCCTCGAGATCTCCCCCGCAGGCCCCATCCCCAACCCCGAGCCCCATCCCGCCGAATCCCCACAACCAGTTGAAACCAAGCCCGTTAGTCCCACCAGCCAGTTCGTTCCGTCAACTTCCACGCCACCCCGTCCCACCCCCCAAAAAGCCGGCCAAAAAAAGCTCCCCTTCCACGTCCCCGGGAGCGGCTGCCCCTTTGATCCCATCGAGCCTCTGAAATGGAAGCGGCGTCCCGTCTGCTTTCCCCACGATTGCTATGCCGATGCCCCAAAATGACCGCACCGCCGCCAAATCGCCATCTCTCCCAGTGCTATCCTGAGGACTTGAACCCCTTAGCTTTGCCCCGTTTGGCGCTCCCGTTTGCGATGGTGTCCCTCGCCGCTGCCCAGCCTTCGGTATTGCTGGACGCCATGTCCCAGGAGCTGAACCGTAACTTCAGTGTGTTGAAACAGAAAGCCGATCCGCCCCCGTACTTCCTGAGTTACGAGGTCACGGAGGTGGACTACCACTCGGTATCCGGCACGCTGGGAACCGTGGATGCCACCAGCGGCGGCAAGAGCCGGTCGCTCGACGTATCCGTGCGGGTGGGCACCCCCAAGCTCGATAACTATCATCGGGTGCGGGGAGACCGGGGGCAGTTCACTTCGGGCGCCCCGCTGACCTTTGAGGACAACGTCAACGCCATCAAGCGCCGCTTGTGGCTGGATACGGACCGCGCCTACCGGACGGCCGCCGAACGTCTGATCCGCATCAAGACCAACACCCAGGTGAAGGTGGCGGCGGAAGACGATTCCGACGACTTCTCCACCGAGGACGTCTCCGTCTTCCAGGAAGCCCCACCCAAACTCAAGTTCAACGAGGAAGACTGGGTTCAGCGGATCCGCAAGCTTTCGGGACGCTTCCAGAGCTATCCGAGCGTTCTGACATCGCATGTCACGGTAGCGGCGCAGACGGACACACGCTACCTGGTCAATACCGAAGGGTCCCGGGTCGAGCACGGGCGCGGTTTTGCGCGCGTCACAATTTCGGCTTCCGCCAAGGCGGCGGATGGCACCGACTTGAACACGTTCGAAACCTTCGAAGCAGTGAATCCGGACGGCCTCCCCGACGATAAGGTGCTGCTGGCGGCCATCGACCGCGTGGCTAACGATCTTTCTCATCTGCTGCACGCACCCGAAGCCGAGCCGTTTGTGGGCCCCGCGATTTTTTCGGGCCGTGCGGCCGGTGTGTTCTTCCACGAGATCTTCGGCCACCGCGTAGAAGGTCACCGGCAGAAAGACGACAGCGAGGGCCAGACGTTCACCAAGAGCGTGAACACGAAGGTGTTGCCGGATTTCCTGTCGGTGGTGTTCGATCCCACGCGCCGCAAGGTGGGCGGCATCGATCTGAACGGCTGGTACTCGTACGACGACGAAGGCGTGAAGGCGAGGCCCATCACCGCCGTCGATAAGGGCGTGCTGAAGACATTTCTGATGTCGCGATCCCCCATCAAGGCCTTCGAGCATTCCAATGGACACGGCCGGCGGCAGCCCGGGCTGGAGGTGGTTTCCCGCCAGTCCAACCTGATTGTAGAGTCCTCCAACGCCGTGCCCGAGGCGAAACTGCGCCAACTGCTCCTGGACGAGGCCAGGAAACAAAACAAGCCCTACGGCCTCTACTTCCGTGACATCACCGGCGGCTTTACCACCACGGCGCGCGCCGGGTTGCAGGCCTTCAAAGTCATTCCGGTGATCGTCTACCGGGTGTATGTGGATGGCCGCCCCGACGAACTGGTTCGCGGAGCCGATATCGTCGGTACGCCGCTCGCGAGTTTCTCGAAGATCATCGCCACAGGCGATAAGCCGGATGTATTCAACGGGTATTGCGGAGCCGAGTCGGGCAGTGTTCCCGTTTCCGCCGTTTCGCCCTCGATCCTGGTTTCGGAGATCGAGATCGAAAAAAAGGCCAAGTCCAATGACCGGCCGCCGCTGCTTCCCGAACCGACCACCATGGAGAACAAGGAGGGTGGGAGGTGAGGGTCGGGGGTCTGCGACATCGTGGGGCAGGCGATTCGCCTGCCTTGCTTTCGATGCTGCTGGGGACCGCTGCCATCACAGTTGTGATCACCATGTTCGCCCAGGCGCCGGCGCCCGCGAAGGACCCGCTGCTCCAGGCCATGCACGATGAGCTGCAGCGGTCGGGCAAAATGACGCTCAACAACCTAGAGGCGCCCTACTTCGTCCAGTATTTGATCGACGAGGCGGAGAATTTCAGCGTCTCGGCCAGTTTGGGCGGGTTGGTTTCACGGCGGCGCGACCGGTTTCGCGAGCCCCAAATAAACGTGCGGGTGGGCGATTACAAGTTCGACAACACCAATTATGCCGCCGGGGGGTTCAATTCCGGTTCGCGCTACGACCTGGAACGCTTTCCGCTCGAAAACTCGTATCCCCTGCTGCGCCGCTATCTTTGGCTGGAAACCGATTCCGCGTATAAGTCGGCGGTGGAGGCGATCTCCCGCAAACGCGCCGCCGTGCGCAACCTGCAACAGGGCGACCAGCTCAACGATTTCGCGCACGCCGAGCCGGTGCACCACGTCCGCGAACTCCATCCGCTGGCCATCGACGAAGACGGCTGGATCAGGCGGGTCCGCACGCTTTCCGGAATCTTTTCCCAGTATTCCGAGGTTAAGAATTCCAGCGTCGAGCTGGAGGCTAGCACAGGTGGTTATACGCTGGTGAACAGCGAGGGCACCGAGGTGCGGGAACCGGAGGATGCGACCTACCTGCGGGTGCGCGCCATCGCTCAATCGCCCGATGGAATGACCCTGCGGGATGCTGTCACGTTCCACTCCTTGGACGCGGCCCGTATGCCCGGCGACGCCGAGATGACCCGCGGCGTGACGGCGTTGGCCGAAAACGTCGTGGCGCTGGCACATGCGCCCACGGGCGAAGACTACAGCGGACCGGTGCTGTTCGAAGGCACCGCGGGTGCGCAGATTCTGGCGGAGGTCCTTGGCAAGAACCTGGCGCTGACCCGGCGGCCGGTGGCTACAGGAGGGCGCGGGGGAGGGTTTTTGCCCAGTGAGCTGGATGGCCGTTTGGGCGCGCGCGTTCTGCCGGAATCGTTCGACGTGGTGGACGACCCCACGCAGAAGGAATGGCGCGGCCGGCCGCTTTTTGGCAGTTACGAAGTGGACCGCGAAGGCGTCGTGCCCAAGCCGCTTCGCCTGGTCGAGAAGGGCGTGCTCAAGAGTTATCTGTTGACGCGCCAGCCCGTGCGCGGCTTTGAAGGGTCCAATGGGCGTGCGCGCCTCCCCGGCAGTTTCGGCGCTTCCACCCCCACCTTCAGCAACCTCTTTATCAGCGCCTCGGATACCGTGCCCGTTGCGGAGCTCAAGAAAAAGCTGATCGATCTGATCCAGACCCGTGGCAAGCCCTATGCCATCATCGTGCGCAAGATGGACTTCCCGTCTTCGGCGTCGGTGGATGAAGTCCGCCGCATGCTCACCGCATCGCAGGGCGGAGGGCGCCCGGTCAGCATGCCGCTCCTGGTCTATAAGCTGTTTCCGGACGGCCGCGAAGAACTGGTGCGAGGCCTGCGCTTCCGCGGATTGAATGCGCGTTCCCTCAAGGATATCCTGGCGGCGGGCAATGATAGCGCGCCCTTCGAATACATGGATAGCGCGGCGCCGTTCGCCCTGATGGGGGCCTCCGGATTTACGGCCGAAGCTTGCGTGGTTGCGCCTTCCATTCTGGTGGACGATCTGGAACTGCATCCGGTGGAGGATGAGTTGCCCAAGCTGCCGGTGGTATCGGCGCCGGAGCTGATACGTCAGCAGCCATGACCCGACGGAGGTGGGGCAGGCGCTTCCGCCTGCATCGCCCGCTTGCGGGCGATTCTTGCTTTCGCTCTCAGAGGTGCTTTTCCCCGTGCGTATCCTAGGCCGTTACGTTTTTCGGGAGATTCTGACGAGCGCCGTGCTCGGCACGCTGCTGGCTACCTTCGTGATCTTTCTGCGGGGGATCAGCGCGCTGTTCGCGCTGATGGTGGGGGCGGGGAACCCGGGAATCAAGACCATCCTCGAGTTGTTCGCGCTGGCCTTACCGCCGGTGCTGCCGACTACCATTCCCTTCGGCGTGTTGGTGGGCATCCTGATCGGACTGGGCCGGATGGCGGGCGATGGCGAAATCATCGCCATGCGGGCGGCCGGGGTTTCCAGCCGGAAGGTGATCGTGCCGGTCCTGGTGTTTGCCGCGCTGGGAACGGTACTGACGGCGTTTGCCTCGCTGCGGCTGACGCCGTTGGCCTTGCGGACGAGCGCGGACATCATTCACGAAATCGCCGCGGCGCAGCTATCCGCCGAGATCGAGGCGCGCGTTTTCGACGAGGATTTTCCCAACCGGATTCTGTATGTGGGAGACGTGCGGACCGGTACCACCGTGGAATGGCGTTCCGTCTTCCTGGCAGATGTCACGCCGCCCGAGCAACGCACCAATGGCCTGGGGGAGAAGGCCTCCGGACCCCTCATCACGGTCGCGCGGTCGGCCATCGCGATATCCGATCCGAAGAACAACCGCCTGCAGCTTTCCCTGAACGATTACTCCACGCATGAGATGGGCAAGGACGGGAGGGCCCAGGACATCGACTCTCCCCGCGGCCAGCAGGTATTGTATGCGACACCGCCTTCACAGAAGACCACGCCCTTCGCCGCCATGAACACAGCCGAGTTGATGCGCCGCTACTCGGGGCCCGACAAAGTGGAAGTCCGGATCGAGCTGTACCGGCGGCTCGCGCTTCCCCTGGCGTGCATGGTGCTGGCCATGGTGGGCATTCCCCTGGGGATCTCCACGCGCAAGGGCGGTAAATCGGCGGGCTACATCATCGCGCTGTTCCTGGGGTTCTTCTGCTACCATCTTTCCTCGGTAGCGCTGGTCAGCGTCGCCAGGGCTCGGACGTTGCCGATACCGGTCGCGATCTGGCTGCCGGACATGGCCTTCTTCATCGCGGGGCTGGTGTTTCTGTATCGCATGGAGCGTCCCGGCGATCGCGACCTGCTGACTGGTCTCCGCGGGGCATTCGCGGCATTCTACGAAACTCTCAAGTCCAAAGTGGGCCGGCCGTCGCGAGGCCCGCGCCTGATGGCCTGGAGGCTTCCGTTGCTGCCGCAGATCGTAGATACTTATGTGCTTTCGAACTTCCTGTTCTATTTCACCGTGGTGCTGGCCAGTTTCGTCTCGATGACCGAGGTGTATGTATTCTTCGAGCTGTTGGGCGACTATATTCACAACCACATCTCCCTGGTGAAGATGTTCACCTACCTGTTCTTCCTCACGCCGGAACTGATCTATCGCCTGGCCCCCATCAGCATCCTGGTAGCCGTCCTGATCAATTTCGCGGTGATGACCAAGCACAACGAGGTGACGGCCTTCAAGGCCTGCGGAGTGAGTCTGTTCCGGCTGGCCCTGCCGATTCTCATCGCGAGCACGCTGTTCGCCGGAGGACTGTTCGCGTTCGATTTCTACTACGTACCGGATGCCAACCGGAAACAGGATGCGCTGCGCGACGAAATCAAGAATCGCCCCAAGCAAACCTACCTCCGGCCGGACCGCAAGTGGATCATGGCCCAGGAATCGCGCATTTACTATTACCAGTACTTCGACGGGCAAACCATGATCGGCGTAAACGTCTTCGAGCTGGAGCCGAACACGTTCCGGCTCACCAAGCAGATTCTGGCGGAACGGGCGAACTGGAGCCCCTCGGCGAAGACCTGGATTTTCGAGAACGGTTGGAGCCGGGAGTTTCAGAGCAACAGCCCAAAGTCGTACCAGGATTTCAAGATCACGACATTTCCGGAGTTGACCGAGGCGCCCGACTATTTCCTCACGGAGGCGCTGCAGGAAAAGCAGATGAACTTTCGGGAACTGGATCAATACATCCGCGGTCTGAAGCATCGCGGCTTCGACACGGTGAAGTTGCAGGTGCAGTTCTACCGCAAGTTCTCGGTGCCGTTGTTTGCACTGATCATGGCGATGATCTCCGTGCCCTTCGGCTTTCTGGTGGGCACTCACGGCGCGATGACGGGGATCGGCGTGAGCATGGCGATCGGGATCGCGTATCTGGGGCTCGACCCTCTTTTTACGGAGATGGGCAACGTGAACCAGCTTTCCCCGGCGATGGCGGCATGGTCGCCCGACCTGCTGTTCTCGGTGACGGGCCTGTATCTGCTGCTTCTCATGCGGTCGTAACACGGGCATTCTTGCCTGTGTGGGTTGTGCTTCGTCAAAATCCGATGCCGTCCGGAAGAGACCCTACACAGGCACGGATGCCCGTGTTACCGGTCGCTCTTCATCTTGCGGGCGATCAGGAAGGCCAGTTCGAGGGATTGCTCGTAATTGAGCCGGGGGTCGACTTCGGATTCATAAGCGCGCGCCAGGTCGGCCTCGCTGGGACCGCGGGTGCCGCCGATGCATTCAGTCACGTTCTCGCCGGTCAGCTCGATGTGCACGCCGCCGAGCTTCTGGCCCATGGAGCGATGGAGGTCGAACGACTGCTCGACCTCCGAAATAATGTCCTCGAAGTTGCGCGTCTTCACGCCGCTCGAGGTCATCTGCGTGTTGCCGTGCATGGGATCGCAGACCCACAACGCCTGCCCGCCCTCGGCCCGGACGGCTTCAATGAGCTTCGGCAGGGCGTCGGCGATGCGGCTCGCGCCGAATCGGTGGATCAAGGTCAAGCGGCCCGGCCGCCGCTGGGGATCCAGGGCCTCGATCCATCGCGCCACCTGTTCCCGCGTGGTGTCGACGCCCACCTTCACGCCAACCGGGTTCTCGATGCCGCGCAGGTATTCGATGTGCGCGCCCTCGGGCTGGTTGGTACGAAAGCCCACCCAGGGGAAATGCGCGGTGAGATTGAAGAAGCCCGGGCGGCGGGGCACCTGGCGAGTTTGCGCGGACTCGTATCCCAGGTGTAGCGCTTCATGCGCGGTGAAGAAATCGATGCGGTCCGAATCGCCGGCGCGCACTCCGAGCACATTCTCCATGAAGCGCAGGGCGTCGCGGATGGTCTGCGCCATCTGGTGGTATTCGTCGGCGAGCGGGGAGTGTTCCACCCAATCCAGGTCGAAGTATTCGGGATGGTGCAGGTCGGCGAAGCCCCCCTTGACCAGGGCGCGAATAAAGTTCAGGGCAAGGGCGGCGCGCTCGTAGCCCCGCAGCAGGAGATCGGGATCGGGGGTTCGCGCCTCGGCCGTGAATTCCGGGCGGTTGATGATATCGCCGCGATACGAGGGCAGGCACACGCCGTCGAGCGTCTCCTCATTGGCGGAGCGCGGTTTGGCATATTGCCCGGCGAAACGCCCGATGCGGATCACCGGCCGCTCGGCGCCCACCACCAGCACCAGGCTCATCTGCAACAGCACCTTCAGCGTGTTGGTGATGCGCGCGGGCCTGCAATCCACGAAACGCTCGGCGCAGTCGCCACCTTGCAGGACAAAGCGGGTTCCGGCCGCGGCCTCGGCGAGCTGCTCGCGGAGAAGCATCACCTCCCAACTGGTGACCAGCGGCGGAAGTTGGCGCAACTCGGCAAGCACGCGTTCCAGGGCGGCAGGGTCGGGATATTCCGGCTGTTGCAGGGCAGGGCAACGGCGCCAGGAATCCGGCTTCCATTCGGCGAGGTCCGCGGCACCTTCGACGGGCATGAGTTTTCAAGGTAGCATAGTGGGACAGACGATCACCCTTTGTCGTCTGTCACTTCTGTCACTTGGGAAATCGGCCTTACCAGGTCTCGCCTTGCGAGATCACCATTCGCTTCGCCCTAGAACGCGACGGGCGGCCGACGAAACGAAACTGTCTGTCGGATTTCCGAGTTCGGCACAAACTCGATCCATGGCGTCGGTGACGTCTTCGGGAGCGTGGCGCGCCACGTACTCCCTGACGGCGTCGCTGAATAACTGGCTGCGCGATTTCTTGGTGCGCCGCGCGAGCCGTTCTGCCCTTTCGAACACCTCATCCGGGATGGAGATAGCCGTCTTCATACCTTTAGTATAACCCCGACCGGCCGATGGATTGATCAGAACGGCATCACCGGCTCCGGGACAAACCAGTGGCCTGACCACCTACTGCAACTGCACCAGCCGCTGCGGCTGTCCATCCGCCAACGGCGAAGGCTGCAGGTCCTGCGGGCCGCGCCAGAAATCGAGGGTCGAGACCTGGTGTACGCAGGCTACGGTGCATCGGGGCGCGCACCCCTTTACGGTGCGGTATTCGCGGCGGATGTCCTCGGTGGTGTACTCCGCTAGAGGCTTGCCAGGGTAGCCGCGCTGCTGCGAGCAGTAGTGCACCAGTCCGTTTTCACAGATATAGAGATATCGCGAGCCGGCGCGGCAGCGCCAATGGTTCTCCCTGCCGTGCGCAATATTGTCCTGGAAGTAGTTGATCCGCGCGTAGCTGCTCTTTTCCATGGAGCGCATGGCCGCATACACTTCCCGCTCTTCATCGCGCAAGGGCTGCAATTGGCCGCCGCCATCGTGGATGATCCCCACCGTGGACGTAAAACCCAGTTCCAGCGCGCGCTTGCCGATCGCCAGGGCGTCCTTGGGGTTGTGGATGCCGCCGCCCACCACCGAGTTGATATTCACGTGGAAGTTGGCGTGTTCACCCAGGAGCTGCAGCTTCTTGTCGAGCACCTTGAGGCTCTTCTTCGAAACTTCGTCGGGCATCACGTTGTCGATGGAGATCTGCAAATGATCGAGCCCGGCGCGGTTCAGGCGCTTGATGCGGTCGGCAGTCAGCAGGTAGCCGTTGGTGATCATGCCGGCGATCATGCCGTGCCTGCGTACCCGCGCGATGATCGAGTCGAGCTCGGGGTGGAGCAGGGGCTCGCCGCCCGAGATCGTGACAATCGCGGTTCCGAGTGCCGCCAGGTGGTCCAGCCGCTGGTACATCTTGTCGAGCGGAACGGGCTTGGAGAAATCGTCGTATTCGTTGCAGTACGCGCAGGCAAGATTGCAGCGGCGCATGGGAATGATATGCGCATCGATAGGGTGGTCCGTGGAAACCAGCCCCTTGACAATCATGCGGATTTCCCGGACCCGCAGGTGTGCGCGCTTCCATGCCCTCCTGAGACGTTTGGCGGAATCCAGCATACGGGAAAGTGTTCTCATTAAAGCACAACCTTCCGATTTTGCCGAGGGCTGTGGACCGACCGGAGCCTGGCGGGGGTTAAACGGTCGAGAAGACGAATCCAGTGCTACCAGGGGTCCCCCGGAGGAGCGCCCTCGTCGGCCTTGCGGCCGCCAGGCCGGTCAGGGGACCGGCCGCGGACCAGGGGGTCCGCCCCACTTGCCACACAACACGTTGTTGAATTTGACACCTGTCTACCGCAAGTGATAAATGTAGTCTTCTTCACGAGGACAACCAATGGCTGACGAGCAAAAGCCGGGGGGCTCCGGGGCACCTCCCTCCGAGGGGGGCGGGGCTCCGAAACCACCGGCCAAACCAGCCGCCGACGCCCCGAAAGCCGCTCCTCCGAAACCCGCCTCGGCAGCCCCGCCACCCAAGCCGCCCGCCACCATGGCGGCCACCCCTTGGGATAGCGAACTGGCGCGTGAGGTCAAGGAGAGGTTCGGCGACCGGATCAAAGAAGCCTCCACCTACCTGGGGCAGAATTTTGTGGTCACCAAGCCGGACTCGGCGATCCCGGTGTTGGAATTCCTGAAACTGGAAGCCGATTTCGACTACCTGGTGGATATCACGGCCGTGGACTGGCCCAAGCGCGCCGAGCGGTTCGACCTGGTTTACATCCTCTACAGTTTTTCCCGCAACGAGCGAATGCGGATCAAGACCTACATACCCGATGGCTACAAACCCGAGACCGCCATTGGTGTGCACTTGACGGCGAACTGGCTGGAGCGCGAAGTGTTCGACATGTTCGGCATCGAGTTTGCCGGTCATCCGGACATGCGCCGCATCCTGCTACCCGAGGAATGGCAGGGCCATCCGCTGCGCAAGGACTACGGGATCCTTCAGCAGGACCAGCGCTGGGTGCAGGATAATATGGGTATCGAAAGCGGCCAGTGACGTCTGTATGCCAGACTCCACATTTTTAGACTCCACCGAACTAGTTCTCAATATGGGCCCGCAGCACCCCTCCACCCACGGGGTGCTCCGCGTGATCCTCAAGCTGGATGGCGAGAAGGTTCTGGGGACGGAATGCATCATCGGTTACCTGCATCGCGGCGTGGAGAAGATCGCGGAGAACCGGACCTATGCGCAGTTCAATCCGTATGTAGACCGCATGGACTACGTAGCCGCCATCTCCAACGGGCTGGGCTATTGCCTCGCGGTGGAGAAGCTGCTGAACGTCGAAGCACCTCCACGGGCGCAGGCGGTCCGTGTGATCATGACCGAGCTGAACCGGATCGCCAGCCACCTGCTGTGGCTGGGCACTCATGCGCTGGATATCGGCGCGATCACCCCGGTGTTCTACTGCCTGCGCGAGCGCGAAGAGGCGCTCAAAATCTTCGAGAAGTATTGCGGGGCGCGGCTCACTACGCATGCGTTTCGCATCGGCGGGCTGCTGTACGAGACCTATGACGGCTTCGAACAGGATATCCGCGACTTCTGCAACTGGTTCGTGCCCAAGGTGGATGAGTACGAAGAGCTGCTGACCAACAATCGGATCTGGGTGGGCAGGCTGAAGAATGTGGGCGTTTTGAACGCCGACGAGTGCAAGGAGTACGGCGTCACCGGGCCGGTGCTGCGCGCCGCGGGCGTGAAGTGGGACCTGCGCAAGGCGCAGCCATATTCCGGTTACGAGAAGTACGAGTTCGACATCCCCACGGGGCAGAACGGTGACACCTACGACCGGTACGTGGTGCGCATGCAAGAGATGCGCCAGGCGGTTCGCATCATGCGGCAGGCCGTGGAGGGCATTCCCGAAGGTCCCATCATGGGCAAAGTAGGGAAGGTGATCAAGCCGGCGGTGGGCGAGGCTTACGTTTCCATCGAAGCGCCCAAGGGCGAGCTGGGATACTACGTGGTGAGCGACGGGTCGACGCAGCCGTACCGGTGCCGCGTGCGCCCCCCTTCGTTTGTAAATTTGCAGGCCCTGGACCGCATGATCCGCGGCGGCCTGATAGCGGACGTGGTGGCGGTGATCGGGACGTTGGATATCGTGTTGGGAGAAGTCGATAGATAAGAGATTTTGGCCACGAATGCACACGAATGCACACGAATAAGAAACGTAAGAACGAGTTTTGTTTTATTCGTGTTCATTCGTGTTCATTCGTGGCCCTAACGTAGTTGGTTTTGTTGGTTTATTATGGGCAAACTTCTGAAGAAGATCTTTCTGGTGGACCTCTTCCAGGGTCTGTGGGTGACTTTCCGGAATCAGCATCCGAAGTACATCTATACCGAGCAGTATCCGGCGGAGCGGCCCAAGGTGGCGGAGCGGTATCGCGGGGCTCCGCGGCTGAATATCAATCCGGATAACGGCGAAACGCTGTGCATTTCCTGCAATCTGTGCGCGCTGGCTTGTCCCGAGGCCTTGATTGTAGTCACCAGCATGCGGAATGAAGTGACCAAGCGGAAGGACCTCACCACCTTTACCTATGACACTTCCCGATGCATGTTCTGCGGGCTGTGCGAAGATGCCTGTCCGGTGGACGCGCTGGAGCTGACGCAGGATTTCGAAATGGCCACCTACACCCGCGAAGGCCAGATCTGGGACCGGCAGATGCTCGAAGAGGGCCCCAGACCCACTCAATACAAATGCTGATCGACACGGTTCTGTTCTATCTCTTCGCCCTGTTGGTTTTGGGCGGGGGCATTCTCACCATCACGCGACGGAGCGCGGTGCATAGCGCGGTTTCCCTGATCGTTTCGCTGCTGGGCGTCGCGGGATTGTACCTGTTGCAACAGGCGGAGTTCCTGTTCGCGGTACAGATCGTGCTCTATGTGGGTGGCATCATGGTGCTGTTCCTGTTCGTGATCATGCTGGTGAATCTTGACCTGGCGGCCAAGGAGCGGCAGTTCAACCGGCAGTGGCTGGTGGCCCTGGTGGCGGTGGCCGCGGTGGGGGCCCAGGTCAGCTACTTCATCTATCGCGGGAAGGATTCCTTCCATATCGCGGAAGGCCCCCAGGCGTTGCTCCCTCCGGGCATGGGAAACACCGAGGTGCTGGCGGACTCGCTCTTTTCCGAGTACCTGCTGCCCTTCGAGATCGCTTCCGTCCTGCTGCTGGTGGCGGTGGTGGGCTCCGTAGTCATGGCGAAGAAGAGGATCTGACAATGCACCCGATTTCCACAGTCCATTACCTGGCACTGAGCGCGGCGCTGCTGCTCATCGGCACCGTGGGCGTGCTGACGCGGCGGAACGTGGTGATCATTCTGATGTCCATCGAACTGATCCTCAACGCGGTGAACATCAACCTGATTGCGTTTTCGCACGCGCTGCAGAACATCAACGGGCAGATCTTCGCGATCTTTGTGATCACCGACGCGGTGGCCGAAGCTGCCGTCGGGCTGGGCATCCTCATCGCACTGTTCCGGAACAAGGAAACCGTGCTGGCGGATGAAATCGACTTGCTGAAGTGGTAGGAGAGCCGTGAACTATTTCCTAGAGCATATCTGGCTGATCCCTCTGTTCCCGCTCTTTGGCGCGGCCCTGATGCTACTGGTGGGCAGGAAACTGGACCCGCAGCCGCCATCCGACGTGGCCGTGGCCCCCGGTGTGGAGCCTGTTTTCGAGCACGGGCACGATCACGGGCATACCCACGATCATGGACACGGGCACTCGCACGATCATGGACACGGCCACGATCACGATCACGGGCACTCTCATTCGCATGACCATGGGCACGACGCCCACGGCCATTCCCACTCCCCGCTGAAAGCCCTGATCAGTTTCATCTGCCCGGGGATGATCCTGCTTTCCTTTGTCTTCTCCGCCGGCGCGGTGTGGGAGCTTTCGCAGCAGCCGGAGAGGATACACCAGGTGGTCCAATTCACCTGGCTGGCGGGGCTGCCATTCCACATGGCCAACGGACAAATGTCGATGTTCCAGGCCGACTGGGGCTTCCTGCTAGACCCGCTCAGCTCGGTCATGATCCTGGTGGTAACGGGGGTCGGGTTTCTCATCCACGTGTATTCCATCGGGTACATGGCGCACGATAACGGCTACTACCGCTTCTTCGGCTATCTGAACCTGTTCGTCTTCTTCATGCTGATGCTGGTGTTGGCGAACAACTACGCGCTGCTGTTCGTCGGTTGGGAAGGCGTGGGGCTGTGCAGTTACCTGCTCATCGGGTTCTACTTCCACAAGAGATCGGCGGCCGATGCGGGCAAGAAGGCTTTCATCGTGAACCGCGTGGGCGATGCCGGCTTCGTGCTGGGAATGCTGCTCATGCTCAGGGTCTTAGGGACAGTGAAATTCACCGACGTGAATGCGGTCCTGCGCAGCGGGCAATTTGCTCCCGAAGCCGGCTATGGCGTGCTCACTGCGATGGCTCTCCTGATGTTCATCGGGGCCACCGGAAAATCGGCGCAGTTCCCTCTTTACGTCTGGCTGCCCGATGCCATGGAAGGCCCCACGCCCGTCTCCGCCCTGATTCATGCCGCCACCATGGTGACGGCCGGCGTGTACATGGTCGCGCGCTCCTCGGCGTTGTTCCAGTTAACGCCCAACGCCTTGACGTGGGTGGCTGGGATTGGGGCATTCACCGCGATCCTGGCGGCCACCATCGCCCTGGTGCAGAACGATATCAAGCGCGTGCTGGCATACTCCACGGTGAGCCAACTTGGGTACATGTTCCTGGCGTTGGGCGTAGGCGCTTACTGGGTGGCGATCTTCCACCTGTTCACGCATGCGTTCTTCAAGGCCCTGCTCTTCCTTGGCTCCGGCTCGGTGATCCATGCCATGTCGGGCGAGCAGGACATGCGGCGCATGGGGGCGCTGAAGGACAAGATTCCGATCACGCACTGGACCATGTTCATCGGGTCGGTGGCGATTGCCGGGATTCCCGGCCTGGCGGGTTTCTTCTCCAAGGATGAAATCCTGTGGCAGGCGTATAGTTCCCCCCAGGGCTCGCAATTCCTGTGGTTCGTGGGGCTGGCAACCGCCGGATTGACGGCCTTCTATATGTGGCGGCTGATGAACCTGACGTTCTACGGCAACTCGCGCGTGTCGCCGGAGGTGGCGTCCCACATCCACGAATCGGGTCCCGCGATGACCGTGCCTCTGATTGTGCTGGCGATCGGCAGCGTGTTTGCCGGTTGGCTGGGAACGCCAAAGCTGTGGACCATCTTCGGCGACAATTTCCGTTCGTTTGAGAGGTGGCTGGAGCCGGCGTTTGCCTCGGCCGCGGTCGAGGCGGCAAAAGAGGGCGAGCATTCGGCAAACCTCGAGTGGGCGCTCATGGGTCTCTCGGTTGCCCTCGCCATTATCGGCATCACCATCGCCCGCTACTTCTACCACCACAAGCCGAGTGTCCCGGACAGCCTCGAGAAGTCGCTCAAGCCGCTGCACGGGTTGCTCTACAACAAGTGGTACGTAGATGAGATCTACGATTTCCTGTTCGTCAACGGGCTGGGCAAGGGCGGCGGCAACCTGATGGGAACATTCGACCGCAACGTGGTGGATGGCGGCGTCAACGGCGCGGGATGGCTCACGCGCTTCAGTTCTACGGTCTCCATGTGGTGGGACACCTGGATCATCGATGGCGCCGTGCGTTTCGGTTCGTTCTTCGTGAAGATGCTGTCTTACCCTGTCTGCATTCTGCAAACCGGGCGCGTACAGGCATACGCATTTTTCGTCGTGGTGGGCGTGTTGGCATTCCTGGGGTATTACGCAGCTCGGTAACCATATGGACCAGCATTTACTCAGCATCGTTTTGTTCACCCCGCTAGCAGGGTTGGCCATCTTGCTGTTGATCCCCGGGAAGAGCAAAGACCTGATACGGATCTGGGCGAACCTGGTGGGCTTTGCCGGGTTTCTGATTTCTTTGCCGCTGGTCAAGAACTTCCAGGCGGGCACTCCCGGCTTTCAATTCGAGGAGAGCGTGGACTGGATTCCCTCGCTGGGGGCGCGCTATCACATCGGGATGGATGGCATCAGCCTGCTGCTGGTGATGCTCACCACGCTGATGGGGTTCATCGCGATCCTGTGCTCCTGGAACGCCATTCAGGACCGCGTCAAAGAATACTACGCCATGTTCCTGCTGCTGCAGACAGGCATGATCGGGGTGTTCCTTTCCCTCGATTTCTTCCTGTTCTACGTGTTCTGGGAACTGGTGCTGGTCCCCATGTATTTCATCATCGGGGTGTGGGGCGGCCCGCGGAAGCTGTACGCTGCCATCAAGTTCTTCCTCTATACGCTGGCCGGCTCGGTGCTGATGCTGCTGGGCATCCTGACACTCTACTTCCGGCACTTCGATCAGTTTCACACGTACACCTTCGAGATCTCCGAGCTGATGAAGACCAGCCTGCCGCTGGGCACGCAGCAGTGGATCTTCTGGGCCTTCTTCCTGGGCTTCGCCATCAAGGTGCCCATGTTCCCCTTCCACACCTGGCTGCCGGATGCCCACGTGGAGGCGCCCACCGCGGGCTCCGTGATCCTGGCGGCTGTCTTGCTGAAGATGGGGACCTACGGGTTCCTGCGGTTCTCGCTGCCGCTGCTGCCCAAGGCGTCGGTGGACCAGACCATCGTACAGGTGCTCGCGATTCTCTCGATCATCGGGATTATCTATGGCGCGCTGGTGAGCCTGATGCAACAGGACTGGAAGAAGCTGGTGGCGTATTCTTCGGTGAGCCACCTGGGCTTCTGCACGCTCGGCATCTTCTCGTTGAACCCCAACGGTATTGCGGGCAGCGTGATCCAGCAAATCAACCACGGGATTTCGACGGGCATGCTCTTCATGGTGATCGGCGTGATTTACGAGCGCCGTCACACGCGCGAGATCGCGGAGTACGGCGGCCTGGCGCACGTGATGCCCAAATTCGCCGTCGTCTTTGCGTTTGCCATGCTGAGCTCCGCCGGGTTGCCGCTTTTGAACGGATTCGTCGGCGAGTTCACCATCCTGCAGGGAGCCTTTGAGGCCAGCCGCACCTGGGCGGCATTCGCCGTGACCGGCGTGATTTTGGGCGCGGCGTACCTTCTGTGGCTGTACCAGCGGACCATGCTCGGGCAAGTGACCAACGGAAAGAACCTGACCATACCGGACATGAGCCTGCGCGAAATCGCGACGTTTGTGCCGCTGATCGCCTGGGCCATCTGGATCGGGATCTATCCGAAGCCATACTTCGACATCGTGCAACAGCCGGTGAAGGAGATCGTGATGCGGGTAAGGCCTGGGTACTACGGAGGCGGTGGCGTGCAGAACGCAGGGGCCGGGGAAGGGGCCGGGGGCCAGGGGCCAGGGGCCAGGGTGGCCGCCGTGCGATCCCCGGACTCTAACGCCCTTCCAGCCAGCGCACAGTCCTCGACCCACAGCGTAATCCGGACTTCCCTGGCCCCTGGCCCCCGGCCCCTGGCCCCTGCTTCGGCCCCTGCTGGAGGTGCCCAATGAACCAGTACTACTCAGCCACCGATCACTTCACGATCAAGCCGGCGATCATGCTGGCGTTGTTTGGCTGCGCGATTCTGCTGTTCGACAACCTCCCCTTTCTCGGACCGCTCTTTCCCGATCCCCGCCAGCGCAAGTGGCTGCTGATTTTCGTGG
>JAIQFL010000560.1 GCA_020073365.1 Terriglobia bacterium | reverse complement strand
TCTGGGCGGGGAGATCATCCGGGACTTGAACGAAACCCCTTCCCTAAGAAGGAAAGATGTAGCAAAGGTTCTCTTGGGTGTGATCGATGACGAGGGCGGACCGCTGATTCACAATTGCGCCTCCGAGGAGCAACAACGCTCGTTTGACGCCACCTGCCGCAAACTGCTCCGTTTCCTCTCTTCAGCCTCCGCCTGAAGGCAATTTACCCATAGATTCCTCCGACGAGGCCTCCAAAAAGGCGATGGTTTGTCCTACGGAACTGCGATGAACGGCACCTTGGCGGCGTTCATCGCGTCGTTGAACCTCGTCACCTGGTCGCGCAGTCCGTCGACGCGCCGGCCGGCGTCGGCCAGGGCCGTTTTCACCACGGCGATCTGCTTCATCTGGCTCTCGCTTGGCGCGGCGGCGAAGGCCTCCAAGCCCTGAATCTGGGACGAGATCCGCTGCATCAACGCCGGCAGAACGAACTCCGGCTCGGGCTTGGCCAATTCCGCTTTCCGCTCCTCGGCGGACGGAGGCTCGAAGAAGTTCCGTACCGCGAACAGAGGCCGAATGTCATCCAGCGTCTTCTTCAACCCGTCCGCCATCTTCTTCACGTCGTCGGGAATCTTCGGCGCGTCGGGGCGTTTCCACGAGTTCTGCAAAGCGGTCAGACCGGAATCGGCCGAGGTGAACCGTTTCCGCAGGGCATCGGCCTGTTTGGTCATCTCCACCAGGCCGTCGATCGCGGCTCTCCGTTTGGCCCGGTCGGCGGCAGGGAACCAGGTGATCCGCGGGTCTTCCTCTACCTTGAACTTCTTCACGGCTTTCTCGGCGCCGATCGATATCTCCGCCGTATAGTCGCCGGGATCCACCAGCGGACCGCCCACATTCGGCGGATCTCCTCCCGCCGCGGCGAACCGCGCAGCCATGGCCTCCTCCTGTGGAGTCGGCGGAACCGGCCGATCCGTCCGCAGGCCCCACACCACGCGATTCACACCGGCCTCCACGCTGGCGGGCTTGACGGAGGCGAGGGTCTTCCCAGCGGCGTCCAGAATCGAGATGTTCACGTCTTTCAAATCCGGCTTGGTCCTGGTCCAGAAATCGATAATCGCCCCGTTCGGCGGATTCGCTCCGAGGAAGACATCGTGCGCGTCGAAATCCCGCTTGCGCGCCATGCGCCACAGGGTCGCGGGCCGTACATCGAATGCCTGCAGGTTGCTGTCCGCCACTTTGGCGGTCATCTGTTCCAGCGCGGAGATGCTGTCCAGAATCCAGACCGAGCGGCCGTGAGTGGCGAGAATCAAATCGTTCTCGCGCGGATGGATGGCGATGTCGTCCACCGGCACGCGCGGCAGATTGTTCTTCAACTCCTGCCAGTTCTCGCCGCGATCGAACGAAACGTACAGGCCGAACTCTCCTCCGGCAAACAGCAGGTCCCGGTTCCGTGGATGCTCGCGAATCACGTGCAGGGTACCGCCGTTCCTGGGGATCCCGGTGGTGATGGCCTTCCAGGTCTGGCCGTAGTCCGTGGTCTTGTACAAGTAGATGTTGAAGTCGTCGGAGCGGTGGCCGTCGAATGCCGCATAGGCGGTGCCGGGGTCGAACGCGGAGGAGAGCACGCGGCTCACATAAGTGCCCTTGGGGACGCCGGGGACGTTGGCGACCACGTTCTTCCACGTTTCGCCATCGCGGGTCACGTGCAGGTTGCCATCGTCGGTTCCGGCCCACAAGACGCCCGCGCGCACGGGAGACTCGCTCAGGGTGGTGATGGTGGGGAAGGCCGCCACGCCGTCATGGCGCGAAAGCGTGGTCCGGTCCTCCACCTTTTTCCCCATGATGCTCAGGGTCCTGCGATCCACACCCGACGTAAGGTCCGGCGAGATGCGCTTCCAGTTGTCACCCTGGTCGGTGGATTTGAAGACGAAGTTGCCGCCGTAGTAAATGGTCTTGCGGTCGTGTTTGGAGATGAGCAGGGGAGTGTTCCACTGGAACCGGTAGCGCGCCATCTTGTCATCGTCTTCCCGTGGGCGAATATCGCGAGCCTCGTGCGTCCGCAGATCGCGCCGGGCAACGTTTCCATCCTGCGATTCGGCGTACACAATCCACGGCTCTTCGGGATCCACCTGCGCGTAGAAGCCGTCACCGCCCTGCACCGTGTACCAGTCTTCGTTGGTGATGCCGCGGACGTTGATGGTGGCGCTGGGGCCGCACCAACTGCTGTTGTCCTGCAGCCCGCCGCAGACTTTGTACGGCTTGGCCATGTCAAAGGCGATCTCGTAGAACTGGCCGATGGCGATCTGCTCCCGGGCGTCCCACGAGCGTCCGCCGTCGCGGCTGAAGTGGATGCCGCCGTCGCAGCCGGCGATCATGTTATCGGAATTCGCGGGATCGATCCAGATGGCGTGAAAGTCCACGTGGATGCGGGTCACGCGGTTAGTGACGAAGGTCTTCCCGCCATCCTCCGAGTACGCCATGTTCACGCCCGCCTCCCAGATCCGCTGGTCGTTATTGGGATCGATGCGCACCTGGCTGAAATACATCGGCCGCGCGTTGGTGTTGCTCATCTTGACCCAATTCTCGCCCTTGTCTTCGCTGCGATAAATGCCGGATTCCTCGCTCTCCACCGTGGCATAGACGATGTTGGGATTCCGGCGGTAGACGTCCAGGCCGATGCGCCCCATATCGCCCTTGGGCAGTCCGTTCGAGAGTTTCTTCCAGGTGGCGCCGCCATCGGTGGTGCGGTAGATGGCGCTGCCCGGTCCGCCGCCGTTGAAGCCGAACGCGGTCCGCCGCCTCTGATAGGCGGAGGCATATAGCGTGTCGGGATTCATCGGATCCATGGCCAGGTCGTTCACGCCGGTGTCGGGATTGATGTAGAGCACCTTCGACCAGGTCTTACCGCCATCGGTGGTCTTGAAGACGCCCCGCTCTTCGTTGGGCCCCCAAAGCTTGCCCTGCGCGGCCACGTATACCACGTTGGCGTTCGCCGGATGGATCGCGATGCGCGGGATGTGGGCGGTCTCCTTGAGCCCCATGTTGGACCAGGTTTTGCCGCCGTCCGTGGATTTGTAGACGCCGTTCCCCCAGGACGAGCTCTGCCGGTTGTTGGCTTCTCCGGTGCCGACCCAGACGACGTCGGGCTCCGACTGGGAGACAGTCACGTCGCCGATGCTCGAAACCGCCTGGTCGTCGAACACCGGCTTCCACGAGATGCCGCCATTCACCGTCTTCCACACACCACCCGAAGCGGTGGCGGTGTAGACGATGTTGGTGTTGCTTTCGACGACCGCGAAATCGTCGATGCGCCCGCCCATGTTGGCGGGACCGATTTCGCGGAATTTCAAGCTCTTCAGCATGTCGACCTTGGGCCCGGACTGGGCGAAGGCCGAGGCGGAGAGGAACAGTACGAGGGATAGATAGCGCGTCATAGGTGTATCCGATTCCTAACAGTGTAGTCCCTGAGGGGGCGAAGGGTTGGCAGCCGGCAACCGCGCCTTTGGTGCACCCAAGTAAAAGTGCGATTGCGTACCAATCGGACGAGAGTCTGCTTACTTTTGAAAGCGCTTACGCTGTATCACTCTACATGAAGACTTTTCATCAGTGCATCGCCCAGATCCTCTCTGCCCTGGACGTCACCCCGTTCGGTTTTCTTTGGGGTCCTGACTGTGGCGGAAATAAAAGGAATCAAATGTTTCAGGATGTTGTTGCCCACAGAGAGGGCTCTCACACACAGCCTGACGGCGTACTGGCCGACGTCGCCTCCGTACCGTTGATTGTTGAGATTGAGGAAGAGGCCGGAGAGTATGGATTCGACCCGAACCGAATCTGCGGTAAGTGGGCATCGGCGGCCCTTTGCGGTATGTGATTCGCCAGGGTGAGTCTAAACTGCTCGCTGATGCATTCACCTTGATCCAGGTCGTGAACAATGCCAATCTGGTCGAGAACACCTCCAAACGTAGGCAATACCGCAGCCTAGAGAGCAACGTGCGAGAACGCTTGCCGTTCGGATCGCTCCGGCACTATTTCCTGTTTGATAGCACCGAACAGGAGTTCCGCACCGGCGATGCCGGTCAACGGCTGCGTACCGTCGCATATGAGGTCGTGCATCGCTACGTTGACGCTGGCGCATTCGTCTGATAGTCCGGGACCGGCGCCACCCAACGGCCCTTCGAGGTAGCCTTGCACCCTTGCCTGCGTGGCCCCAGCCGGCCGTGATGTCAAGGTGCCCCGCGTCCGGGTCCAGCGAGCCCGACTCGCTCGCGACGACCGCGATGGTTCGGAGTTCGCTGCGCACCAGCGAGGCTGTGACAGCGGGTACTGGGCAATCGGGGTCGAGGAGTGCGACGATTGTGTGGCCCAGGTTCGCGGATGCAGTCAGCTTGTCTGCTGTCCTTGGTACCGGCACGCGCGGCCAGTCCTGGTGCAACGCGCCGCGGTTCTCGTTTCGGAACGATGGGGTGTGGAGGATCGGTATAGCGTGATGGAATTAACACTGCGCGGCCCGGAACGTGCTCGTCGGTGCGCTCAGGCCAACTGAAGAAACTCCCGAAATGGAGCAAATCGGTCGACCGCCCGCGCGCGATTACCGTCGACCCAGGCAGGTTCGATCAACAGCGTTAAACTGGAGCCATGGCATTGGCGATCGAAATCGGCACCCTCATCGACAGAGATCCTGGAATCCGCGGGGGACGGCCGAAGATCGCCGGCACCGGATTGACGGTAAACCGAATCGCCGGCTGGTACAAGATGGGCATGACACCCGACGAGATCGCGCTCGAGTATCCGCATCTGACGCTTGCCCAGGTTCACGCCGCGTTGGCGTACTATCATGCCAATCGCGAGGAAATTGAAACTGATATCTCTCAGGAAGAGACGGCGGCGGCCGAGTGGGAGCAGCAGTTGGCGAGAGACACGAAGCGCCGATGAGTCAGATCCGTCTGTACCTTGACGAGGACTCCATGCGAAGATCACTCGTCTTCGGCCTGAGGGCTCGGAACGTGGACGTCGTGACCGCTGGGGATGCGGAGATGATCAACCGTAACGATCAAGATCATCTTGCGGCCGCCACTGCTTCAGGCCGAATGCTGTACACTTTCAATACGGCGGATTACTGCGTTCTCCATCAAGAATGGACGAATCGCGGGCGCCTTCACGCCGGAATCATCGTCGCGCCACAGCAGCGCTACTCGTTTGGTGAAGAAATTCTCCTTTCCGTGCAACCTCGTCCTACGATATGATGGATCTCAGTTCGGGGTACACCCAGCTTTTTTGTGACGATTTCCGTTTTTGGACTTGATGCGTGGGCTCGCCGAAGTCGTCATGATCCAGTGCCACGGTTTGACGTTCGTGGGACGCCCGGGAGCAGATCGCCATCGGGCAGGCGCGGGATGTGGGCGGTCTCCTTGAGCCCCATGTTCGACCAGGTTTTGCCCCCATCCTTGGATTTGTAGACGCCGTTCCCCCACGATGCGCTCTGCCGCTTGTTGGCTTCTCCGGTGCCGACCCAGACGACGTCGGGCTCCGACTGGGA
>JAIQFL010000115.1 GCA_020073365.1 Terriglobia bacterium | reverse complement strand
GTCATCTCGCGGAACAGCGGCGTGCCGGGCACGGGCGTGTAGAGCATGAACTGGTGGAAGTCCGTGTCGTGCGCCACGGCGTGCTCGATCTCATCGTGGATGTTCTCCGGGGTATGGTGTTCCAGCCCCACAATGGTGGATCCCAGGAGCTTGATGCCGTGCCTCCGCAGCTCGGCGGTGAGCTGCAACGTGTCCGCGCCCTTCAGCTTGATGTAAGCCGACCGCGGCGATTCCAGCCCCATCCAGATCCACGAGATCCCCAGTTCCACCAGTTCCCGCATGGAGTATTGGCTGATGGCGTTGGCGGATGAGAAGACGTATAGGGACCAAGGCTTGTTTTGAGCCTTCATGCAGTCGAGCAGTTGCATGGCGCGGCGTTTGTGCAACAGGAAATTCTCGTCCATCACAAAAAACGATTTCGCGCCGAGCTTCGATTCCATCTCCGCCATGACGGCAAACAGTTCCGCGCCGGTATCGTAGAAGTTCAGAAACTTTCCCTTCCCGCCAAAGAAGGCCGACGTGGTGCAGAAATTGCAGCCCATGGGGCACCCGACCGAGGGAATGATGGTGGCGGCGACGCTTCCCTTGGCCTGCGGCAGCTTCATCCCCAGCGTGCGGGCGTCGAAGCCGGACACGATTTCGGGATGGCGGATGGGCGCGGTATCGTCTTCGCCGAGGAAGCGGCGCATCCAGGAGATCCCGTCGCCGCGCACGAAGTGGTCGGCATCGATCATGGTTTCGATTCCCGTGACGGCCGTCACGTGCCCGCCCACCACGATGACGGATTTCGGCGACAGACGCCGCACCAGGCGGCACATCTCCGCCACTTTTCCTACGTTCACGATGATCGAGGAGATACCGACTACGTCGTAATCGTTGGCCAGCAGCTCCGATTCGAAGGCTTCGCGGGTGGGGAAATCGAGCACCGTCGTAGGTGCCGAGATATTCTGCTGGATCATCAGAATGCCCCACGACCGGTGAAACATGCGGAGCGAGAACGGCCCCTGTTCACGGGTCACCTGGTTGTGGTACAGCTCCATGGGGTTGATCTTGCGGCTGCCGAATTGATCGTCCTGGGCATAAGGGCCGAAGACGGAGCTGAGCAGAATACGGGCCTGTGCGCCTTTGGGGTGTGTGGGCATTTTACGAGTTTAGGTACTGAAACTATTGTATTTGGGATTGGCGGCGGGGAGACGCTTAGGATTGTAATATCTTTGTAAGTTTAGAGGGTGCCGTGGGCTCTGCTATTGACGAAAGATATCATCGCGGGTCAGCTCGAGGCGAGGGTCGCTGGTGGCAATCACGTCGCCTCGAACTTCGCTCAGGCTACCGCCGGAGTAGATCGACATTTTGCGAAGCCTGGGATCGATCACCCAGATGTTGGCAACACCCTTCTGGTCGTACTCCTCGAGCTTCTCCATCGTCTTGCTCATTCTGTCGTCCTCAGACAGGATCTCGACCGCCAGAAAGGCGGCGTCCAACAGGTATTTGGTCTTGGGGGCGGCTAGAACGACGCAGACGTCGGGCAGGCGGTAGCGCGTGGTTCGCGTCTGGGATCTCAACTCCGCAACCGCATAAATATTCGGATATTTCCGCCGCAGGTGATACACGACGTTGCTCTGAATCAAACTATGCAGCCAGTCTCCCACGTTGGGCTCCACCAGAACGCCATCCACGTATTCCACGTCGGGATCGTAGGAGGTGTTCAGATACTCTTCCACCGAGATCAGCGTCTCGACATCCATGTCCATACGATAGCATTCCCTCGCGCAGGCCGCCCGCGGGATCCTGGCAGAAAACTTGCCAGACCTGCGGCGCGGCTACACCTTATTCATCGGAACGAAAGGTGGTTTCATTAGCTCTGAACGCGGGAAATCGTGCCAGATGCTTATTGCGGCTAAGGTGGCGCGGATCGGTTGGGAGGTGGTGGTTGGCATGGCACCCGCTCGCGCGACTCGCGCCCCGCTGGAAACAGTATGGGGAGGCGGGGAAGGCGCGGCTAATTTGCGCCAGTATGATCCGGGGAAGCCAAGGTGAACCCTGTGGCCGACAGGAGGTTACCGGGGCGCAAGGTCAGAGGCGCCGGTGCGGTGACAGAAAAAGAAACCCACACAGGCAAGAATGCCCGTGTTACCTGGTGCCGTTACCCGACATCGCAGGTGTAGGCAGCGGCTTATCGTCCCCGAAATTTGCGGTCAGGTATTCGAGCAACGCGTCGCGATCATTCACAACGGTGCCCCAACCGGCCATTTTGTCCAGCTCCTTGTTCCATGCGGCCTTGCTCAAACGTTGCGAATGAATCAAGCGAAGGCTATGGCACGGAATGCAACTGCGGGCCTCTTCCTTTTGCCCGCGGTCCAACGCCGCCTGATCGGCGCCGAGAGCGGTCGCGGCGAAAATACCGGCCAGCAAAAACAGTCTTCCGTTCATCCTGCTTTCTCCACCGTCACCCCCACACGATCGATCGCATTCCACAGGTAACCCGACGGATTCCACGCCGCCACGATCGGCTGTACGCGGCGCGCCGAATCGGTGGCGCGCGACAGAATCGTGTAGTAACCGGGATCCACCGGCTTCCAATCCAGGCGCCACAATCGCCAGGCGAATGGCAACTTCGGCGAGGAGAGGTCCGCGTCGCGCCAACGGCTTCCCCCATCGGTCGACACCTCCACGCGCTCGATGGCTTCTTCACCCGCCCATGCGAAACCGCGAATCGCGATGGAGCCCAGCCCCAACTTCGACTGGTCCTCCGGCGCCACGATGGTAGACTTCACCGGCATTCCTTCGATGACCTCGAGCTCCGCGGGCTTAGGAGGAGATCCGGGAGGCAGATTGTACCTGGGGTAGCGGTAACCGGGGTTCATGAAGAAGCCCTTGTTTGCTTCGGCCGCGGCCGAAAGCCGGATCACCCATTTCACGGAGCTGGTGCCATCCCAGCCGGGAACGATCAGGCGCGCCGGGAAGCCGTGGATATCGGGGAGGGACTGCCCGTTCATCTTCAGGGCCAGCAGCGTGGCCGGATGGAGGGCCTTCTTCATGGGAAGCGAGCGCACGAAATCCGGCGTGGAGGCCACGCCCGTGTCGGCCCCGTCGGTCTCCAGGAAAGCAGCGGATGAGGAGGCTCCGGCGAGTTTCAGGATGTCGCTAACCCTGGGCCCGCTCCACTCGGCATTGCCAATGGCGCCACGCCCCCACTGAATGCCGGGAACCTTGGGACTGTAGAAGCCGCGGCCGTTGCCGGTGCATTCGATGGTGGCCGGAACGGTGTATTGGGGGAGTTTCTGAAGATCTGCGAGCGTCAACTGGAGAGGCTTGGAGGTCATGCCGTTGACCGTGAGCCGATACGCCGCCGCATCGATGGGGGCGGGCCGCGGAATGTGCTGGCGCACGAAGAACGCGTCCACAGGCGTGAGCCACGAATCGAAATAGCGAACCGGCGTTTCCAGATCTTCCGGACGATCGTTGTGGAGGATCATGGGACGTTTGCCCGGGATGGTGACGCTATCGTCGGCGCCCAAGCCCCGGCGGGCCGCGGTCGCTGCTAGCAGTGCGGCGAAGATCTCACGCCGATTCGGTGTCATCGTTATCACAGCCTAATCCAGACGATGGTGAGTTGGCAACCAGGCAGGGGTTGGGGTGGGGGGGGTGGGTTCGGGTTCGGGCTGGGGCGCGCCTTAAGTCAGCGGTAGAGTTCCTGGAGCTGCTTACTATCTTCTGGGGACATGCCGGAGTTCTTCCGGATATCCGTGCGAGAGGACAGTTGGCGGCGGTAGCGGCCGAAGTACTCGGAGATGTCACCGCCATACTGAAAGCTGTACATGATATCCGCGAACTTCGCGGTATGCGGCAAGCCGAGCGCGTGTCCTGTCTCATGAAGACAGGTGAGGTAGACGATGGTTTCCCGGAGCAGGGGATCATTCTCATCACGTTGGGCTGGAGGCGGCAACACGTAAACTTCGGCGCCCCGTACTCCATCCACCAGGATAGGGCGCGCCTCGCCGTACAATCCATCCTGGCCAGTGGTCCAATAGACGCGGATGTGGGCCTGGTCGCGGTCGGCGGTTCTCTCCAGTTTCAGATGGCCCGCCGATGCCGTCTGCCATGCCTCCAGTGCCCACTGGGCGAGCTCGGGGTCTTTGGCGTGACAGGCGCCCCGGTGTTTGGAGCACGGCTCCACCCAGTAACGCAAGGTGGCAGCGGGTAGAGCGCCGCACAGGAGTAGAAGTACCAGGATTTTCGACACGAATCCGCCACGAATCCTATTGAATCTGCTTTCCGTCCAGTATATACTCACCAGACCTACCGTACGGTGACAGCTCGACTTCACATCCAGGAGGGGAATATGATGAAAATCTCAACCACTCGACGCAGTTGCAGGTGCCACATTCAACTCGCAGGCATTCTGGCGCTCACTCTGTCCGCCGGAATCGCCGAGGCCCAGACCACTAAACTCATCCCGGTCACAGACGCCCCGCCGTTCTCGGACGATGCCTCCGTCTGGGCCAAGGGCCTCAATCTCCGATCCGCGGGGAATCAACTCGGCAACACCATCCGGACAGCGGTCGCCTCCGGCACTCAGCCCACGGGTCCCGTTAAAACTCCGGCCATGAGCAAAGGCGGGAATCCGCATGCCGTGGATGTCTCCGACATCCAGATCAACGACCCCAACCTCGACAACATCCAGACGTTCGACGGATCACGGCCCTTCGAGGAATCCACGCAAAGCGAGACCTCCGTCACCCAGTCCGGCCAGCACGTCCTGGTCGGGTACAACAGCTCCGCCAACGCCCCGGTGGTCAAGATCGGCTCCAGCCTTTTCTTCACGCGGCTTTTGTTTTCCGCCTTTTCGGTCTCGCACGATGGCGGAACCACCTGGAACAGCGGGTTCCTGCCCCCGCCCGCCGGGAGCATTGTCACTTTGGGAGATCCGTCGGTGGGCGTCGACCGCGCCGGGAACTTCTACTATGCCAGCCTGGCCCTTGACTCATCGTTCACCGGGGTCATTGCGGTGAACAAGTCCACCGACCACGGGAACACCTTCGGCGCCGGAACTGTTGTCGCGGTTGATAACGGCAGCGATAAGGACTGGCTGGCCGTTGGCCCCGACCCGCAGACCCCGAGCCGCGACAATCTCTATGTCACCTGGACCAGCTTTCGCCCGGACAACTCCACCCAGCTCTGGTTTGCGAAATCGACGGATGGCGGCGCCACCTGGACGTCAAAAATGATCTTCGCTCCGTCGATTAGCGGGGTCATGAGCAATCAGCTCACGTTTTCGAATCCCGTCGTCGATCCCTCTAACGGAAGGCTCTACATCCCGTTTCTGCACTTCAGTTTCATCGATGCGGACATGATTCGCGTTCTGGTCTCGGACGATGCCGGCGCTACCTTCCACTTCCTGGCGTTCCACATTCCCGGGGCTCCGGATGCGTTCGGCTACCCCAATGTCACGCCCGGAGAACTCGTCGACTGCGGTAGCGGGGGCTTCCGCAACGTCCTGCACCAGGGCTCCGATGTCGGCGGAGGGCAATTCGGGCTTGCCCGCTACGTCCATGCCACCCGGCTGGTGACGCAGCCGGCGGCGGCGGCCGATCGCGGCCGTTTCCTGTTCGCGTTTCAGACTTCCACGAGCCCGTTCTTCGGAGATCCAACCGCTGGGTCGGAGATCAATATTCTCTACTCACAGGATGGAGGAGCGTCCTGGTCTGGCCCGACCAAGGTCGCGGCTTCCACCCCCAACGATCGCCAGCACGTTCACCCCACCATCACCCTGGGACAGAACGGAAACAGCGTCTTCATCGGCTACTATGTGCAGCAGTCGGATACCAGGCTGCGCACCGACGTCGCCACGCTGCACGTCGACGGCAACCACCTGGGGCAGCTCTCCACCCAGCCGCTGAGCACCACCGCCTTTGATCTCACGCCCAGCAACATCCCCTTCCCGGTCGTGGGTGACCTTTTCAACACGACCAATTACGATCGCGTGATAGCCGCCTGTTACGACATCGGTGAATACATGTCGATCCTGTCCTCGGATAAAGGCGCCATAGCCGCATGGGGCGACAATCGCCGGACTTGGACCTCCCCACCCGGATCGCCGGCCGCCGGCGTACATGCGCAGGCCGACGTTTTCTTCCGGACGATCGCGAAATAGCGGGTAGACTTGGGGGCAGGCTCCGCTCTTGCGAACCTGCCCAAATTACCCTCGTCTGGGTGTGGAATGCGTCAGCCGGTGTGCCCGCTGTCCGGTGCTCCACACTTGCGCAACCCACTCGGACAGGAATCGCCGGGTTGCGCAAACCTTACCTGCGGGCGCGAGTCTAACAGACCTATGGAAACTCGAAGCGTTCTCGTGTGGTTGGAAACCATGGGGCAAGACGTGCGCTACGCCTGGCGGGGTCTGCGGCGAAACCCCGGGTTTGCCGCAACGGCCATCCTGTCGCTGGTGCTGGGGATCGGCGCCAGCGTGGCGATTTTCACGGTCACGGACAGCCTGATGCTCCGGCCGCTGCCGTACCGCGATGCGGGCCGCCTCGCCCTGGTTTGGGAGAAGAACACGAGGCGGCCCCAGAACGACCACAACGTGGTGTCGCCGGCCAACTATCTGGATTGGAAAAAGCAGAATGACGTCTTCGAATCCATGGCCGCTTTCAGCACGGTTCGCTCGGTGCTGGCCGACGGCGCTCACGTCGAGGAACTGGAGAAGCAAGTCGTCAGCGCGGAGTTGCTCCCGATGCTGGGGGTCCAACCTCTCCGGGGCCGGCTCTTTACGGCGCAGGACGACCTCCCCGGCGCCGAGAACGTCGAGCTGATCAGCTACCGCCTGTGGCAGAGCCGGTTCGGCGGCGACGAGCACGTTGTGGGAAGGAAGGTGCAGATCAACGCCACGCCCGCCACCATCATCGGGGTGATGCCGCCCGGTTTCTTCTTCCTCAGCCGGGAGACGGATCTGTGGGAGACGCTCAACCTTAATCCGGCGCAAGACTACCGCCAAACCCAGGGACGCTGGATGATGTCGATCGGGCGCATGAAGCCCGGCGTGAACCGCGACCAGGCGCAGGCTCACATGGCGGCGGTGGCCGGGAGGCTGGAAGCGGCCTACCCCAAGTTCGACACGAACTGGACGGTGAATGTGGAGCCTCTGCGCGATGCCATGGTGCGGGAAGTAAAAACCTCGTTGCTGGTCTTGCTGGGGGCCGTAGGGTTGCTGCTGGCGGTGGCTTGCGCCAACGTCGCCAACCTGCTGCTGGCTCGATACACCTCGCGCCGAAGGGAGATGGCGGTGCGGGTATCCCTAGGAGCCGCCCGCGGACGCGTGATGCGGCAACTGCTTACCGAGAGCGTGCTACTGGGAGCGGTGGCAGGGCTTGCCGGAATGGCGGCCGCGAAGTGGGCGGTTAACGGCCTGCTGGCGCTGGCGCCAAGAGATCTCACACGCGGTTCCGAGGTTGCGGTGGATGTCCGCGTTCTGTTGTTCGCCTTGACGCTCTCGGTGTTGACCGGCGTACTTTTTGGCCTGGCGCCGGCCCTGGTGACTTCCCGCGGGGGATTGATCCGCGGGTTGCGTGACGATAGCCGGTCGAGCATCGGGGGTGGCGGGCGGCTACGCGCGTGGTTCGTGGGAGCGGAGGTGGCCTTCTCCGTCATCCTGCTGGTAGGGGGGACGCTCCTGTTCCGCAGCTTCGTGGGACTGCAGGCCGTGAATCCGGGGCTGGATCCGTCGAAGGTCCTCACCTTCCGCGTGTCGATTCCGGCGGCGCGCTATCCGGAGCTTCCTCGCCGTACACAGTTCTTCGCGCGGGCGATCGAACAGATCGGGCAACTGCCGGGCGTGCGCTCCGCGAGCGCGGTCAGCTACCTGCCGTTCAACGGGATGGCTGCCGGCACCGGCGTCGAGATCGCCGGCCGGCCGAAGCCCAAGCCCGGCGAGGGACTGGTTGCCACCATCCGCACGGTAATGCCAGGCTACTTCCGGACCATGGGGATCCCGCTCCTGAGCGGCCGCGACTTCACCGCTGCCGACAACGATGGGGCCACGCCGTACCGGTTCGTCGTGAATGAGGCTTTCGTGCGCCGCTTCCTGCGCGGGGAACGGCCGCTGGGTGCGCGGATTAGCGCCGAGATGGACCGGGAGAACCCTTTCGGCGAGATCATCGGGGTGGTGGGCGACGTCAAGGAAGGGTCGCTCGACAAGGAACCGACGCCCACTGTGTACTACATTCACGCGCACCTGAACTATACAGCGATGGTCTTTGTGGTGCGCTCGGACAGCAACCCACTGAGCCTGGCCGACCCCGTGCGGAGGATCATCCGGGGGCTCGATTCGACGCAACCGGTCGCCCAGGTGCGGACCATGGAAGAAATCGTCGCGGAGACCTTCTCGCGGCAGCGGTTCAGCGCCCTATTGCTATCGGGATTCTCGATGATCTCACTGCTGCTGGCGGCCATCGGGATCTACGGCGTGCTGGCCTACTCGGTCACGGAGCGGACGCGCGAGATCGGCGTGCGGGTGGCTCTGGGCGCGCAGCCTGGCCGGATCGTAACCATGGTGGTAGGGACCGGAGCGCGCCTGGTGGTGGGCGGTACGGTGGTGGGTGTTGCCGGCGCGCTGGCGTTGTCGGGCCTGCTCAAGGGACTGCTGTTCGGAATTCAGCCGACGGATGCGACCACGTTTATTGCGGCGCCGCTCGCGCTTGTGGGCGTAGCGCTGCTTGCGGCATATGTGCCGGCGCGGAGGGCCGCGCGTCTGGAGCCGATGAAAGCTCTGCGGTCGGAGTGACAGGCCAAAGGCCGGCGAAGGTCTCTCGCGCGAGGGGCGCGTGGTAAACTCCAGGCAAACGTGCCGTTAACCGCTGGGACAAGACTGGGACCCTACGAGATTGCCGGCCCCCTCGGCGCGGGGGGCATGGGGGAAGTCTACCGCGCACGCGACACCCGGCTGGGGCGGAACGTAGCGCTCAAGATTCTGCCCGAGGACGTGGCGCACGATGCGGGCCGCCGCCAGCGTTTCGAGCTGGAGGCGCGCGCTGTGGCGGCGCTGAGCCATCCCAACATCGTGGCGGTGTATGACGTTGGGGACGGATATATTGTCAGCGAACTGGTGGACGGAGAGCCTCTGGGCGGGGCCAAGCTGCCCCTGCGGAAGACCCTCGACGTGGCCGTGCAGATTGCCAGCGGACTGGCCTGCGCGCACGATGCCGGAATCGTCCACCGCGACCTCAAACCCGACAATATTCTCGTCACGGGACCCGCTAGCGGATACCCCGGCCGCGTGAAGATTCTCGATTTCGGCCTGGCCAAGGTCTCCTCCGCCCACCCATCGCAGGCAACCGCCACGGAGGCTCTCACGGTCCACACCGAACCAGGGGTGGTGATGGGGACCGTGGGCTACATGTCGCCGGAGCAGGTGCGCGGGGCGGCCGTGGACCACCGGTCCGACATCTTCAGCTTCGGGGTGATTCTGTTCGAGCTGCTGGCGGGACGGCGGGCGTTCCAGGGCGATACGGCGGTGGAGATCATGACCGCGATCCTGAAGCAGGATCCACCGGATCTTCCCGAGACCGTGCCCTTCACCGTGCGGCAGATTGTAACGCATTGCCTGGAGAAGGAGCCAGCGAACCGCTTTCAATCCGCGCGCGACCTGGGATTCGCACTGGCGCAGAGCGGCAACCCAAGCGGAGCGGCACCCATTGTCGAGCGCTCGCCTTCTCCGTTGCGGCAAGGATGGTTGACGGCGGCGGGCGCGGCTCTTCTCATGCTGGGCCTGGCGGGTGGCCGATGGCTTTGGAACGCTCCCGCATCGCCGGAGTGGCACGCCATGCTGCTCGGGGGGCCGGAGATTGCCATGGTGCCACGCATCGCTCCCGACGGGCACACGCTGGCGTTCGAGGCGATGGTGGGCAACAATACGCACGTCGCCGTGATGCGGCCGGAAACCGGCAACTGGGCTGTTCTGACTCATAGAAACGACCTCGGCAGCGTCGCCGAGATCAGTTGGTCCGTCGATGGAAGCCGCATCTACTACGACCGGTTCAATGGCGCGGCCGGCGGTGTTTTCAGCATTCCCGTGGTGGGCGGCGAGGAGCACCTCGTTCTGGAAGAAGCCTTCTGCCCCGAAGTGCTTCCGGATGGCAGCATGCTGGTGGTGCGCATCGAATCGGCGGGCTTCCAGTTGTTCCGCTTTTGGCCGGACACGGGCCGTTTGCGGAGCTTTCCGATCGACGTGGCTCCGACAGGCGTGGCGACTCCCAAAGTGCGCGTCTTCCCGGATGGACGCGAGGCGGCGGTTATCGGAAGCTTAACCGGTGCAGGGCAGTTGCGAGGCAGGCATCTGTATATCGTCGATCTGGAATCGGGTGCGGCGCGCCGACTGAATGACAGGTTCGTGGACGAGGGGGCTGGCGCGCTCGCGGTGACGCGCGACGGCCAGTCGGTACTGACGGTGGTCCCCGTGGGCAACCTCTATCGTGTGGTCGCCATTCCGCGGAACGGGCGCTCCTCCGTCCGGACGCTGCTGGCGTTGACCGCGGATGTCGGATCGTTCGACGCGGGCGCGGATGGCAGCCTCTACATCGACCAAACGGAGCGTCCATTCAACATCGTGCGCTTCCCCCCTGCGGGCGGACACCCGCAAACGGTGGCCGCGCTGCGCGGCGATTTCAATCAGACTCCGGCGGTGGTCGCCCTTCCCGACGGAAGAATCGTGTCGCAGCAACTGGTCGGGGGACGCTCCCGACTGGCCGTCTTCGAAGCCGGCAAGGAACCAGTGCCGCTCGTAAATACGGAGGAACAGACGTCCCCACCGGTGGCGCTGGCGGGTCGAGGGGAGGTTGCATTTGCGATCGGGCCGGAATCGCAGCGCGAGATTGCGTTGGCGTCGTATGCAAATGGTCGCATCACGCGCCGGTTTCCGTTCCGCAAGGGTCCTTTCTTTGCAATTGCGGCCACGCCGGACGGAAAAACGCTCTATTGCTCCGCGGCCGGCGGGATTTGGTCGGTGCCCTCCACCGGCGGAGAACCTACCCGAGTACGCGACGGGTCGGGCGTGGCGGTGGACCCGGGTGGAAATTTCCTCCTGGTGCAGACGATCGAGTCCAACAAGGTACGGCTCTTTCGTGTGCCCTTGCATACCGGCGCGGAGCAGGAGATTCCGCTGCACGGACCGGTGCCGCTGGCGGCGATCCAGATCGGCAGCGCGATCGCGAAGGACGGTCGTTTGCTGGCGAGCCTCGGGAACCAGGATTCCTGGTTCAACCCCCCGGGCCTGATCGACCTCGCGACGGGATCGATCCGGAGGATTCCGACAGATCAACTGGGCGACTATCTGTCGATGGATTGGAGTCCGGATGGCCGGGCGGTGGCGGCGGTCCTCGGGCTGCGGTCGACCATCTGGAAGTTCCAGCCGGAGGGCCAGTAGGCGCGTCTATTCGTGCCGCAGCGCGACCATCGGATCGATTCGAGAAGCCTTCCGCGCAGGCAGGTAACCGGCCAGAAGCGCGGCGGCCAGCAGCGTGACCGCTGCCAGTGTCAGCGCCAGCGGATCATTGTGTTTCATCCCGAAGAGGAACGACTCGACCAACTTTGAGGATCCCAGCGCCGCCGGCACGCTGATGGCGAGCCCCGCTGCCGCCAGCACACAGACTTCACGCAGAACCATCCGGACGACGACGCCACGCTCGGCCCCCAGCGCCATCCGTATGCCGATCTCGCCCGTGCGGCGGGCGACGTTGTACGACACTGTGCCGTACAGGCCGACGCAAGCGATCAACAAAGCGAGGATCGCGAAGGCCGTGCATAACCGGGCGAGCGTGATCTCCTGACTGATGGTCTCGTCAATGTCCGCCACTTGGGTTTTTGCTTCGGTGACCGGCACGCGCGTGTCCGCCTGGCGAACAATTTCGCGAACGGAGTTGACATATGCGAGCGGGTTGCCGGCCGTGCGCAGTTCGTACACCATCTCCCTCGGCTGCGGATAGCCTTGGTCATACGGAATGTACACGACCGGCCGGAAGTCCTCCTTGAGCCCGCCATATCGCGCGTTCCTGGACACACCGACAATCTCCATGTCGCGCTCCGTGCGGTCGTTTCCCCGCAGAATCAGGTGCTGCCCTACGGGGTTTCTATCGCCGAAATTCTTCTGGGCAAACCGCTCGTTGATCACCGCTACCTGCGGCGCGCCAAGCCGGTCCCGTTCCTCGATTTCGCGGCCGGCCAGGATCGGAATCTGCATAGTTGTGAAGAACCCGGGTCCGACGGTCAGCATACGGGTGGTCGGGTCGGGTGGCGCGCCGGGAACACTAATGTCATGTCCAGTCCCGGCGTCGATCAGGGACGACTCCGAGAGACTCGCATTGCGCACACCGGGAATCGCGCTGAATCGCTTCCATAGATCGCCGTAGAAGGCGGAAATCTCCGGGTCCTTATGCCCGGCCTTGCGGGCGTCTAATTGGAACAGCAGCACATTCTCTCGATTGAAGCCGAGCTCGACGGACTGGAGGTTCGAAAGCGTGCGCACAAAGAGCCCCGCGGCAACCAGAATCAGCAGCGAGATGGCAATCTGACTCACCACCAGCAGGTGGCCCGCGCGCCACACGGCGCGCCGCGCGCCCGCTTGGCCCATGCGTGTTTCCTTCAGCGCCGAGACCACGTCCACGTGTGTGGACTGCATGGCCGGAGCGAGCCCAAACAGCGCTCCCGTCAACAAGCAAAGGGCTGCCGCGGCGCCCAGCACGTGCCAGTTCAACTCCGCGTGCAGGGTGAAGCTCCTCTGGCCGTGTGCCAGCAGCACGGTGAGGAAGCGAATCCCCCAGATCGCCAACAGCACCCCCAGGACTCCGCCCAGCGACGACAGCAGAACGCTTTCCGTTAGCAATTGCCGCACCACGCGAAACCGGCCGGCTCCCACACTCAGGCGCAGCGCCATTTCCCGCCTTCTCGCGGCCGCACCTGCCAGCAGCAGGTTGGCAATGTTGGCGCATGCGATGGCCAGGATCAACCCTACCAGCGCCAGCAGCACGTAGAGCGGCTTCGAGTACTCGCGGCGCAGGCTGCCAAGCCCGCCCGCTCCTTCCTCGATTACCAGCGCGGGAAGATGCGCCCGCTCCGCGTCGTTGGTGGCGGTCGACGCCACCCATTGCTGAAACGGCGGTGCCAGCGCGGCCTGAGCCTGAGCGCGGCTGACTCCCGGACGCAATCGAGCCATGACCTGGATCCAATAGAAGTTGCGATCGAGGTATTTCTCGGCTCGAAAGCCGAATGGACCGGTGGAGCCCAGCATGTTCGCGTGCATCGGAATGTAGACGTCCGGAGCTGCCGCCGGATCGACGCCGAAGAATTCAGGGGGCGTAACCCCCACGATCGTGAATGGCAGGCTGTCGATCAGAATCGACTGCCCGGCGGCGTTGGCTGCTCCGCCGAATCTTTGGCTGAACGCGTGGCTGACCACCGCTACGGCTGGTGCTCCCGGCCGGTCGTCGTCGGGAATGATCAGCCGGCCGGCGGCGGGGGGAACGGCGAGGCCCCGGAAAAAGTCTCCCGACACGTACTCGCCGCTGGCGATGTTGGCTTGCCCCTTGATGGCCACGTTCAGGTTTTTGGCTGACCACGGCAGGTAATGGCCGAATACACTCGAGAAGACCGAGTCGTTCTTCCGGAAAAGCTCGAACGCCGGATAGGGAAACATGCCGCTCGTCTCTCCCGACTTGGCATCGCCCCAACTCTCGCCGCTCATGCCGTGCATGACGGTTTCGCCACGCCGAGTGGGCCTGGCGTGCCAGTTCAGCACCACCAGCGACCCCGGATCCGAAACCGGCAGGGAGCGGAACAGGATCGCGTCCATGAAGCTGTAGATGGCGGTGTTGGCTCCGATGCCCAGCGCCAGCGACGATACCGCCAGCAAAGTGAATAGCCGGTTGGAGGCCATGGTCCGGAAGGCGTAGCGCAGGTCCTGGCCGAGTTGCTCCAGGATCTTCCATCCCCACATGGCGCGGGTGTTCTCCTGTACCAGGGTGAGATTGCCCAAGTTGCGGCGCGCGGCTCGTCGCGCCTCCTCCGGCGTCAGCCCCTCTTCCTGGCGCTCTTCGGCTTCCGCATCGAGGTGGAACCGGAGTTCCTCGTGGAGCTCCGATTCCTTGTTACGGCGCCCAATCAACCAACCCAGCTTGTGAAAGAACGAGTTCATTGTGCCTCCTGATCGACTGGATTCAAGACCAATCCCATGGCGCGCGCAAACGCCTCCCATTTCGATTGCTCGGCCGCGAGCTGTTTCCGCCCGAGCGGTGTGAGGTGATAGTACTTGGCCCGCTTGCCTTTGTCGGAGAGCTCCCAGGAAGCGGCGATCCAGCCTTTGGCCTCCAGCCGATGGAGGGCCGGGTACAAAGAGCCGGTCTCGACCTGCAGCAGGTCTTCCGACGTCCGCTGGATGTGTTTGGCGATCGCGTGGCCGTGGGTGGGCCCCAAAAGCAGGGTGCGGAGGATGAGGAGGTCGAGCGTGCCTTGCAGCAGATCTACACGCGAGGGCGGCTTGCGGGTCATTGTGTAGAGATTCTACTAGATATTGTGTAGCGTGTCTACTTCGGGCCAGGAAAAAAACGATTGGGCCACGGATGAACACGGATGAACACGAATCCGTGGCTCAGAACGTGATTCCCAGCAGAAACTCGGCCTGGTTCTGATTGCTGCTCAACACGCCACTAAGATTGAAGTGAGGGGAGCCCCAACGGGTGTACCGGATCTCCGGCGAAAGATGAATTACGATCGCGTGCACGTCCAATCCGGCGCCGAGCACGAACCCTTTGGTGGTGTTGTTCTGCAGCGCCGAGGGGGTTCCGATGATGGGCGCAAGGGTCTGGGTCACGGTATTCGTCAGACCGCTCAAGGTGTCAAACGCAACGCCTCCATCCACATAAGGCCGCACGACTTTCGACGGGAAGCGATACTTCAACAGCAGTGGGAACTCCCAGGCGTTGGCGGTGGTACGGTCGATGGTGATCCCACTGAGTGGACTTCCCACCGTGTAGTCGTAGTGCAGGCGCCGATAGAGGGCGTCGACCTCGACTCCCAGGCCGAACGGCAACCGTAATTCCGCGGTGACGCCGCCCATGAAGCGGTTGGGGACACTGGAACCCGCATTCTGCACCGTATTGATGAAGTCCGTCAGCGGAACGCCTACCTTCACCCCCGCCGTAAATGGCTGCGAAAAAGCAGAAACTGCGCACAGCAAGAACAGCAACAGATGTCTCATGATGGTGGTTACGAGCGAATCGGACCGGCGGTTTCTATTGTACGCAACCCCGGCGGGCGAAATCACACGCGCAGGGAAAAGGATTCGCCCAGGTAGATGCGTTTGACTTCGGGGTCGCGTTCCAGGGCTTCCGGACTGCCGGCACGGAAGATCCGGCCGTTATTGATGATGTAGGCGCGGTCGGTTACCACCAGGGTCTCACGCACGGCGTGGTCCGTGATGAGGATCCCGATGCCGGAACGCTTCAGGTCGAAAATGATCCGCTGCAGTTCCAGAACCTGGATGGGATCGATACCCGAAAACGGCTCGTCCAGCAGAAGGAAGCTGGGGCTGATGACCAGCGAGCGGGCGATTTCCACGCGGCGGCGCTCGCCGCCCGAGAGCATGTACCCGCGGCTGGTTCGCACTTTTTCGAGTCCCAGTTGATCGATAAGGCGCTCCATGGTTTCGCGGCGCTCGCGCGACCGGATGGGCAGCGTCTCCAGAATCGCCATCAGGTTCTCTTCCACGGTGAGTTTGCGAAAGACCGAAGCTTCCTGCGGAAGGTAGCTGATGCCGCGCCGCGCGCGCAGGTACATGGGCAGGCCGGTGATGTCCTCCTCATCCACCAGGACGCGGCCCGAATCGGGGCTGATCAGCCCCACAATCATGTAGAACGAGGTGGTCTTACCGGCACCGTTGGGGCCCAGCAGACCCACCACTTCCCCCTGCTGGACGAACACGGAGACGTCATCCACCACGCGGCGGCCGCGGTAGGTCTTGGAGATTTCCTTGGTCTCGAGTTTGCTCATGGGGTT
Organism: Terriglobia bacterium; assembly: GCA_020073365.1. Taxonomy (GTDB): domain Bacteria; phylum Acidobacteriota; class Terriglobia; order Bryobacterales; family Bryobacteraceae; genus JAIQFL01. Next base: position 14,758 of record JAIQFL010000115.1, on the reverse strand, counting down.
GGGCGCTTCCCCGGCAACGGTCCAGCATTGGCTGGGCAAGCAGGGGACTTGCGCCACGGCAGTCGCGGTACCAGGTTCCATGTTATCACTTGCGCTTGATCTGACTCTGCCCCGGTTGGGCGGGAGACCCTTTTCCCACCAGCCTACTATCGTTCGCAAAGTAGGTCAATTCGGTGTTCTCCGTGGTCTTATCCTTGCCGTCGAGTCTGTGCTCCACCAGTTTCGGCCGGCCGTCGCGCAGGAACACCCGCTGATCGGCCGTGTAATACTCGGCGTGCTCGGCGGTTCCCACCCGGGTGCCTTCCTTGGAGTTGTGCGTAATCACGACCGCGCCATCGGCGAAGGCCTTTTCCAGGCGCGAATCGGCCCCCGTGTCGGCCAGGAAAGCGTGGATCTCCCTGGCCTTTACATCCAGGCCAGGCCGATTGAGCAACGCTCCACCGCTGTAGACCGCGAGCCGGTTCTCCTCGGTGTAGACCAGGTGCGGCGCATGCACTACCGTCAACACCGGGTCAGCGGGTTTCTTCTTCTGGGAGGTGTTCTTGGGATCGCTCTTGGGGTCATTCTTGGGCTCCTCCCAGAGGTTGGTGACCACGTTGCGATCGGCAACCAGGGTGCGCTTCTCGCGGTCCACGTCGACCACATCCGCCTGGATGCGGTTGGCTCCCTGCCACATGGTGACGTCGCCTTCGTAGTGCATATTGCGGTTGTGGTTCGTGGAATCCATCTTCCGCGCCTGCGCCTGGAGCGGTTGGTCGCCGGAGAGCATTTCCGAGTTCTTCTTCTGATCTTTATCCGGAAGGCGGCTGGAGTTCACACCGCCCTCGGCTGTGAAATCGCCGGTCCGTTCGTCCATCCGAATGTGGTCCGCCGAGGTGGAACCGGTGGCGTCCCACATGCGCGCCCCGGTTTCGAGCAGGATGAGGCTCTGGTCGGAATCGAGCGTGGCCTTGGCGGCGCGGGCGTGGCGGTCGCCTTCGTCATAGGTGAATTCGCCCGACTGCTCGGTAGACACCATGCGGCCGGTTTTGGGCTCGAAGTGCGCCAGCAGGTCGCGGCTGCCGGTAACGGACTCCACGCGGTTGCGTTTCTTCTCGGCATCGGTGGGCTCGGTGCGGGTCCGCACGTTGACGGTGTGGAATGATTCGATGCGGTTGTCAGGGCCGTAGTGGATCACCATGTCGTTGCCCTGCAGCGTGCGCTGGTGCTGGATGGGCTGGTTGGGGAGGAACTCCAGCGTACCGGGAGTGTGAGTGACCACACTTTCGATGTCCTTACCGCCGGGCCGCATCTTCATTTCGAGCTGTTCGCTGCGCAACACGTGCGTCTCGCCGGGTTGCCGCCCAGGCCCCGCCAGGGGCTTTGCAGTCACCACGCTGTTGCCGGAAGTACTCACATCCGAAAGGATGCTCTCATGGTCTTGCGACGCGAAACCCATCTCCACGTGGTAGGCGCTGACGGTGGTTTCGGTGGATTCGGAGGTGGAGACCAGTTGCGCGTTGGTCTGGGCAGTGATCTTCTGAACCAGGCCATCGTCATCCATATCCATCCAGAGCTCATCGGCGGAATATTGCAGCTTGCGGGAGGGGTAAGAGTCGGTGCCGTGCGCCTTGATGGCTTCCACCTTGCGAATGACTTTGTGGCCTTCGCCATCGTCCTGGAGATGGATCACCACGTTCTCGCCTTCAACCACCGTATTGTCGCGCGTGAGGCGCCCCCAGGGCCTCAGGAAAATCTCGGATTCGATTTCGTGATACTCCAGGCTGCCGGCGTCGATCTTCGTGAGCTTGGCGTGGGGACCGGGAGGTTTCCAGTCCAGATGCACGTCGTTCTTCATCAGGAGGACGCGCGTGGTGGGGTCGTAATAAGCTCCCGTGGCGGTGCCATCGCCGCGTTCGAAGACGAAGCTGGAGGGGCGGTCGGTCTCGGCGCGGCCGGTCGTGTCGTAGGTGACGCCGGAAGACTTGACGGAGATGGGCGTCCGTTTGGGCAGGCCCTCGAACGGCACATTGAGGGTGATCTCGACGTCGCCATCGGAGTAGAGGCGGTGGTCGGCCTTGTAAAACGAGGCAGCGGCGCTCTTGACCAGGTCATACGTATCGCCCTTCTTGCTGGGCAGCCGCAGGGTCACCTCTTTGAGATCGGCGCGCGACTCATCCTTCAGTTCCCTGGCGTCTTTGGCCCAGATCTCGGCGGTGACCCGTGCGGTTCCGGTGCGGGTGTCGGTTTGTTTCCAATGCCAGCCATCCTGCGACAGGAAGTTCAGATCGTCGGGCAGAGGTATTGGTTTGGCGAGTGCCAGGTCCCGGACCCGCAGTACTTTCAATTGGGCTCGATACTTGACGCTGATGCCGCCGAGGATCGCGACAATCGCCACGAGCAGGAGCCAGCGCGTGCCTCGCATGGAGATAAGACCAATATAGAGCGCGGCGGCGTAAGGGGGGATCAATGTGGGACAGACGCGTTCGTCTGTCAATCCGGCTATCCCGGCGAATCCGCTCACCGCTTCTCAGCCTCAGCCCCAGCGAGCGGTAGAATTCGGTTCACAGCCTGCGTAAGGCTCCCTACGGCCGCGGCTCCGAATCGACCTTCCACGATCCCCCATTTGTATTTCGCGCATGCCGCGAGCCTCTTACGTGGCCCTTTCGAGCTACCGCAGGTGTCGGAATTTTAATGGTGCCAATGCTTTGCGAGGGGGTGTGGCGGAAACTTGAGTCAATGGGCCAACGTATAATAGGTGGGTCGGCACTCAGCCAACCCGCTGTTTCGTGTTGAGGAGGTTCGATATGCTGCTCCCGTCATGCGCAGCCGCCAGAGACAAGGTGGCCGCACTTCTTCTCTGTACTCTCCTGCTGGCGCCAGGTAACCCGGTTCTCTACGCGCAGCAGGAACCGCCCCCGCCCCCGCCGCCGGGACAGACTCTCTCCCCCGACCAACTCGACTACCTGGTAGCTCCGATCGCGTTGTATCCCGACCCACTGTTGAGTCAGATCATGGTGGCGGCAACCTATCCCTTGGAAGTGGTACAAGCCTACCAGTGGGTCCAGAGGAATCCCGGCCTGAACGGGCCGGACCTCACCCAGGCCGCGCAGCAGCAGAACTGGGATCCCAGCGTCCAGGCCCTGGTGGTCTTCCCAGATGTTCTGAAACGCTTGAATGACGACATCACGTGGACTACCAATCTGGGCAACGCTTTTCTCGCGCAACAGCAGGACGTGATGGACGCGGTGCAGCGCATGCGCCAGAAGGCCCAGCAGGCGGGCAAGCTGGCATCTACGCCGCAAGAGAATGTCGTGACCTCGAGCGATGCCGGCCAGCCGGTGATTGAGATTGTGCCGGCCAATCCCGCGGTGATCTACGTTCCCGTCTACGACCCCGTGTGGATCTGGGGACCACCGCTGTGGTATCCCTACCCCCGCTGGTATTGGCCTCAGCGCAGCGTGATCGTGGGCGGCGTGGGATTCGGATTCGGCGTCGGCATCAATATGGGACTCTACTTCGGCGGTGGGTGGGGAGGATGGGGAGGTTGGGGCTGGCATCCCGGATGGGGCAACCGCACCGTGATCGTCAACAACACCTTTATTCACCGGTACAACTTCAACACCACCAACATCACCAACGTGCACGGAACCACCGTTTGGGCGCACGATCCCGCCCACCGGGCCGGTGTGCCATATGCCAACCCGGCGCTGCGGAATCAGTACCAGGGTAATGTGCGGCAGAACATGGCGCCGCGCTCCGCGCCGGAGTTTAATCGGACCCCGCCCGCACAGGGATTCAATCGGACCCCAACCCCGCCCTCGCAGGAATTGAATCGGACCCAGCCCTCGCAGCCGTCCGAGCGATTTGGCAATCGACAGGTTCCGTCCAGCACGCCGCAGACGCAGAACCGCAGCGCATTCGGCGGCATGCAGAATAACGGCGAGGCCGCGCGCGCGCACGCCGACCACGGATACTCCAGCCTGGGAGCCGCCCGGAGCACACCCTCTCGCTCGGCGCCGGCTCCCCGCTCGGCGCCCGCTCCGCGGTCGGGAGGCGGTGGAAGAAGATAGGAGGAGTCGATGAAGAAAATCGGTTTGTGGCTTGGCGCCGCTGCACTGGCGGCCGGTACCGCGTGGGCTGCTCCCCAGGGCAGCCAACGCACGTTTGCTTCTCCGCAGGAGGCGGCACAGGCGCTGATCGATGCCGCCGAGCACAACGACTCGGCGGCCCTGCTGAAGATCTTCGGACCGGAAGGGAAGGACATCGTAGAATCCGGGGATCCCGCCGAGGACAAGAACGGGCGCATGGAGTTTGCGCGCATGGCGCACGAGAAGATGCAGGTGGAGCCCGCTCCCGGCGACCCGGACCGAGCGACCCTGGTGGCCGGGCCGCAGGATTGGCCTTTCCCCGTTCCCATCATCCGCAAGAGCGGGCAGTGGCATTTCGATTCCGCGGCTGGCCGCGTGGAGATCCTGGCGCGCCGGATCGGCCGCAACGAACTAACCGCCATCGACGTGTGCCGCGGCTACGTGGAAGCCCAGATGGAATACGCCGCGCACGACCGCGAATCCGCGGGCATCCTCCAGTACGCGCAGAAGATCATCAGTTCTCCAGGCAAGAAGGATGGCCTCTATTGGGCGGGGGAGCCGGAGAACCTCGTTCCGAAATCCTTTGCCGACGCCTCCGCGGCCATGTTTGCCGAAGGGAGAAAGCCCGTGCCGTATCACGGCTACTACTTCCATATTCTGAAAGCGCAAGGACCGGATGCGGAGGGCGGCGCCGTCGACTACGTGGTGAAGGGGAGGATGATCGGCGGCTTCGCGCTGGTCGCGTTCCCGGCGGAGTATGGGGTGTCCGGAGTCAAGACCTTCATCGTCAATCACCGCGGGATGGAGTACGAGAAGGATCTCGGCGCGGGCACAGTCGCGGTCGCCAGGCAGATGGCGCGCTTCAATCCGGACAAGACCTGGAAGGCGGTTAAGGGCGAGTAGAGCGGCCCGTCGGTCGATTGACTTCCATGTGAGTGAAGGTGCCGGCGCCGGCCGACAAGGCCTTCAGGACACATGCAGAGCCGGAGCGTTGTTTCTATCGCGGTGCGGCTTTACAACAATCTCAACATCCTGATCGAGAGCCACCAGGAAACGGAGAAGGCGTTCGACGGAGAATTGACGGAACTCGCCGCGCAGCATCTTCGATACGTCGGGTTGGCGAACGCCAAACAGAGCGGCGGCTTGTATCTGTTTCAGGCTCCGTTCTTTCATGATCGTGTCGATTTTGAACACCAATTGCGCCTTGACGAAGTGCTCTTCTGCATCCGGCACCCCGATGTCTTTGAACACATTGCGGCCCCCGGTTTCGTATTCCTTCTTGCTCATCGATTCGCCTCCTCTTGCAATCTGTTCGGCCTCCCGCACCCGTTGCTGGATCAACTCCATGTCCCGGTGCTGCGTCTCTGGTCCAGTCTTCGATTTCTTCTGGAAGGCGTGAAGCACATACACCGCCCCGGCGTACTGCAATGTGTAAACCACGCGGAAGGTATCGCCGCGATAGTCCTTGATGATCTCCACAACCCCGGCTCCGCCGAACCCACTTAACGCCTTGGTATCCCGATGCTTGCCGCCCCGTTGCGCGACATACAGGGCATAGCCCCTATGATCCTGTACAGGTTCGGGGAACTCGCGCAGATCCTTGCGGCTCGATCTGACCCAGATCACCGGCTTGAAAGGTGGCTCATCGGTCATTTGGGAGGCGATATGGTGATTTCACTATATCACGTCAGGGGAAATCGCCCCGTTAGGTCTATCTATCGAACAGACTCTCGTTGTCCCGCGGAGCGTGGATGAGTTGACCGATCTCGATGCCGTTCCGTTTGGCGCCTTAGCCGCGCCACGAACGAGCGCCGCGATTCCACGCTCGCTCGTTGCCGATGTTCTTAGAAAGCGATGCGCACCGCCAACTCCGCCTGCTGTAGATTGGACGCGCCCAGGATCTTGCCGAAGTTCGCCGAACTGGCGGAGGAGGTCGGGCCGCCGCTCAAATTGGTGACGCCGAACAGGTTGAAGGCTTGTCCCTTCAATTCAATCCGCCGGTGTTCCCGGACGTAAATGGGCCGCGAGATGACCAGGTCGAAACTGTTGAAGCGGCTGCCGTCGATCTGCGACGCGGGAATTGCCGGGAGCGGAGTCGCCAGGCTGGCGCGGTATGCATTCACGGCGGCGAGAACGGCGCCGTTGTCACGGTTCCCCATGTTGCGCGTGAGACCCGGGATGTATTGGGTTACGCCGTCAACCTGCACGGTCGAAAAAGCACTGAACGGCATGGAAGACCGGATCTGCCAGATGGCGCCGACATTGAACTTCCAGGGAAGGTCCGCGGAACCGCTGGCGACCAGGGTGTGGCGCCGATCGATGTTGGACGGGCCCCAGTCCAGGTTGTAGTTATTCTGGTTGGTCACCTGGGCCTGCGGATTGTCATCCCGGTTGGAGGCCAGCGAGTACGAGACCAGAAACTGGTAATGCCTGGCGAAACGCTTCTCGGCGCGCACGTACATGGCGCGGTACTTATACTGCGAAAGCGGTTGGTGGTCGAGGATGCGCGCGAAATCCGGCAGCGGGCGGGCGCCGGCGGCGTTCGGGTAGTTCATGTCGAAGGTGCGCCAATCCTTGAGCGTGTGCATGTACACCCCGTCGACATGGATGGAGAAGTCGTGCGTAATCTCCCGTGAATACCCCAGTGTGAATTGTTCCGAATACGGCATCGCGAAATGCTGATCGAGGACCGTAACGGTCGGCGGCGAGCTCGAACAAAACGCCGTCGGGCTTTGGCTGCCGTAGGGGTTGGGATAGGAGGGATTCGCAATCAGCACGTTGCACTGCGTGATATTCCGGTTTTCCGGGAAATTCAGCAGCGTCTGGATGTTGTTGTAGTAGATTCCAAATCCGGCTCGAATCACATCCGTATCCTTTCCACGCACGTTCCAGGCCAGGCCGAAACGTGGACCGAAGTTCCTGGACTGGCCACGGTCGGCCGGGTTGCCGATAAACGGAATCGGCCTGGAGAATGACGCCGGGTTTACGTCCTCGTTGTAGGAACCGACCTCCTTATCCCATCGCAGCCCCAGGCTCACGGTCAAGTCCTTACGGACTCTCCAGTCGTCCTGGATATAAGCCGAGTATTGAGAGACGGGCACCGGCGTATATTGGCCCGGAATAGCGGCGGTGAACTGCGTGGGGTTCTTCAGGTTCGCGATGGTGCTGGGGTCCTTGGGGTTGAAAAGCTGGTCCGTCGCAAAGGTCCACGTGCCCTGATAGTTGATGACCGTGTCATCGGCGAAGGGAATGTGGCTAAAGTCGAAGCCGAATTTGAAAGTGTGGTTCTCCTTCACGTAGCTGAGGTCGTCCTTAGCCTCCCAGCGCGTCTCGATTCCGAGTTCGCCGTAACCCTGGCCATACCGAAAGCTGGGGAAGACGTAGACGGTTTGCAGTTGGGCGAGCCTCTCCGGCGGGTACTTGCCGATGTCCGTGAAGATGGGGAAGCCCGACGGTCCAAGCTGATAGGACGAGTAGGCGTACTGAAAACGAAACTCGTTCACCAGGGAGGATCGCTGCGTCCAGGTGTGGCCGGCCACGAACGAGTGGCGCGGAATCAGGCCGTCGTAGCAATTGGATTCCACCGCGTTGCCGCACCCTTGCCAGGTCTGTTTGTTCCACTCCTGCGAATACCGCGCGAAGACATGCTGGGCGTTGGAGATCTGGTGATCCACCCGCAGATTGAACATCTGGTCGTGGCTGGGCTTGTCGATCACGCCCTCGTTGGCCGAATAGAACTGGTGCGACGCCGCGGCGAACAGGGTGAAGGAATCGTCCGTCTCGGTCCTTTCGTACGCGGCGTAGAAGTGCGTCCGGTTCTTCCAGATCGGCCCACCGACATCGCCGCCGAACTGGTTCCGCTCGAACGGCGCCTTTCCGGTCTGTCCCACCAGTTGCAGGGCCTGCTGGGTGAACTTGTTGTCGTTATTGAGAGCCGAGTCGCGGAAGTATTCGAACACTTCGCCGTGGAACTCATTGGTACCGCTCTTGGTGATGACATTAACCGCGCCGCCCATGGCCAAGCCCTGCTCGGCTTTGAACTGGTTGGTGTTCACCTTAAACTCCTGCACGGCGCCTTCCGGGAAGTTCTGGCGCGGCTCGCCCTGTTCGGCCCAGGTGTTGGTGACGCCGTCGACCGTGAAACCGTTGGCGTAGAAGCGGCCGCCGCCCCCGATTTCAACGTTGTTGTAAAACGTCCGGGAAGCATCTTGCGTGGTTCCCGGCATCAGCAGCGCGAGATTCAGATACTGGCGCGTGTTGACCGGCAAGGTATCGATTTGATGTTGAGTCACCACCCCGGAGACGTCCCCTTTGGTGGTGTCGATGGGAGGCACCTCGCCGGTGACCGTGATCGATTCCTGGATGCTGCCGACCGTGAGCGTAACGTCCTTGTCCAGGTGGGTGCCGATGTTCAGCACGATGTCCGTGACGGTCTCTGTCCGGAACCCCGTGGCTTCCGTTTTGAGCGAGTACCGGCCCGGCAGAATCGCCGGGAATCGATAGCGCCCCTCGGAGTCGGCCACCACCGAGCGAGCCACGCCCGAATCCTGATTGGTAAGCGAGAGCGCCGCGCCGGCTGCGGGCGAGCCGCTTGGATCCTTGACCACGCCGGTGATCTCCGCATTGCCGGACTGCGCGGATGCCGCCGCCCCCATCAGCAGCGCCAGCGACGCCGAAATCCAAAACAACATCCAACGTCTTTCGGAAAACATAAAATCCCTCCACACTTTGAAGTTGATCAACCCCAGGTTATGATCTTCTGACGAACTATCATATAAATCGTGCCGGATCTCGGCAACATGCCTTCAGTTTTTGCTTGCACGCGGGCGGCGGTTTGCCCTATATTGGGAACTGCAAGCCAGGGTGCATCCCGTCCGCGGGAAGGGACGATCCCACCTGATCTGTTGGGTAGTACCGAACATCAACCTCACTTCTGCCCGTCATAGCGGACATCGGGCCATATGAAGGAGGAGTGATGTCTCGCGAATTGCCCGAAAAGCCAAACCTCGAACACCTCAAAAAACAGGCCAAAGAACTGCTGCGCCAGTGCCAACAGGGTGACGCCGCTGCGATAGAGCGCTTCCGTCCTCTGGTTTCGTTCTCCGCGCCCGCGAGTTTGAAGCTCGCGGATGCTCAACACGTTATTGCCCACGACTACGGCTTTGCCACTTGGACCAAGCTGAAGGAGCATGTGGAATCCCTGGTACGCGGTCTCGAGCCCGCCCGGATGCTATTGGCGGCGGTCTCGGCGAGCGACGCGGAGAGGGTGGCCCGCCTCCTCGAAGACCATCCGGAGTTGAAGGCCCAGCTCAACGAACCTTTGACCGGTTACGGTGCCGGCATGCAGGCCCTGCTGGCAGCCGTGCAGAGAACCGACCGCCAGACGATTGATGTGCTGCTGGGCGCCGGTGCCGATATCAATGCGAGAAGCCGATGGTGGGCCGGGGGCATCGGCGTTCTGGACGAGTGCGCGCCCGGTATGGCGGCATTCCTGATGGAGCGCGGCGCCAGGCTGGATGCGCACTCGGCGGCACGCCTGGGACTGCTCGGGGAACTGCAGGAAATGGTGATGGCCGATCCCGGCGTCACCGCCGCCCGCGGCGCCAACGGCCAGACGCCGCTGCACTTCGCTTCCACAGTGGAGACGGCGCAGTACCTGCTCGAGCACGGAGCCGACATCGATGCGCGCGACTTCCAACACGAATCTACGCCGGCCCAGCACATGTTGCGCGTGGTTCAAGCGCGGCATTACCCGCGGGACCGTCAGGACATCGCCCGCTACCTGGTGGCCCGCGAGTGCCGGACCGACATCCTCATGGCAGCCGCTCTCGGCGATCTGGGACTGGTCGGGCGGCACCTCGACGCCGATCCCGACTGCATCCGAATGCGCGTCTCCGAAGTGTATTTCCCGAAGCAGGATCCCCGCAGCGGAGGCACAATCTACAATCAGATGTTCGGACCAAAGAGAACTCCACACCTGGTTGCCCGCGACTTTGGCCATGAGGAGGTTTTCCAACTCCTTATGTCTCGCACCCCGGAGGATGTGAAACTCCGACAGGCGTGTGACCTGGGTGACGAGGGCGCCTTCCTCGCGCTGCTTGCCGCTCATCCGAATTTGCTTGAGACACAAACGGACGAGGACCGGCGCCGGCTTCCGGATGCCGCGCAAAACAACAATACCGCCGCCGTGCGGCTCATGCTGGAGGCGGGCTGGCCGGTGGACGCAACGGGCGAGTATGACATGACACCTCTCGAATGGGCGGCGTGGCATGGAAACGCGGAGATGGTTCGGGAGATTCTGCGGTATCAGCCCCAACTCGAACTGGGCTGCCAGCATAAAATCACGGTATCTTCTCAATGATTCGGGGAACATTAACAAAGCTTTATGATTTTTCGCTGGACAGCATGCCCTCTCTAGTTCTACGATCCAATGGATGGGTGGCGATCAACAGAATCCGGCGAATCCGTCCCAGGCAACGCGGATGGATGCGCTGTTCGATCAGGTACAGAAGATCGATCTGGCGGGCATTGAAGATGAGCGTGCGCGCGCCATCGTTGCTTTGCTGTTGAACTTGGTGGAAGATTTGCGCGGAGAACTGAAGAAGGCCCACCAGGAGAACGCCTATTTGCGGGAGCGCTTACGACTGGGCCAAGGTGGCGGAGGAAAGGGCGGCAAGCCGCCGCAGAGTTCGCCGCGCCAACAGACCCACTCCTCGGAAAAAGAGCGGCAGGAGCCCAAGGATTGGACCAAGCGAGCGAAGCTGAACGACATTCAGATCGACAAAGAAGTGAAGTTGGATCTGGATCGGGCGAGTATTCCGCTGGATGCGGAAGATAAGGGCTACGAGGCGGTGGTGGTACAAGAGTTACGGATCGTCACCGAGAATGTGAGGTTTCTCAGGAAGAAATACTACTCGGCGTCGGCGCGCAAGACGTATCTGGCCCCGCTACCGGACGGCTACCGCGGCGAATTTGGACCGAACGTGAGAAGCTTGTGCGTGATGTTCGCGCATCTATGCCACATGACCGAGCCGAAGATCGTCGAATGGTTTGCCAACATGGGGATTCTCATTTCGGCGGGCCAGATTTCGCATTTCCTGACCGAGGGCCACGAGGTCTTCCATCAGGAGAAGGCAGAGATCGTGGAAGCCGGGCTGAGCAGTAGTCCGTGGCAGCATATAGATGACACAGGCACGCGCGTGGGCGGTGTCAACTGGCACTGTCAGGTAATCTGCAACCCGCTGTACACGGCTTATTTCACCACCGAGCGGAAAGACCGGCTGACGGTGATCGATGTGCTGCGCAATCGACGGGAGCGAGTGTTCCGTATCAATGACGAAGCGCTGGCGTTGCTGCGCCAGTTTGAGGTTTCCCAACGGACGCTGGAACAAGTGCGCCATCTGCCGTGGGACCAAGAGTTGAGTGAAACGGAACTGGAGAACGGACTGAATCAACAGATGCCCCCATTGGGAGCGACCGCGCGGAGCCGCATCGTGGAGGCGACCGCCATCGCCGCCTATCACGCCGAGGTCGGCCATCCGGTGGTGAGACTGCTGATCTGCGACGACGCCAAGCAGTTCAAGCTGGTGACCGAAGAACTGGGATTATGCTGGATTCATGATGGGCGCCACTACAAGAATCTGGAACCCTGTGTGGCCTGTCATGGCCAGTTGCTGGACGCATTTCGGAAGCGGTATTGGGATTACTACAAGGAGCTGCTGGCCTACCGGGAGAAGCCCAGCGCTGTCGAAGCCATACGGTTGAGTGGTGTGTTCGATACGTTATTCTCCACCGTGACGGGATATGCGGCGCTGGACCAACGTATCGCCAAGACCAAAGCCAACAAAGGACAGTTGCTGATGGTGCTGCGGCATCCCGAGATCCCCTTGCACAACAACCCAGTCGAGTTAGAGGCCCGTGGACGGGTGCGCAAACGGGTGGTGAGTTACGGGCCGCGATCTGTGAAAGGCGCCCAGGCTTGGGACACCTTTCAGACGCTCCTCGGTACGGCCAAGAAATTGGGGGTAAACTTCTTCGACTACCTGCGCGACCGCATCGGTGGTGTCCACAAAATCCCCTCGCTAGCGGATCTCATTCACCAGGGGGCAAAGATTCTCCAACTCGGGGCCTCCTGGGAGCCCTCATGATCGCCCCATAGTATTGAGAAGATACGACGATGCGTACTGGCAGGCCACCGCTCCCGTCCAGGCTGAAGGCCTGTTGGAAGAAGCTGTGCACCTGTTCGAAGTACCGGCTCAGGTCGCGCCCTCCGCGTTCCCCAGCCGTGGTGAACAGCTCGAAATTAGCCGAGCGAACCCGCACCCAGGGATCGTGCGGGGCCGCGTGCATAGCCGAAACCCAAAGCAGGCACGCACCCAACCGGCCGGACACACAGGCAGGAATGTGCGTGTTACTGCCTGGCATAGATCCGTACCGGCAACGACGATTGACCGCCGGCCTGAACCGTCAACTCGAGGTACGGCTGGGCGGCGAAAAATTCCAGCACGGGAACCCGGAAGTTCACCTGGACAACTCCCACCACCAACCCCGGCGCGGTCCCGCCGTAAAGCACGTCGGCCCGGACTCCCATCACATCCACCTCGCAGCAATCGAAGTCCTCTGCGCTGGCCGCGACCTGTCCTTCTCTCCCGTCAAGAGACGGCTCGTAGCCCGTGCCCGTTACCCAAATGGAGACGATCGAACCTCCCTGCGCCGGGTGGTCCGGCGAGTTGATGGTGCCGTCCTGGTTGATGGCGGCGGCGTAGCCCTCGGAGTTGCGAAAGACTTCCGGGTCGGCGGCACTCACGCCGGCCAGGAAATCGGGACCAGTGACGCCCTTGAAGACCACGTGAACCGCGGCCGAGAATCGTCCGTCCACACCAAACGGGACGATCGCGTTGATCTGGGAATCGGCAGCGTACAGCACCGGTGCGTCCCTGCCTCCGATCGAGACCTGTACACCGCCGGCGCCAGGCGTCGCCGGGCCGATGTGCGGCCCGTAGATCGCGACGATCTCGCCGGGCACGATGCGGCCGGTGGCGGGACCGGCCGCCGCGTTGGCGATTCCGACGATCCGCGCCACCGGAGGCTGTGCCGGCGCGATGGCGGAGACCAGGCCGGTCGAGCCCGCGACATGCACCAACCCCGCGGCGTCTACGGCAACCGACTGCGCCACGCTGTCGTTGGGGAACCGCGCGGCGTAGGGCAGCGATGACCCCGTGGCATTGAGGGCCACTACGAAGTCGCCGCCTTGCGACCATCCCTGAGTGTTGGGAAAGTCTTGGGAAGCGGTGGTGCCGGCCACCCAAACGTTGCCCGAGGGGTCGAGCGCCACAGAGTTGGCTACGTCCGCGTCTTTCCCGCCGATGTACGTCGCCCAAACCACGCCGGTGCCGCCGGGGTTGAGCTTTACGACGAAGGCGTCAGGTGGCGGCAGTGGATTAGGCGGGGTCGGGTTGGTGGGACCGTTGTAAGTGGTCTGGTACGCCCCTTTGGTGGTGGGAAGTATGGGGTCGAACGTGGACCCGGCGACGTAGGCGTTGCCGCTGGCATCCACCGCGATCGCTCGCGCCGTGTTCGCGGGATTGGTGAATGGAACAAACGGGTAGTAGGTTGGCCCCACGTAGGTGAGATACGAAAGGGCTGTTCCGGCAGCGTTCACCTTGGCGACAAACGCCCCTGTGCCTTTGGTGAGCATCGCTCCCGGAGTGGCCAGGTCATTGGTATCCGTGTTACCGGCTATATACGCGGCGCCGGAGGGGTCCAAGGCAATCGCCACGCCGATGGTGTTGCGGAAGCTCGTGAAGCAACTGCTGCCCCCGCCGCAGTCTTTGCCATGGCCGACCATCAGTGCCGAATACAGGATGCGTTCGCCGGTCGCGGAAATCTTGGTCAGGAATGCGCCGGAGGCCGCCGCGATGCCCCGCGTGGCCGGTCCGGCGGGCAACCCGGGGGTCACCGGGAAGTCGGGCGAGAACGTGTTCCCGGTGACGTAGGCATTCCCTGCGGAATCCACCGCCAGCGCTTTCACCACGGCCGGAAAGTATGTGGAGTAGAGCAACTGGCTGGCATCCGGGCTGAACTTCACTAGGAAGCCGGGCCCGGGCGTGGATTGAAACGGATTGTGAAGCGGAAAGTTCGCAGAGGAAGTAGCGCCCGCGATATAAATGTTGGCGGCCGAGTCCAGCGCGAGGTCGTTGGCTGAGTCGCTCCCCTTGCCGCTGAGGGTGGCGAACAGGACAATCTTGCCGGTCGTGTCCAGCTTCAGCACGAAGATCTCGGAGGTCTGGCTCGCCAGGACCCGGCTCCCCGCGATGTAGGTGTTGCCCACGGAATCGGCAATGGTACGAGCCACATGGTAATCGTTGGCGTCACCAATATAGGTGCTGTACTCGGCGGCCGAAAGGAGTGCAGCCGTCGACAGCACGGCCACGAGCAGATAGAGTCTCACTCTCCGATTTTAGCGCCCCGCCTTAATGGGGCACTGGCCGCTCTGCCGGTGTGGCTTCCTCCAGCAGTCCCGAGATCGCCGTGTACAGCCGTTGGGTCAACTCCACGCGGTCGGAGAGTTTCAACTCTTCGGTCGCAATGGGGTCGCCGATGCGCACGGCCACCCGGCCGCTGCGGATGTGAATGGAGCCCATCGGCAGCAACGGGCGCATCCCCACGATGGCGATGGGCACCACCGG
>JAIQFL010000559.1 GCA_020073365.1 Terriglobia bacterium | reverse complement strand
GCTCTCACGTCCGCTCTCTGCCTCATGGAACTGCATCGCCAACTCTTGCCCCCGTCCAGCGCAAATAAACAATACCTTCTGTTGTCCCGACGACTCACTCGCATCCGACATCTCTTTGAAAAGCTCAGCCAAGGGCCTGCTGGTGAAAAATAAGCACAGATTGGCCAGTAAATGACTCAACTACACGGCCCCTAACGAGGCCGTCACCGGGACGGATGAAAAGGCGCTCCGCGCGGCGGCGATTTTATTACTGAGACGCATTGGGTGCCGGGCATGGAAGTTGTTGATATGGCGAGGCTTCCATGGGGGTGTTTTTCGTAGGACTGGTGGCGGGCTGCTTCCGACGGGCATCGTGGGAACCCTGAGCGGGCGCGGGTTGACACAAGGTTCGGGTTGCGTAGTGGGATCATCGGTCTCTGTCGGCGATCACGAGAGGTATGATACTCTGATCATGATTGCAAGAGCTTGGCTAACGTTTCAGGGCAGAAGTGGTGACAGATGGCGCACCGCGCGCTGATGTCGTTGAGCAGTTAGACACGAAGATATTTGAATTTGACAACGTGAGCTCACATGGCTTTCTGGGGCATAAGACCGAAGCAAAGCAGCGATCAGCCGTCCTTTAGCAGCAGGCTCTCGCTACGGCCGAAAGCTGCCGTAGTCTTGCTTGGTGCAGGTGCCAGTGCTTCAGTGGGTGCGCCACTTATGCGGGGGTTCGTCGATCGGGGGCGCGACTATCTAGCACGGGGAATCTTCGCTGATGATGTCAAGCCACATATCTCTGACACCCTTGATCTCTACGGCGCCCTGCGAGCCCATTTCCAAATTACGGAAGAGGATCTCGATAACATCGAGAATGTTCTCTCTATTTCTGAACTCAGGAAGCTCGTTCCGCTGCCCAATCTGCCAGCTTTAACAGAGACGTCGACGGCGTCAGTCCAACGGTTTATTGAGGCCGTTCTCGTGAAAGCGATACGGCTCCCTGGTCCAGAATCCGGTGAATGGGTGGGGGTTCACTTCGGACCGCCCCAGAAGCGATTATTGGCAGCAATCTGGCGCCTCGGGCAACCCTCTGCGATCATCACGCTCAACTACGATTGCATTCTTGAGTATTGCAGTTACTGTCTCGGGCTTCCGTTCACGTACGAACCTAATGCTTGTGGTGGTGTTGAAATCCTCAAGCTGCATGGCTCGATCAACTGGATGCAGTGCTCAAATCGTGGTTGCGAAGAGGCTGATAGGGTCGCTGTAGCACCACTCGAATATAGACCAACTGACAAGCAGGACTACGGAACTGTGGAGTTGAACGCCAGTAGCTGCAAGAGCTGCGGTGCTCCTCAACGGCCGCTGATCGTGCCACCCACATGGGCAAAAGACTTACAGCATCCCGTTCTGCGAGCGACGTGGGCTCGCGCCTTAGAAGTTCTGGCAAAGGCGGAAGTTCTAGCAGTTGTAGGGTACTCCTTGCCTGCGGCCGATCCACAGGTACGTCAACTTCTGCATGCTGGCTTGTCCTCGGCCAACTTAAGGCAGGCGCTCGTCTCTGTTGGTGGAGATGAGCTTGCAGTGGAACGATGGAAACAGTTCTTCAGAGGTTCTTGGCGAGACTACCGTCTGCACGTCACGAACCAAACCTTTGACTTTGTCGCGAACTCGGAACTCCTGGCAGTCTTGGGTGTTAGCATCGCGGATTTCGGACATGATCAGCTTCAGCTTCTACCTGTTCCACAATCGCCAGGCATCAACTGCGAGGTTCGCGAACGACTCTCGCAGATGATGAAGGAGAAGGGCATCTGTAACGCTGCCGGCGGGGAGATAGGCGTCAATTGGCGTGACGAGATACAACGGCGGAGGAACGGCACAGCCTCTGATTCGAGTCAGTACGCCCCGTTGATTCGGGAACTCGGATTAGATTGGCGTCCGAGTGGACCTCTGTTGCCGGTACACGGATCCCACTTCTACTGCAATGAATAGAGTGATACGACGCCATGTTCAAATTCGCGAGGGCCCACTTAACGCAGCCGGCACACTTCAAGATGTGTGTCGCCGACTCAATTGATGCCGCCACGGCGGCCGGACGGCTTCCCTTGCGTGCGCGACATCTTTCGAATGCGATCAGGGCTCTGAAGCGGGCGGATGTGCGGATGATGTTTTGTCTTTCCTCGATTGAAGTCGGCGATCGCGTGGTCATCTGCACCGTCGCAAGCGGCGGTGCCGTCAGGGGAGCCCGGCGTTGCGCGCGATGACGCGGGAGATGCTGGAGCAGTCGAGGTCTGCCTGACCGTGCGCCACGGCGGAGAGCAGATGGTCGCGAATCAGGCTGGCCAGGGGCATCGGCGAGGCGTATTCCTGCGCGGTTTCCAATACCAGACGCACGTCTTTGAGTCCCAGGGTCAAGGCAAAGCCGGCGGGCTCGAAGCGCTCGTCAGCCATTATGCGTCCGTCGTTTGCGGACACGGGAGACCCGAACAGCGCGGTCATGGTTTCCAGGAAGAGATGGCAATCGACCCCCGCTTTGCGCATGGTGGTGAACGCTTCTCCGAAGGTTTCGAGCATGCTTGCGATCATGAAATTGCCGCAGAGTTTCACGGCGTTGGCCTGCCACGGCAGGAGTCCGGCTGCGAAGGTCTGGCGTCCCAAGGCCTCGAACACAGGGCGGCATCGCTCGACGAGGTCCGCGACAAGGTGCTCAGTTACCTCATGTATCCCGAGGTCTTCCTGAAGTACGCGCGTGCCAGCCAGGCTTACGGCGATGTGGAGGTGCTGCCGACGCCCTTGTTTTACTACGGCATGGAGCGCGGCGAAGATATCGTGGTGGAGTTGGAAGCGGGCAAGGCCCTGGTGATCAAGTTCCTGACGGTGGGCGAGCCGCATCCCGACGGGACCCGCACGGTGTTTTTCGAATTGAACGGCCAACCGCGTGAAGTGACCATCCGCGATCGCAAACTGGAAGTGAAGGAGCCCGCGAGGCCGAAGGCCGATCCCAATCAGCCGGGCCAGATTGGCGCGTCGATTCCGGGAGTGGTTTCGACAGTGGCGGTGGAACTGAACCAGCAGATCAAGATAGGGTGACCGGCTGCTGGTGATGGAGGCGATGAAAATGCAGAGCACGGTGTATGCGCCGGTGGGAGGGACGGTGAAACAGGTGCTGGTGCATCCGGGTGGTCATATGGAGGCCAAGGATCTGCTGCTGGTGATTGAGTAGGACGGGGGCGGGTGCGGATGGGCGGTTCGTGGGTTGCGAGGTGATTTGACGGAACGAGGCCAAATTGGCGGGCCAGGTGGGAGGTTGTGGATGCAGGCCAAGGAGAAATGGTGGTTTGGGTTTTGACGGAACTGCCCTAATGCGTCACCGAAAGCGCCAGCCCCGCCTGGCTCCTGGCCCCATTCACGTCCAGGCTCACGGCCACCACCGGCGGCATCACGAAATCCTTGAGGTTAGGATTGGAGGCGGCGAAGTCGGAAGGCCGCGGCACGTACACCGAAATCTGGTACACACTTCCGGGCAACCCGGCAACCGGGCCCAGTCTGGCCGCGATTCCATTTGGCATAGAACCCGCCGATGTCCACGTTCACGGGAGACGCCGTGACCGCGTATCCTTGGTCGAAGGTGATGGGGCCTACACCGGTGGCACAGATTGGTAATGGGCGAGCCTTCCTTCGCCGGATTGCCGGGCGAGTTGAGCGTGCCGTCCTGGTTCAGAATATAGCCCTGCCCCAGGCCGGTCCCATCCACCGAGTAGACACCAGGCGCGGCGGTGGCTACGGGCGCCAGATACGGATGGGAGCGGCTGCCGCCGGACTCGACGATGAGCGTGGCCTCTCCTTGCACGGTGAAATCCGCGGGCAGCATAGCGGTCAGTGCAGTCCGGATTTGGGATAGCAAGGGGAGCGCGCTGCCAGTCAACCACAGGGGTAGCGTCGTCGCCGAAACCGTCGCCTTCGACCTGGAAGACCGCACCCGGAGAGAGCGGAACGCCCAACTGGCTGGCGGCGTTGACGGTGCGATCGATGCGCGGCGCCGCCGCTTCGACCCCGGCCTTCACGACGAATCCCTGGATGCCGTCAGAAGGAAACACGCCTCCGGGCGAACTGGGCGGACTGAAGAAATAGCCGCCTGAATAATAGGGCGGCGATTGCGTGGCGCCCGCAAACAACAGTCCACCATCCGCGGTGGGAACGATGGCCGTGACGACAAACATCCGCGTGTCTCCCGCATAGGTGGAGAAGATCAGGCTCGAAAGATCGGGAGTCAGTTCGCTGACGAAGCCGGTACCGGGAGAGAACGATCCTTGCGCCGCGCCGCGCGAGGGGAATGCTTTGGAATACGTGGAGCCGCCGGCGATGATGTTGCCATTGGCGGCGATCGCCAGGGCGACCGTCTCATCCGGCGCCTCTCCCCCAAGCAACGTGGAGGCCAGGATGTTGAATTGGGAATCGAGCTTGGTGACAAAGCCATCTCCATCGCCGATGTTGCCCATCGTTCCGGGCAGAGAGGGCACGGAAACCACTCTGGTCTGGAAAGCGCCCGCGGTGGTGGGGAACGGCGGGACTCTGTTATAGGCCTGCCCGCCTGCGTAAATGCTGCCCGTGCCATCCACCGCCAGCGACCAGATTACGCCGGGAAGGCTGCCCGTAGTCAGTAACGCCGAACCATTCCCTTTCACGCGGTAGAGCATGCCGCCGCCCGCCAGAATCGCATTGCCGTCCGGAGCGAGCACTAACGCACTGGCAAAGGCGGTCTGATTCCCCACGTAGGTGGAAAAGATCAGCGACGCCCCTGCCAAGTTCTGGACTTGCTCGATGAGCCCACAACCTGGTGAGGTGTGGCTGGGCTGACCGGGGGCTCGCCGTGGGGACGAGGACCGAGGCTTTTCCTGGTCTCCGCCGTTGCTTACCCGGCCACTACCTCTTTCGGCGCCTCCACTCCCGCGCGGCTTCCGCTCAGCCACTCCTGTGCACGTTCCAGGTACAGGTAGATCACCGGCGTGATGTAGAGCGTCAGGAATTGGCTCACTACCAGGCCGCCCACCACCGCCAGGCCCAGCGGTTGGCGGGCGTCGGCGCCTTCGCCGTAACCTAACGCAATCGGAAGAGTTCCGAACAGCGCCGCCACCGTCGTCATCATAATGGGCCGAAACCGCAGCAGGCAGCCTTGCCAGATCGCGTCGTAAGCGGTGCCGCCCCTCTTCCGCTCATCGATGGCGAAATCGATCATCATGATGGCGTTCTTCTTCACCACGCCGAACAACATGATGATTCCCACGAACGCGAACAGGTCGAGCTGCTTCTTGAACAGCACCAGCGTCAGCAGCGCGCCGAAGACGGCCGAGGGCAGGCCGGAGAGAATCGTGATGGGGTGGATGAAGCTCTCGTACAGGATGCCCAGCACGATGTAGATCACCAGGATGGCCACCAGAAGCAGGATCGAGAGGTTCTGGAAAGAGCTTTGGAACTCCTTCACCGTCCCCTGGAAACTGGCGTTGATGGTGGCCGGCATGCGGAGGTCGCGGATGGTATCGTACAC
>JAIQFL010000558.1 GCA_020073365.1 Terriglobia bacterium | reverse complement strand
GCTGAGCGAAGGTGGCCAGGCCGTGGATGGCGCCTTCGCCGGTCACCGCCTGGATGCGGGCCTCCGTATCGGAGACATCCAGGACGTAAGACTCATCCTCGCCCAGGACCGGGTACTCCGGCCCGCCGGCGCAGTCGATCACCAATCGCCGCGCATCCGCCGGCGGCGGAGGAAGCGGCGCGTACAAGACGCCTGTCTGGCGCGACACGCGCGCCAGAAACGAGTGGACTGCCGGCGCCAGGCGGGCGTTGGCGCCGCCAACCGTCTCCACCACGAAATTCGCATCGATCGCAAACCTTCCGGGCGTGGCCTGCGCTTTGACCGGCATCGGCATGAGAACCGGCTCGGCAGCGAAGAGGGCCGGATGCGCGCCGGCTGCCAGCATGAAAATTATCGTCGTTACACGCATGATCCTTGTGCTCCTTGGTCAATCCGTCGGGCGGCAATGTTGACAGAATGCCGTGACCTCCAACGTAGCAAGCTGCACGGGCGTCCTCACGTGGGTCGGGTCTCCGGGCGCATCCGCCCTTACCGGCCGGCGATGCCCGGGTCCGCAACGTCCAGGAGAGTGACGCCCTCCTGATCATTGGGGTCCCTTCGCGCAATCAGGCCCACGCAAGGATTCGTGTTGCTCGCGTTGTAAGGCAGGTGCGGCATGTTGGCCGGAATATAAACGAAGTCCCCGGTCCTCATCCACACGTGCTCGCGTAGTCCATCGCCGTACCACATGCCGGCTTCGCCGGAGAGAACATACACCGCGCTTTCATGGCTCTGGTGCAAATGCGGTTTCGCCCGGCCCTGCGGCGGGATGGTGACCACGTGCAAGCAAAGCCCCTTCGACCCCGCGGTCTGCGCGGAAACTCCCTCGAAATAGTCGAGATCCTGCTTCCCACGGTGCGTTTCTCCCCGCTTGATTACTACGCATGCCTGCTGGCTTCGGTCGTTCATACAATCCCTGCGAACCACATTACCAAATCACCGGTCCGGCCCTGCCGCTTGCTTCGGCGCGGAGCTTCGTCTGATAGCGCTGCTACTTCCGCGTGGCGGACCGAAGCGCGGTCTGGATGGCGTTGTAGGCGGGCTTGGGCTGGTAGACGGCATCGAATTCGAGCGCCGCGCCCGTGCCGCGAAAGCTGCCGGGGATCCAGGAGTATTTGTCCGTAAAGCCCCAGGTCTGGATCGCGGTGCACCGCGAATACTTCAGGCAGAGGGCGACGATGTCCTGGTAGATCTGCGCCTGGGTAGCCAGCGCCGGCCCGGCTGCCTTTCCTTCGGCCTCGACGGGGAGCCGGACGTCAAGTTCGGTGATCTGGACCTGCAATCCGAGATCGGTGATGCGTTTGATGTTGGCCTCCATGCCGGCAAGCGGCTGCGCATTCGCGGTCAGGTGCATCTGCAGGCCGACCCCGTCGAGAGGGACGCCGCGGGATTGGAAGTCCTGCGCCATTTTGTAGATGGCATCGGACTTGGGGTTCACCCATTCGGCACTGTAGTCGTTGTAGAAGAGTAGGGCCCGCGGATCTGCCGCGTGGGCCCAGCGCAGGGCTTGTTCGATGTAGCCTGTGCCTTTGAGACCGATACCGGGTGCATCGAACCACAAGGTGCTGCGCATGGAGCCGTCGTCATTAAAACCTTCGTTGACCACATCCCAGGCGTACACCTTTCCGGCATAGTGGCCGACTACGGCCTTAATATGCTCCTGCAGAATGGAGGCGAGTTCGGCGGGAGTGTGCTGGCCGCTCGTCACCCATGCGGGATTCTGGCGGTGCCAGACCAGGGTGTGGCCGCGCATGACCATTTTGTGCCCGCTTGCAAAGGCCGCAAGCGAATCCGGCGGACCGAAATTATATTCAGCGGGGCTGGGATGGACGGGCCCGAACTTCAGGGCGTTCTCCGGCTCCACTTGATTGAATTCGCGGGAGAGTGTATCTGCGTAGAGCTCCTCGCTCAAACGGGAAGGGTTTACCGCGGTGCCGATGCGGACGCCTCGCGGGACGGCGAGGTCGCGCAGTGGCTGGGCGAACAGCGGGCCGCTACAGCAAATCAGAACGGCGACCAGACGAGGAAAGCTTGGCATGAGACCTCCTGCAAGAACATGGAACCAGTCTGAGCCACTGGTGGCGGCGCTGCGCCGGGTGCCCGCCGGCGCCACGAGCAATTTGTTCGCAACCCGAACTGTAGATGGGTGCGAGGCGGGTGTCAAGGGGTGCGAAAGCGGACAGTGCCGTGATGCACCGGGGCCATTTTCACGAGAGCGTTTGGGATCAACACACGAGGCGACATCGTGGGAGAGTACTTCGACAGCAGCGGCAAGCAGCATGGTTTTCTTCTGGGCAAATAGTAGTCGACTCTGTGTGATGATATGATGGACCCTCCACAGTGATTTGATCTCCAGCCTAAGCCGGTCTTCCCCCGAATCGCGCAGTAGGTAGCCATGAAACTGAAGCTTGTCTTTGTCGCTCTTGCCGCCGTCACGGCCGCGGCGCAGACTCCGTATGCCGGCTCCGGGCCGTTGAAGTATGCCAACGGCGAGTTTGCGGGGATCCACGTGCAGTGCGCGGGCCTCGACATAACAGTGGAAAACGGCGGGCAGGTTCCGGTTCCCGCGGGCAGCACGTGCCAGGTAACGCCAACCTTGGTCAACACCGGCTCCGCAGCCTGGCTCCCCACGGCCCAGTCCGCGGGCGGCGTGGTTTTGCATACGAGCGCCGGCGATCTGACGCTGGCGGGCTCACTCGGGTACCTGCAGCGCACTGGCCTGGCGCCGCTAACGGTGACCGTGGGGCAGACCAGTCTCGACATTACGGGCCGCCTCAATATTCAAGGGACCGGCCCGTTTGGCGAAGTGCTTCACGTTACTTTGGCGGCACAGTGAGGAGCGGGCTTCGGGGCGCCATCAAGGCCCGACACCGAAACCTCGCGATGGCGGTGGGAGTGAGATTCGAACTCACGGTTGCCTTACGACAACGGTGGTTTTCAAGACCACTGCCTTAAACCACTCGGCCATCCCACCGCACATCACCTATTGTATGTCAGCTTGCCCCGACCTGCCACGCGCCGATCGCATGTCCAGGATTGACGAAAACTTGCCCAACGTCGCGCCATGATCTGGTTCTTCGCTACCTTAGCGCCCTGGACGCTCTCGCTGTCACGGACGCCTGTCGAAGGTGAACGGACAATCCCATAACCGGACACTCTTCGGATATCCCGTCTGCTTGCAAACTCATATTGTGCAAGAAAATACTGTCTGGTCCGTTAAGTGCGGTATCCTGACCCGGTGCGCGCTTTGCGGTATGAATAGGATCTGATGAAATCTCCCGATTCTCGTACGCCCTGCATCCTGATCGCTGACGATCAGCCCGATGTACTGGAGGCGTTGCGCTTCCTGGTCAAGGGCGAAGGCTACCAGGCGGAGTCCGTGAATTCGCCGGCGGCGGCGATCGATGCCGTGGAATCGCGCGATTTCGACGCCGTGCTGATGGACTTGAACTACACGCGCTACACCACCTCTGGGCAGGAAGGCCTGGAGTTGCTCAACCGCATCCAGACGCTGGATACCACCCTGCCGGTGATCGTAATGACGGCGTGGGGGTCCGTGGAACTGGCGGTGGAGGCGATGCGGCGCGGCGCCCGCGACTTCATCCAGAAGCCGTGGGACAATGCGCGGCTGTCGGCCATTCTCAAGACCCAGATCGAACTGGGACGAGCGCTCCGCAAGGGGCAACGGCTGGAGGCCGAAAACCGCGCTTTACGCGCGGAACGATTTCCGCAGTTGATTGCGAGTTCCGCGGCCATGCGGCCGGTCCTGGACGTGATTTCGCGCGTGGGCCCCTCCGACGCCAATGTCCTCATCACGGGAGAAAACGGCACGGGCAAGGGACTGGTGGCGCAGACCCTGCATTCGGTCTCGCTGCGCTCCACGCGTCCGCTGGTGACCGTCAACACCGGCGGGCTGGCCGAGGGGGTGTTTGAAAGCGAGCTGTTCGGGCACGTGAAGGGCGCGTTTACCGACGCCAAGAGCGACCGCGTAGGGCGCTTCGAGATGGCCGATGGCGGCACCCTGTTTCTGGATGAGATTTCCAACATCTCGCAGGGGCTGCAATCCAAGCTGCTGCGCACCGTGGAGACCGGGGAGTTTGAGCGCGTCGGTTCTTCCAAAACCCGCCGCGTGGATGTGCGCGAGTTTTCGGCGACCAATGCCGATCTGAATGCCGCGGTTGCCGAGGGGCGCTTCCGCCAGGATCTGCTGTTCCGGTTGAACACCATCGAGATCCGGCTGCCCCCGCTGCGCGACCGGCGCGAAGACGTCTCGGTGCTGGCGGCGCATTTCTTGCGGCAGCATGCGGAACACTATCGGAAACCGATCACGGGCTTCGACGAAGGCGCCATCAAGGCGCTGCTGGCGCACGCCTGGCCCGGCAACGTGCGGGAGTTGGACCACGCCGTGGAACGGGCCGTGCTGATGGCCCAGGGCGATTCCATCCGCGCGGCTGACCTGGGACTTCGCGCGGGCCGCGAAGGGCCGCCCCGCCTGGAGGAAATGAGCCTCGAGGATGTGGAAGCTTTGCTCATCAAGAAGGCGTTGGCACGGTTCAACGGCAACGTCAGCCACGCGGCCAGTGCGCTGGGCCTGAGCCGCAGCGCGCTGTACCGGCGTCTGCAAAGATACGGACTGTAGGACCGTGGCGCACGCACTCGTGCGTGCCGCGTCGAGACTCATCTCGACGCCGCGGGGCACGGCGAGTGCGCCACGGAAGGTGAAGCCCACAGGGGTAAGCTGAAAACAGCACTGGCCCGAATGCCTGTACCACTATATGCCTCCCCAACAAAAGGTCGCACGCATCAGCCACGAAGGGCGCGTCGTTCTACTGGCCCTCCTATCCGGGCTGCCGGGGTCTGTGACGGCCCTCTGGATTCTGTGGAAATATGATTTCCCCACCCGGACCGAGGCCACCCTTACGGTGGTGATTCTTGGTGCGTGGCTGGGGTTTGCCCTGGCGGCCCGGGAACGGGTGGTGTTTCCACTGCAGACCCTTTCCAACCTCCTGGGCGCGCTGCGCGAGGGCGATTTTTCGGTGCGCGGACGCTCGCCCCGTCCCGACGACGCGCTGGGCGAAGTGATGCGCGAGGTCAACACCCTGGGCAGCACATTGCGCGAACAACGACTGGGGGCGTTGGAGGCCACCACCCTGCTGCGCACCGTGATGCGCGAAATCGACGTTGCCATTTTTGCGTTCGATGAGCGTCAGCGTCTGCGCCTGGTGAACCGCGCCGGCGAGCGTCTGCTGGCCGCCCCGCCCGAACGCCTGCTGGGTCAGACCGCCGCCGAGCTCAGTATGGTCTCGTGCCTGGAGGGCCCACCCCAGAGCACCTTGCAGGCCGTGTTTCCGGGCGGCGCGGGGCGCTGGGGCCTGCGCCGCACCCGGGTTCGCGAACGCGTGCTGCCGCTCGAACTGGTGGTGATCTCGGACCTCACCCAGGCCCTCAGCGAACAGGAACTGCAGGCCTGGCAGCGGTTGGTGCGGGTCT
>JAIQFL010000557.1 GCA_020073365.1 Terriglobia bacterium | reverse complement strand
CCGCTCCCCTTCCACATCCCCGGCAGCCGCTGCCCCTTTGACCCCATCCATCCTCTGAAATGGAAGCGGTGTCCCGTCTGCTTTCCCCACGATTGCTACGCCGATGCCCAAAACTGACCCCAACATGTCGTGGTGGTGCAGGCGCTTTCGCCTGCCAAGTCTCCACCCCCCATGTGTTGGGGCCCGCGCTTTCGCCCGCCAACGTCCATGGCAGCATCCCGAATTTTTTGGGCACCCCCTATGGAGAATCCCGCAATTTCGTCCGATATGGCAAAGAGAGGATGAGTTTGAACCATACCAGGCGGAGCCACGTCGGACGGCCGGCAGTCCGAGCTTCTGCCCTTGCATTGCTTCTCTCAGGCGCCTTGTTGGCCCAGCAGCTCAACCTCAAACCATACGGCCTGGAACAGGGGCTGCTGAATCTGGTGGTGCAAAGCCTGCTGCAGGACCGCACCGGTTTCCTGTGGGTTGGCACCCAATCCGGGCTGTTCCGTTACGACGGGTCCGCGTTTCGCGGTTACTTCATGGACAGCGGGCTTCCCGCATCCTGGGTTGGCGGCCTCCACGAGACGCTGGATGGCACACTGTGGGTGGCCACCCGCGCCGGCATCGCGCGGCGCGTAGGAGACCGGTTTGAATCGTTCCCGGGCCTGGGCGACTATGAGATTCTGGGCCGGGCGGTTCTGGCTTCCGACGCCCAGGGCACTCTGTACGCCGGCACCAACAAAGGCCTACTGGTGGTGCGGACAGCGAATCCGAACTCCCGCCCGGAGGCCGGATTTGTGGACATCGGGGTGGATACCGGTCCGGTTCTCGGCGTACACGTGGACTCTCGAGGGGTGCTCTGGCTGGGCTGCCGCAATCGGGTCCTCCGCGTCGACATCGGGTGCCCGGCGCGCGCATCCGGGCAGACGCCCGGCGCCGGTCATGCGGTGACCTCCTTCGGACCCGCCGAGGGCATCCCTGGCGGGGCATGGACCGCCATCCTCACCGACCCTGAGGGCAATACTTGGGCTCGCAGCTCGGAGCACCTCGTCATGCTGCGCATGGGGGCCCGCCGGTTCGTGCCCATGGACCACGGACTTCCCACCAGCACCTATGACAACGGGGTGCTCAGTCTGGATCACCAGGGACGCCTGTTCGCGCCCACCGACCTGGGCTTGGCGATGCGCCGGGGCGATGGCTGGGAACGAATCGATTCCAGCCACGGCCTGCCGGTCAATTCGGTGGGAGCTTTTCTGCAGGATCGGGAGGGTTCGAATTGGATCGGTCTTTCCGGCGCCGGCCTGGTGCGATGGGTCGGGGCGGGTCAATGGGAGGCCTGGACACACGCGGAGGGCCTGAGCAACGAAGCCATCTGGAGCATTCGCCGGGATCCCTTCGGGACGCTCTGGGCCGGCACCGATTACGGCTTGAATTACCTGCTTCGGGGGGAACGGATTTGGCGCCAGTGGAAGGAGGCCGGACTGGATCGGACGACGGTGCGCGCGCTGGCCCTGGCACGCGACGGAACTATCTGGTTGGGCACGGGCCGGGGCGAAGTGGCCGTCTTGAACCCCCGGACCCGGTTTGTGCACCGCTACGGAGCCGAAGCCGGCTTGGCCGGCGACAAGGTCATGAGTCTGGCCTTCGATCCGGAAGACAGACTCTGGGTGGCCACGCGCGAAGGTCTCTACCGCGGTGCCGGGGCGGCCTCCTCGCTGCGCTTCGAACCGCAGTTCCCGCCGGGGGGTGAGGACGGCGAGAGCTTCACCCAGGTCGTGCGCGGCGCCAGCGGGTCCATCTACGCAACCGGCAACCGCGGTCTGGCGCGTTTTCGTTTCGGCCGATGGTCCCGCCTCACCATGAAGGACGGCCTGAGCGCCAACAAGATCTCTTATCTCACGGAGGCGGCGGACGGGGCCGTTTGGCTGGGTTATCGGGAGGACAAGGGCATCTCCAAGCTGGTTTTTCAGGACGGGCGGATTGCTGTCCAAAACATCACGACCGAGGATGGCCTGCGTTCCAACCACCTGGTATTCATCCGCGCTGACCGGCGCGGCTGGATCTGGTCTGGCACCGGCGGCGGCATGGACGTATTCGATGGGCATTCCTGGCGTCACTACGGACGCAATGACGGGCTCGTCTGGGACGACTGCGATGCCGATTCTTTTCTGGAAGACGATGACGGCAGCGTGTGGATCGGCACCAGCCGCGGCATCTCCCATTTTCGTCCGTCCCCGAAGGCCGCGCCGTCTCGAGCCCCCACGTCGCTGGTGACGGCGGTGACCTTCGGAAGAGAGTCCGTGGATCCCTCCAAACCGCTGGAGATCGCGTTTCGAGACCGGTCCATGCAAGTGCGTTTCACGGCGCTCACCTACTGGAACGAAAGCGATGTGCGCTTCCGGTATCGGTTGCGCGACCTGCAGAAGGATTGGAGCGAAACGGCCCAGCGCGTGGTGGACTACCCCGGACTGGAGCACGGCCGCTATGTCTTCGAGGTGATCGCCCGCAATGCCCAGGGCGTTTGGAGCGCGAATCCGGCCCGGTTCGCCTTTCGCATTCTTCCTCCCTGGTGGAAAACCTGGTGGTTCGATACATTTGTATTGCTCGTGGCGCTGGCGGCGGCGGGGCAGATCTGGCGCATCCGCGTGCACCACCTGCTGGACCAGCAGCAGCGGCTGGAGGATGCGGTGGCCGCCCGGACGAGTGATCTGGTGCGCGAGAAAGCTACGGTCGACAAGCAAAATCGCGAGATCGAGCTTCTTCTCGCACAAGCCCACCAGGCCAGCCGCGCCAAGAGTGCATTCCTGGCCAATATGAGCCACGAAATCCGAACGCCCCTGAACGGAGTGTTCGGAATGACCGAATTGCTTCTCGCCACCGAGCTCACGGCCGAACAGAGAGATTACCTCGAAACCGCCAGGGACTCCGCCGACGGGCTGTTGTGCGTTCTGAACGACGTCCTGGATCTGTCCAAGGTCGAAGCCGGCCGCATGGAACTCGACCCCATGCCGTTTTCCGTCCGTCAGTTGCTGGAAGATTGCGCCCGCCTGCTCCGGTCGCAGACCAGCCGGAAACAGTTGGACCTGGTTGTGGAGGTGGACGATGCGGTGCCGCCAGGGGTGGTTGGCGACGCGGTGCGTTTGCGCCAGGTACTCCTCAACCTTCTGGGAAATGCCATCAAGTTCACGAGCCGTGGAGGCATTTCCATCCGGGTCATCCTCGAACCCGGGCAACCGTCCGAAAGGGGCGTGTGGTTGCGCTGGACAGTCGCGGACACCGGAATCGGCATCCCGGAGGAAAAGCAGTCCGCGGTTTTCGAGGCGTTCCGGCAGGCTGACAGCTCGACCACGCGAAAGTACGGGGGAACGGGGCTCGGACTGGCCATCTGTTCCCGAATCGTGGAGCTGATGGCGGGGCGGATCTGGGTGGAGAGCACGGTCGGAAAAGGCAGCGCATTTCACTTCACGACGTTGCTCCAGCCGTGTGCCGCGGACCTGATCGGCGCCACGGCGGTCGGCAGCCTGGCGGAGGCCATGGCGGATGCCGATCGGCCGCCCAAGCGTCCACTGTCAATCCTGCTCGCCGAAGACAATGCCGTGAACCAGAAGCTGGCGATGCGCCTACTCGCCAATCGCGGCCATTCGGTTACGGTAGCCGGCGACGGAGGGGAAGCCGTTGCCCTGGCTGCCGGGGGCTCGTTCGATGTCATCCTGATGGATGTGCACATGCCTGAGATGGATGGCTTCGAGGCCACGCGCCGGATTCGGGAAGCCCAGCGCGCGACCGGTGGTCATGTCCCGATCCTGGCAATGACCGCTTGCGCCATGGCTGGCGATCGGGAGAAGTGCCTGAACGCCGGGATGGACGGCTACATCGAGAAACCGATCAATCGCGCCAAGCTGATGAGCGCGGTCGAAAGCATTGTGGAAGCCGCGCCGCGTCAGTCGTGAGGGAGTTCCACGGAGCGACCGGGGTCCGGCCCATCGATCCTTCACTCATCCCGCAGCGCGGCAGTCGGGTCCAACCCCGCCGCGCGCCGCGCCGGCAGCCACGACGCCACGGCGCAAATGCTCAGGAAGAGCACGGCCATGGCCGCGAACGTGAGAGGATCCGTCGGCTTCACCCCGACGAGCATGGTGCTCATGGCGCGGGTCAGGCCAAACGCCGCGAGGAGGCCAACCGCGATACCCAGCGCACCGAGGCGCAGTCCGTGGCCGACCACCAGGTGTAGGATGCTGGCGGGATCCGCGCCGAGCGCCATCCGAACACCAATCTCGGCAGTCCGCTGGCGCACCACGCTGGCGAGCACGCCATAAAGCCCCACGCTCGCAAGCAGCACCGCGATAGCGGCAAAGAGCCCGATCAGCAGGAGAGAGAAGCGCGTCCCCGCCTGGTCGCGATCTACCAGCGACTCCATCGTCTGCACCTTCGAAAGCACCAGTTGCCGGTCGACTTTCGCGAGCTCGGCGCGGACAGCCGCCGCGTACCGCGCGGGATCGCCCGCCGTCCGGATCGCCCAGTACCGGGATACACCGATGCCGGCGAAGCCCTCGCTGAAGTAGATGGTTTCGCGGCCAGGGTCGGCCAATGAGAAAAGCCGTTGATGTTTGACCACCCCGATCACTTCCGCCCAGGGTGAGTTCGGAAAGGGGATCAGAATGCGCTTTCCGACTGCGGATTGGTTCGGGAAGGCCCTGGCAGCGAGCAGTTGGTCGATCACCACCAGGTTACGCCCAGGCTCGTCATCCTGCGGCGTGAAGGTGCGTCCCTCCAATAACGGCGTGTCGAGAGTTTCGAAATATCCGGGCAGGACCTGTTGGTACTCGGCTCCCGCGGCGCTTGGCGGCCCCGGCTGCGGCGGTGCTGGGGGAGCATTCCTCGGACGAGAGCCGCTGGCGAGTGGAACAGACAGGCCAGCCAACACGTTTTCGACCCCGGGCAGGGCCCTTAGCCGGGCTTGGATCTCGCGCAGCAACGCGTGGCGCCCCTGCTGGCGGGTCAATGGCCAGTCTCGTGTCACGTAGAAGGTCAGGACGCCGTGCTGCTCGTAACCTGGGTCGATGCGCGCGAATGCCAGGAAGCTGCGGAACATCAAGCCCGATCCGATCAGCAGCACAAATGCGAGCGCCACCTCGGCGATCACGACGCCGTTGCGCAAGAGCCGGCCGTAGGCGGCACCGGCTGGGTGTCCCCCACCTCTCAGGACGTGGATCAGGTCGGGCCGCGCGGCGCGCCAAGCCGGAATAACGCCGAAGACGGCGGCTGAAATCAATCCGGCCGCCGCGGCAAACGCCAGCACGGGCCGGTCGACTGCGATGGACTCGATGCGCGGAAGATTGGCCGGCGCGATACCCGCCAGTTCCCGGACACCCAGCCAGGCGATGCCCACACCGAGCAGCGTCCCGAGCCCCGAAAGCAGCAGGGCTTCCGCCAGCAGTTGCCGTATGAGGCGCCACCGGTTCCCTCCCAGGGCGGCACGCACGGCCAATTCTCGTTCGCGCAGCGAGGCTCGCACCAGCAGAAGATTGGCCACGTTGGCGCACGCGATGAGCAG
>JAIQFL010000114.1 GCA_020073365.1 Terriglobia bacterium | reverse complement strand
CCTCAACACTGTTTGCAGCACCAACCCCGTCCTACTCGAACGGTCACGCTTTTGGACAGGAGGCGGCTAACATACAGGGATAGACCTCAACCTCAAAATCCTCCTTCCCGCGAAGCAAAGCCCCCGTTCTCAACACGGGCCGCTATTTTTGTGGCTGTTTTGGACAGCAGTGTTCACCGATACAACATCGTTAGCGAAGCCGATCTCAAAGATGCTGCGAAAAAACTGGACCGGTATTTGGAAGAGAAGGCGGACGGGAGCGTCACGAACCAGCCTCGCACACAATCCGCACACAGAGACCGCGAGGTCGGAGGGGGATGAGGCCCGCCTTGTTTTGGCTAAGTTATTCATTTATTTGGTGCCCGGGGCGGGAATTGAACCCGCACTCTCGTTGCCGAGAAAAGGATTTTAAGTCCTTTGCGTCTGCCAGTTTCGCCACCCGGGCCTGTTGAACACAAATTACTTACGATGGCTTACGTGCTTTTGCCGCTCTTCAAGTGTAGCGAGCTCTGACGTTTCCAGCTCCTCTTTGCCTTGGTTCAGGCCTGGAATCATGCCTTTTATTCATACTCTAATTCCTCAGTTTACCTCACACCAAGTTGCCATCTTCCAAGCCCGTGTGGAAACCATGTTGCGGCGTGGGGACAACCTGAACCCTCCCGGGTCGAGCAGGATACGGGTGCCTCACGGTAGGTCCATGTGGACAGCCGAAAGCGGTCGAAGAGCGTCTGTTCTATTCCGCCATCCAAGAGCTAAAATCTGACTTCCGGTTTACGGCTGCGAGCCACCGGATCGGATAATGAGGAGGCGTTCAAGAATCATGAAACTGGACGGCAAGGTGGCGATCGTAACCGGCTCCGGCGGTGGAGGAACCGGACGAGCTACAGCGAGGCGATTCGCCCGCGAAGGTGCTGCCGTGGTAGTCAGCGACGTGAACGACGCGGGTGGCCACCAGACTGTGGCAGTAATTGAAGCCGATGGCGGCCGTGCTACGTTCTGCCATGCGGACGTGAGAATCGAGTCCAATGTAAGGTCACTGATCTCGTTCGCCGAATCGACGTTTGGCGGCGTGGATGTTCTGGTCAACAACGCATCAGCTCCGGACGGTCTGGGACTTTTGACAGGATGGATGGATGCTGTCGCCATCGAAATTCTCGGCCCCATGCATGCCACCCTGGCTGCCATAGAAGCGATGCGACGGCGTGGAGGCGGTGCCATCGTAAATATCGGATCGACGTCCGCGCTCGGCCATGGCCGAAAGCACTCGCGCTGGCCTGCATACGATGTCGGCAAGATGGCTCAAATTCGACTGACGACAACGCTCGCCTGCCTGCGCGACCAGGAAAACATTCGCGTGAATTGTCTGGTCCCAGCATGGATTGCATCTCCCGGACCTAAGGAATACTGGGAGAGCCTCACGCCAGAGCTGCGCAGGGAGCGGGGTGTGCCGGACACATTGATCTCCCTTGATGAGATTTCCGACGCGGTCTTAGGGCTTGCCACCGACGAAACATTGTACGGCCGCATTATGGTGTGGTGGAACGACCAGCCGCCGCGGCTGATTTCACAGAGCGACCAAGGCTACCAGACACTGGACTGAGACTCCGTCACTATCGGCAGTTGGAAGTTTGCGCGCAAATGTCCACCGGCTCTAGCGAGGCTTTGGCCCGTAGTGATCAGTGCCTGGCGCCCATGGCCAGTTCTACCGCGGCAGCAAGCAAATCTCGTCCCAGCGGCGAGGGATGTATGTCGCACGGCGGAGTAGAAGGCGAAGCAGGCAACCGGATGAGGAGCCCCGCCG
Source organism: Terriglobia bacterium (assembly GCA_020073365.1). Classification (GTDB taxonomy): domain Bacteria; phylum Acidobacteriota; class Terriglobia; order Bryobacterales; family Bryobacteraceae; genus JAIQFL01. Next base: position 29,127 of record JAIQFL010000114.1, on the reverse strand, counting down.
GGCAGGCATCACCGTTAAAAAGTGCCGAAGCAAGTTGAAATGCCGTGAACCCGTCCGCAAACCGTACGGCAGCAAAATTCGGCTGCATGGCCAGTTGCGTCGCCACTTGGGTCATGACATCGTTCAGCACTACGGCGACGCCGTCGAAAGCAGGTGTTGGCGAGTAATACTTCACCAGGATCAGGGTCCCCTGATACTCTGCACGAATGCGGCTCAAGATCGCCGCAAGGTTAACCGCATAGGATTGCAGTACGGGGTCCAGAACATTATGGGCGCACGTAGGATCAGTGCGGCACTGCTCCAGTTGCGGTAATACGAGCAAGACATCATTGGCGCCAATGCTCAGAGTAACCAGGTTGATATGCTTGTTCGTCCGTAACTGTGACTCGGCAAAGTCCATCTGCGCTTCCGTATAGTTCGTGTGCAGACTGTAGGTGGTTTTGAATGGGGGGATCGGCGCAGCCAGCGGCTGGAAATGCCAACTGTTGCACCCATTGTCCGGTGAAGCCGTGTTCAGGAAACTCCCGCTGCTTTCCCCGGGGCAGGAGGCATTGACCTCCTTCTTGGACTGCACCAGATGCTCTGCCGCCGCTACAGTCTCCGGGTATCCAATGAATTGGTCCGGCGTAGGGGGTTGGTTGGAATATGGCGGAAGGAGGAGGGGGTTCATCCCGAACGGGATAGAGTCACCGAGGGCCAGATATGTATAATCTTTAGCGTTTCCAGCGAACGCAGGAGCTACCAGCAAGGCCAACGCGAGCTGTGTCGTGATGATGGTCGTTTTCATAAGTGTTGCGAACATTCCGGAAGTCCATTACGGCAGCCTTTTATCTGAAATTCCGCAAAAAAGAGAACGACCAGAAGCCAGGGATGTCACAAACATTACGGATCTACGGGGCGGCGCGGCTATTCCGCTCCGAAAGATTTAAGTTTCGAGCGCCTGGCTGCGCAGCAAGTGTTCCGGCAAGGCTCCGAGTCGAATACCGCTTCGGAGCGCGTCTGCCGGTGCGTATGCGGTTACGGTTTCCTGTTGTTACGCGACAGCCATCTGCAGGCCGCGGAAATACTCCACCGTCGGGCGCAGCCCCTCCTCCAGGGACACCTGTGGTTCCCAGCCGAGCACGCCACGCGCCTTGGTAATATCCGGCTTGCGCTGTTGGGGATCGTCCACGGGCAAGGGCTCAAATACGATCTCCGAGCGGCTCCCAGTCATGCGGCGGATATATTCTGCAAACTCCAGGATCGTCATTTCGCAGGGGTTTCCGAGGTTGACGGGATAGCGTTCCTCAGACAGCATCAGCCGGCACAGGCCATCCACCAGATCGCTGACGTAGCAGAAGCTGCGGGTCTGCGAGCCGTCCCCGAAAACCGTGATTGGCTCCCCGCGCAAGGCAGAGTCGAGAAATGCGGGAACTACCCGGCCGTCGTTCAGCTTCATGCGCGGGCCATAGGTGTTGAAGATGCGCGCAATGTTGGTCCGGATGCCGTATTTGCGGTGATACGCCATGGTGAGGGCTTCGGCGAAGCGTTTGCTCTCGTCGTAGCAAGAGCGGGGCCCCACGGGATTCACATTTCCCCAATAGGTCTCCACCTGCGGATGCACCATCGGGTCGCCGTAGCATTCCGACGTGGAGCTTAACAGGAAGCGGGCACCCTTTTCGAGCGCCAGCTCCAACATGCGGCGTGTGCCGGCCGAGCCCACATCCAGGGTCTCGATGGGGTACTCCAGATAGTCCTTGGGACTGGCCGGAGAGGCCAGGTTCGCCACGCAATCGACAGGCCCCTCCACTGCCAACGGCTGGGTGATATCCTGCTCCACCAGGCAGAGCCGCGGCTCGGCTTTGAGTTGCGCTAAATTTCCACGGTTGCCAGTCAGAAGATTGTCGAGAACCACTACGGTGTTGCCATCTCCTAGCAGACGGTCGCACAGGTGCGAACCAATAAAACCGGCCCCGCCGGAAACTACGATGCGCAATTGTCCTCCCAGTCATCTTATTCTAGCGAAGCCACAGCGTTCGCGTGATAATCAAATCGTGACAGACCCATCGTGGACGGAACGAGCGGTTCTGCTCGTGGCTATCGTCGTGTCGCTCTCGCTCTTCTGGTGGCGCCTTCAAAAAGTCTTGCATGTAATCCGCTATTCGCGCATCACTCCCGATTTCGAAGTGGCTCCGCTTGGTCCGCGGATTCGGCAGTTTCTGTGGGAAGTGGTAGCACAAGGGAAAGTGATCCAGCAGCGGCCGCTGGCCGGGCTCGCGCATGCTTTCGTCTTCTGGGGTTTTTGTGCGTTTGCGTTGATCACGATCAACCACATCGCGGTGGGCTTCGGCTGGCGCCTGCTCTCGCCGGCGACGGCCTTCGGAAGCTTCTATTTCGGATTCGTGGCGGTGTGGGCCGTGGCGGTGGCGATTTCGATCGCCGGTCTGTTTGTGCGGAGGTTCTTCGTACGCCCGGTGTGGCTCGGCGCCGTATCGCCGGAATCGGGCGTGATTGCACTGCTGATCTTCCTTCTGATGGTGACCTATCTGGGCGGTCTGTATTTCCCGGAGTCCAGTGCCGCGGGCCGGGTGAGCTGGTGGCTTCACACGCTCTCGCTCCTGACCTTCCTGCCCTTGATCCCGCATACCAAGCATCTGCACCTGGCGTTGAGTCCCGTGACGGTGTTTCTCCGCCGCCAGGGTTTCAGCCGGATACCGCCGCTCCAGGGAGACGAGGATTTCGGCCTCGACACCGGCAAGGACGTAACCCGAATCGATGCCCTACAGGCGTTCTCCTGCGTGGAGTGCGGGCGCTGTACGGAGCACTGCCCGGCCTATAACACGGGGAAGGTTTTGAACCCGAAGGAGATTGTGCTGGGGTTGCGCGGTTATCTCAACGAATTCGGGCCGAACAACGAAGCGCCCCTGATAGGCAAGCACCTTTCCGAAGAAGCGGCGTTTCAGTGCACCACCTGCGGCGGATGCGAGTTCCAATGCCCGGTAGGGATCCAGCACCTGCCGATGATCGTCGGCCTGCGGCGCGGGGCGGTGAACACGGGGAAATGGGAAGACGACTACGGCACCAAGCTGTTCCTGAACCTGGAGCGCAATGGCAACGCGCTGGGCTTCGCCGCGAGCGAGCGCCTAAAGTTCATCGAGAAAAACGAGCTGCCGATTTACGACGGGACGCAGGAGTATTGTCTGTGGCTCGGCTGCATGGGCGCGTACGATCCGCAGGGCCGCGAGATTGTGCTGGCGCTGGCGCGGGTGTTGCGGTATCTGAACGTGACCTTCGGCGTGCTGCGTAAGGAGAAGTGCACGGGCGACCCGGCCCGCCGCCTGGGCAACGATCTGGCATTTTCGCAGGTGGCCGAGGCGAATATCGAAACGCTGCGGGCCGCCAAGGTGGGCAAGATGGTTTCGATTTGCCCGCACTGTGTGCGCACCATCGGCACGGACTGGCGGGAGGCGGGTGCCACGTTCCCCATCGAGCATCACAGCGAACTGCTGGCGCGCTTGCAAGCGAAGCTGCCTTCACCTGCGGGCGCACGGGAGAAAGTGGTATTTCACGATCCGTGCTATCTCGGCCGGTACCGCGACGTATATGAAGAGCCGCGAGAGGTGATCGCGCGTTCGGCCGACGTGGTGGATCCACGCCGCGCGCGCGCGCGTTCGTTCTGTTGCGGCGCGGGCGGTGGACAGATGTTCCTCGGCGAGGAGAAGGGCAAGCGCGTGAATGTGGCGCGCGTGGAAGAGCTGGTTTCGACGGGCGCAGCGACGATCGGCACAGCGTGCCCGTTCTGCCAGTCCATGTTCCGTGACGCGCTCGGCGTGGTGACGCAAACGCCGCCGAAGCTGCTGGACATCGCGCAACTCGCGGCCGCCTCGCTTGCGGCGAAGCTGCCGCCAACATCATAGCGGCAGGGGAGCGCGCAGTGGTATAATTTGCTGGTGGCACAGGAGGAATTGTGCCGCACTTCCAGCCACACCTTCCGGAGCGGGCGCGTAGCTCAATTGGCAGAGCAAGTGACTCTTAATCACTAGGTTGAAGGTTCGATTCCTTCCGCGCTCACCAGCAGGATCAACAGAGTAGGGACTACTGAACAAGGGCCGGTTCGGCGATTGTGCCCATTTTTGTGCCCCTTTCCTTCTTGGGAAGCATCGTTTTCTCGCGGCGCAGACGGCGATTGGGTAGTGCGCTATCTGTGCGTTGATCTTGGTGGCGGCCTCGGGAGTGCGGGTGTTCCGGTTGGAAATGGAGAAGGCGCTCTCCCATTAACCTAATGGAGAGAGTACCTGGAAGCGCGGCCACGGATCATCTCGGATAACGGGCCGCAGTTCATCGCCAAGGACTTCACGGAGTTCACTCGGATCTCAGGCATGACGCACGTCCGAACCTCGCCGTTCTACCGCAATCGAACGGGGAGATCGAGCGCTGACACAAATCGCTCAAAGGGGAGTGCATCCGGCCGGGAACGCCGTTGTCCTCGATGACGCGCGTCGTCTGGTTCAGGGTTACGTGGACCACTACAACAACATCCGACTGAACAGCGCCACGGGCTACATCACGCCGAAGGACATGCTGGCGGGGCGGCTGCATGAGATCCACGCCGAGTGCGACCGGAAGTTGGAGACGGCGCGGAAGCAACGGCAGATTCGTCGCCAGCAAGCCGCTTGACGAACAGATAGCGTGTTTGCTGCTGGTACCTTGCGCGCCGAGGAACGCACAAAAGAATCTACGAGACGGGCGTACGGGATGGTTGAGTACTAGAACCATTGCATTCGGGACTCCACGAAAGATATGGAAACATCGGCTGAGCTGGTGTATACTCGACAGACCAGTAGAACACACATTCGGAATGGAGGTCACTTCAATGACACTAATGCAATTTGTGAAGCCCGCCGGAGCCCTTGCAGCATTCGGGTTGATCGGTTTCGCGGCGATGTCGATTATTTCTCCTCGCGTGCAAGCCGATTCGAACTCTGACGTGCAAATCGGTTTCGCCATCGCACCTGTCCAGCTCAACTTGAAAGGCAAAAACCCGGCCCTAGTGGGAAAAGGCAGCTACATTGTCAACGCGAAAGCCGACTGTAACGGTTGCCACAACAGCCTCGACCTCGGCGGCGAATGGGCCGCCGGCCACAACCCGTACTTTGGGCAGCCGAAGATGGTCAATGCTAAGGGCTACTTGGGCGGAGGCTCGCCGTTTGGCCCGTTTCCGGGACAGGGAATCGGTGGCGTCGGCCCGCTGATCATCTACTCCCGGAACTTGACGCCGGACGCATCCGGGCTGCCTGAAGGCGGCCATACGTTCCAGGAGTTTCTGACCATCTTCAGGACCGGCCACGACTTCGATCTCGCCCATCCGGCCTGTCCGACTTTAGGGGCGGCGGGTTGCATTGCTTCTCCTCCCTTCAACGCCAGTCTTCTTCAGGTCATGCCTTGGCCGGTCTACAGTAACATGTCCGATGACGACCTCCAGGCTGTCTACGAATACTTGAGCGCGATTCCCTGCATCTCGCATAAGGGAACCGTCGGCCTTCCGAGTAATCTGTACCAGACCTGTCCGTAACGCGATTGCTTGGGCACAGCTGGTCATTGCGCGGTAAGGTCCTCACCGCAATGACCACCTGTGCCCGCGTCTGCCTGTTCCACCCGCCGCCACTGCATTGGGCGTGTCTTCCCAACTGGCCCCGCCGAAGAATGGCGTTATACTCGCTAACGGGGAACGCCAGATCTCCATTTCAGACTGAACCAACACACGGGCGCCGGTAGAATCACCTGTCATTCTCCGGGAAGGGAAGCGCTAACAACGTTGTCCCCTTTCTGGGAAACGCCCGCTGAACGAGGTCGTAGAAATAGTTCCATGTGCTGGAGGCTCTCATGAATCCGTTCAGCGCATAGAGGTGTTGTGCAAGAGCGGGATGGCCGATATCCTCTGTCAGCCACATATGGTGCGTCACGGGCCGACGGCCACGATCATCTTTCGGGTTTCGGGATTCCAGCTCAGCTAGTGCTTAATTGCGTAAATTAATAATTGTATTTTGAAGTTGACTGCCCTTGACCTCGCGTTTTCGCCAGCTGGCGGGTTTAGATATAACGCCACCACGTCAGCGGCCTGTTTGTCCGTACTGACACACCAACTACGCCGCCTCTGCAAGTAGATTCCTTCACGGCGCAAGACGCGCCAGACGGCGTGAACGCTGGCGTCGAGTTTCTCCGCCACCGCCGGCCCGTTCCAATGGGACATACCGGGCGGCGGTGGCTCCTCCAGCATGGCCAGCACTCGTTTGCGAAACGCCGCGTCATACCGGACCGGCTTACCCGGCCGCAGCTGGTCGCGTAGTCCTCTGAGCCCCCACAGGGAGAAGCGCTGGCGCCATTTGGAAACGGTGGCGAGAGAGACGCCCAGTTCCCGAGCGACCTGCTGAATCTCCTTGCCCTCCAGGCAAGCCAGAATGATCCGCGCACGCTCCACGGCGTGTGCCTCCGCCGTCCGGCTCTTTGCGAGGGCCACCAAACTTGCCTTGTCTTCGATAGAACATTCCAGTTCAGGCGCGTGTCTGGGCATCTCCCAAACATTTTAATACAAATATGTATTAACGCAATTAAGCACTAGGATGCCGGGAGCAAGTCGCTCGTAAACGAGATCATTCGTATATCGCCCGACAACTTGCGGTCGATCCAATTTCATTCCCTTCCATTGCCATCCTCTCAGCCAAACATTTGCTCATAAAACTCATCGGGAAAGCTAGTTTTTCCAGCCGGGCGTGTCATGGCAATTCAAGCAGAGCAGTCGGCCGGAACGGCGAGCCACGGGGTTGGGACGCCTGAGCGGTTCGGTGGGTCAGGTACCCCCTGCGATCCGCGCCACCGCTTCCACGGCCCCGTTGGCGAACCTCGGTAACCATACGCGGCGATCTTCGATCTGCTCCAGGGCCGCTCGCGCGGCTTCCTCCGGCTCCTGGACCAGCGTCACCCGCCCGCCGGCAGATGCCCTTCTCGCTCGTAATTCCTGCCGGTCGTAGGCCCGCGGCCAAGGGCGCAATACCAAGGGAACGTCCCACGCGAGCGATTCCTGCACCGTGTTGTATCCGGCCCCGCCGACTACCACGGCCGCGGCGCCGAACAGGTCGATCGCCGGCCAGTACCGCACCCAGCACTCGTCCGGACACTGCGGGGGACGCTCGGCTGCGAGGGACCGCACCGGCACCGAGCGATCGAGCTCCCGCAGACGGGACACCACTTCGCCATACCAGGCCAGTTCGTCCTTCTTGCCAGAGGCGCACACCAGCACGCAGTGTTCTTCGTGCGGCGCCAGGCGCAACAACTCTCTCGCCTGGCCGAGATCCGGAATCTCGTCCGCGCAGCGGACCAGCCAGGGACCGGTCTCGAAAGCTATGGGCAGATCGCCCAGTTGCGAGCCCTCGCCCGCGCCCGGTACCAATACTACGTCGTAGTGGGCTGCGACGAACGCGCGGATGCGGGCCACCGCCACGTAGCGTGGATTCAGGTCGCGGTGCACCAGAACTTTCCGCGCGGACAGCGTCGCCAGCATGCCGGCCAACTCTCCGCCGATGCCGCGCGGAAAGGTATCCACAATCAGGCAGGAGGGCCGGAACTCTGCGATCTCGCGCATTGCTGCCGCGCGGGTTTCTGCTGCCGGCGCACGCGCGTCGAGCACTACCAGGTCGAGATCGGGAAGCGAACCCGCGACGATGCCGGCGTACGGCGAATTGGTCAGGATACGCACGGGACGCTCCGGTTGCGCGATGCGAGCGAGCGCGACGGCTCGCGTCAAGTGTCCCCAGCCCCCGCCCAGGGCGTAGATCAGCCACACGCGGGTTCAGCTCTCCGTCACGTCGTTCTCGAATTCGTCACCCGATGTCACCAGATCCGCTCCATCGGCTTCAGTGAAGTCCATCGCGGCTGTGTCCAGCGCGCCAGAGGTCATTCCAAAGGGGCCGAAACCGAAGAAGTAATCGTCTACGTAGTAATCGTACCGGCTGTAACCGTAGCGGTCCTGCCGCATGCCATAGGGATCTTCAATCTGGCCGTTCCGGCAGTCGGGACAGTCGACCGGGGTGGTGCGCCGGCAGGCATGCGGAAACAGGAAACCGACGCGGCGTGGGCATTTCCAATCGGGAGGGAGGGGAGGACTCACTGCGCATCTCCTTTTTTCGGCTGCGCGCGTTTCCGTGCCTCGATCTCGCGGGAGAGATTCAGCATTCTGTAAACCCCCAGAGCCAGCATCGAGCTGGCCCGCGCCAGATCCTCGCTTCCGGTCAACAAGACTTTGAGCTCGACCAGGCGTCCGGTGACCTCCAGCCCCTTCATCGCGGCGGCCGGCGGCAACTGAATCTCCTTCTGCATCTTCTCCCCGAGAGGCGTCGCGTCGCCGTAAACCTCGCACGGATACGCAAAGCGCATGGCGATCATGCTCTGGATCCGCGTTTTGGTTTTGGACTTACCGCGCGGGTTGGTGAAGGAGCGCTGGCGGACCAGGTCGTCGATGGTCTCGGTGAACGTGGTGCCGTCGTGGAGACCGGTCTCGATCGAAAACCAGGAGGCCTTGTAGAATCTCTGCTTGCCGTTCTTGCGGTGCGGCAGGGCGCTTTCGGACAACAGTTCCCGTTTCGGGTCGAACGCAAGGCGCATGGTGGCCTGCGCCCTGGCATCCGCGTCGGACGCGAGCATCGCGGCCAGGGACTTCACGAACTCGCAACGCGCCCGATGGTTCGCAACGGCTTTGGGATAGCTTCTCACCCGGAAGAACAGATAGATGGCAAGCGCGAGGAGAGCGATGCCAACGGGTACGAACAAAGCCAATCCGACCAGACCCGCAATCAGCACGCCGGCGCCGGCGAGTTGGAGGCGCCTACGCGCGGCGCGCCATTCGGCCGCGAGGCTCTCGATCATGGCGAGGTCGGCCGCCAGCGTCCCCATCGGTACCCGGGACTCGTACACCCGCTCCGTCCGTAACCGATTCACGTCGACAGGCATGAACTCCGCTATCTTAGCAGGTGGGGCATACTTTGGCTTGCCAACTCGTGCTTTGTGATTAGAGGGCAAGCTCAAGCATGCCCCACCTGGCCTACATCTCGTTCGACACCGTGCCGGCGCCGAAAGGAGCGGCCACCCACATCGCCGCGTTTTCCCGCGCGCTGGCCGGCGCCTTCGGATCAGTCGACCTGGTTACCGTCTGCGGCGCCGCTGCGTCAGAGCCCCACGCCGAACGGTGGCCCGGCGTATTTCACACCGAGTTGCCCGGCCTGGGGATCAACCTCATCGATCGGGTGCTGTGCTTCCGCGGCTGCCTGGAGCGGTGGCTCTCCGGCCGCGGGTTCGAGCTAGTCCAGTTTCGATCCATTTTTGAGGGAATTCCGCTTCTGCGGTTGCGGCCGCGTCCGCGGTTGATCTTTGAAGTCAACGGGCTCCCCTCGATCGAGCTCAAGCATCGGTATCCGAGGGTGGCTGACGATCGCGAGCTCATGCGCAAGCTGATCGCGCAGGAGCAGGCCTGCCTGGATGCCGCCGACCGGATTGTTACGCCCAGCGAGGTTACGGCGCGCTATCTGACCGCCAGCCGCTTCGTGGAGGCTGCGAAGATCCGTGTCATCCCCAATGGCGTGGATACCGATTTGTTCCACGCGTCCGACGCCGCCACGGAGTTTGGTCCGGAGATCCCCTTGCTTTATTTCGGCACGCTGGCCCAATGGCAAGGCGTAGACCTCGCTGTTCGCGCGGTGGCGCAGATCTGCGCGCAGGCTCCCGCGCGGCTGACGATTCTCGGCGCCGGCAGCGGCCGGCAGCGGGAGGCTATTCGGGCGTTGGCCGGGAAGCTCGGAATCGGCGCACGGGTGGAAATCGCGCCGCCAGTAGGGCAGCCGGAGCTGGTTCAGGCGCTCCACCGGTCGTTCGCCGTGCTCGCGCCGCTGGCGATGAACGATCGCAACACCCAACAGGGCTGCTGCCCGTTGAAGATCCTGGAGGGCATGGCGGCCGGTGTCCCCGTGATCGCGAGCGACCTGCCGGTGGTGCGCGAGCTCGGCGAGCACGGCCGCCACTTTTTGCTGGTCAAACCTGGCTCGGTGGATCAGATCGCGCAGGCCGTGCTTCAACTCCGTGGCGATCCTGTCCTTTGGCACCAAGTTTCCGTGGGCGCGCGCGAGCACATACTCCGCCACTACACCTGGGAGCGGTCCGGCGCAGCGCTGGCCGCGGTCTGCGAGGAACTCGGGATGAGCCTGGCGAGCAGGGCCTGAAGGGCCTGCCGCTCGCCGTCGAGCGAAAACTCCGTCACCATGCGCGCCCTGGCGGCCCGTCGAACCTGGGCGCGGTGCGCCGGGTCTGCCTTAAGCCACTCCAGCACCGCCTCCCACAGCCGGTACAACTGCCAGCGCGGCAGAATGATGCCGTCCACCCCGGGGGTGATGATCTCGGGAATCCCGCCGGCGTCGCTTGCAATCGCGCCGCACCCGGCCGCCATAGCTTCCAGCAGGGCATTCGGCATACCGTCCCACAACGACGGCTGCAGGTAGACGTCGCAAGCCTGGAGGTGCTCGTTCACTGCTTCAGGCGTGGGAAGTTGGCCGGTGATCAGGATGTCGCGCTCCGAGAGCCGCTCCGGGTCCATCCATTGCAGCAGGCGCGGCTTCTCCGACGGTCGCACGTCACCGATCACCAGCAGGCGCGCTGCACGCACCCTCCGAACTGCGAGCAGTGCATCCAGCAGGTGCGCGAGACCTTTCTTCTCCCGCAGCTCGCCCGAGAAGCCGAGCACGGCTTCGTCCGCCCCGATTCCCAGTCGCGCGCGGACCGCCGCGCCCGCTTCCGGCGCTGGGCGAAACCGGCCGGTATCGACGACATTCTTGAGATGCACCGCGTCGTCGCGGCCGCTGATCGCCTGCGCCTTCCTTGCCAGGTCGAGCGTAACGGCCGTGATGCATGTGGCGTGGGACAGGGTCCATTGGAGCCGTGCGAAATCGCCCGGCGGGAACACGTCGCGGTCCAGGTCGTTTCCCCGGATGCTCACCACCGATCGCACGCCGTTTAGCGGCCGAACCAGACCCCCAAGAAACCGGCGAGTGAGAGGTAGTGGCCCCACACCAGGTGGTAGGTCGCGGTCGAGACCAGCCAGTCGAGCAGGTTCAGGGTGTGAGGCATGGTGGTGTCCCACTCGCGGAACCGCCCCATGCGGTACACCGTGGGATTTCCCGGTGCGCGCGCGACTTGGCCGGCCTGCAACGAGCGGGTCCAGGCCACAACATCCACCTGGGCGCCGAGGGCTGCCAGGGATTGCGCGATGCGCCCGGAGCTTGCCGACACGCCGCCCGCATCGGGAGGATAGCGCTCGGTAAGAAAGAGAAGGCGGGTCATGGAACTTGCCATGTGCTACCAGATGGTCTGAAGCTGTGAGGAGCAGATCTTGCGGTCACGGCTGACGAGGGCGGCGCCGGACGAGAGCGCCGTTGCGGCAATGATGCGATCCGGCATATCCGGGACCAGGTTGCGGTCGATCAGCTCGACTGCGGCGGCCACCCGCCCGTCGAGTGGCGCCAGCTCGTATGGACCATTTGGTTGGGAGAGGGCGTCCACTAGTCTCTTGCGTGCCTCGGAAGGGAGGCGGCCCTTCTCAACGAGATATGTGAGCTCGACAAGGCAGATCGAGGGAATGATGATGGAATCGCCTGCCGCCGAAGCCTCGTCCAAGGCCTTTCCCGCCACGAGAGACAGTCTCGAGCTATTGGTGAGGTACCAGACCGCGGCGTGCGTATCCGCCACCACAGCGGCCATCAAATGTCATCCCTGGGGAAATTCTTCCATGGTTCCCGCCGCACCTCATCGATCTCCTCGGCGCTCAAGTTGATATTCAAATCGGCCCAAAGTCCGCGTCCGCTCTTCCGAGGGGCCCTTTGTTGTTTTGTCTGACCACGCAAGTGCTTTGCATGGTCCAACAGCTCCTGCTGCTTGTCCGGAGAAAGCTCCCGCGCTGCATCGAGAATAGCTTGTTCCAGGGTCATGGGAAAAACCGCCTCCCCTTATTATCGTTTTTTTTGGGCATTCGCAAAACGCCCACCGGTATATGTACTTGACGGAATAGTTATTGTGATGCATAGATAAGTGGAGTGGGAAGTTGATCTGCATGATGATTTCGTCCCCGAGTACCGCGACCTGCACAAGGACGTGCAGGACGAGCTGCTGGCTCTCATCGAACTGCTTGAATTGAACAGTTTGGCCCGCAGCTAGGGCGGCCCCGCGCGGCCCAACCCATTGCCGAGGAAATGACGTTGCAGGAGCTTCGGCGCGCGCGCAAGCTCACTCAGGTACGCATGGCCAAAGCTCTCGGGATCAGCCAGGACGGCATTTCCAAACTCGAAAAGCGGAGCGATCTTCTGCTTTCGACTCTACGGAAGACCGTCGAGGCCATGGGCGGAAGCTTGTCTCTGGTGGCTGAATTCCCCGACCGCGATCCTGTCGTTCTGTCCGGGATTTCCGAAGTGGAACCGAACCCAAAGGCGGCCGGCAAGAAGCACGCACACGCGCGCGCATAGGTTCGATGGCAAGCTAAAGCATAGCTAAAGCATGCCCCACCGTCGGCAGAATCCATCTGTCAGGAGGCCGCGCGCCTTCATCGATTCTGCTCGCCCTTCCGGATGATCGAAAGATCCAGATTCCCGTTCGGGTCCACAATCAGCTTGCGAATCTTCGGCAGAATCTGCTCCAGAGCCTCGATATAAAGCCTCTCGCTGGTCACTGCGGGCGCCTTGGCGTATTCAGCGGCTACGGCCGTAAAGCGCGCGGCCTCGCCCGCAGCCTCGTTTACTTTGGAACTTCGATACGCTTCGGCGGACTCGATCGTCTGCCGGGCTTCCCCGCGTGCCCGCGGGAGCAGATCGTTGGCATAGCTCTGGGCCTCGCTGACGATGCGGGCGGTATCCGCGCGGGCGCTGGCAACGTCCCGGAATGCGTTGGCAGCCTCCGGTGGCGCGGTCACGCTCTCGATGTTCACGGTGGAAAGCTTCACTCCGGCGCGGAAGTAGTTCAACCGCTTCTGGGCGGCGCGCAGCACCGCGTCTTGAATCGCCAGCTTCTCCGTGGTGAGAATGGCATCCACGTCGCTGCGGGCGATGCGGCGCGCCAACTCCGCTTCCACCGCCGCGCCCGCGGTCGTGGCCACATCCACCGAGCGAAAAAGGTAATCCGCGGGGACCCCGACCGAATACTGCACCACCACCCGCAATTGGATGATATTCTGATCGCCCGTGAGGAACTGGGACGCGAGCGGTTGCGTCCTGCCGAGCACCAGGTCGGCCGCCTCTCCGCCGATCACCAGGCGCTGGAGTTGCCGCACCTTCAACTTGAAGACGCTGTCTACCGGCCATGGCAGCGCGTAGTGGACTCCCGGCAGAACGCGCGGTTCCACTATGGCCCCGAAGCGGGTGACTACCGCCTGCTGATCTGTCTGCACGAAAAAAATCCCCGACAGGACCCAGAGGAGCAGTGCGCCCCATGCCACGGCCCGCAGGCGTGGCGGTCTCCGGACCTCCTGCTCCATCGGGACTTCGAAGCCCTCGGGTTCCCATGGCGCGCCAGAGGACTGTGCTGGCAGGGTGGTGCTCACCGCGCTCCTGCCTCGCCGCGCGTCAACACCTTCAGCAGTTCGGAGTCCGAGCTCAGAATGGCGGTGGTCTTATCGTCGAGCACCTTCTTGTAGGCTTCGAGCGTGCGCAGCAGTTTGTAGAAACGCGGATTCTTCGAATAGGCCTGGCCGTAGATGCGGGTGGATTCGGCGTCGCCCTGCCCGCGGATGGTCTCCGCCTCCTTATACGCCACCGACAGAGTCTCCGCCTTCTGGCGGTCGGCATCCGCGCGGATGCTGAGGGCCTGCTCTTCGCCTTCGGCCCGGTACTGCCGCGCGATGCGCTCCCGTTCAGCCCGCATGCGGGCATAGACGCTCTGCTTGTTCTGCTCGGGGAGATTGAGGCGTTTGATGCGCACGTCCACCACGCCGATCCCGTACTCCGCCAGTGCGGCCCGGTCAGTCAGCTCCGCCAGGCGGTCCATCAAATCCGCCGTCTGCACTTTGGCCGTAGCCGAAACCAGCGACTCCAGATCGTGCGCGCCGAGCGCCGCCGAGAGGCCCGACCAGACGATGTCATGCAGCCGCATCTCCGCGGCTACGGGATCGCCGACGCTCTCGAGGAATCGATTCGGGTCCTCGATCTTCCATGCCACGTAGCTGTCCACCACGATGTTCTTCTTGTCCCGCGTGAGGAACTCCGAGGGACGCGGGTTGTAAATGCGCAGCCGGCGGTCGAAATAGGTCGCGCTCTGGAAAGGCCACTTCACGTGCAGGCCGGCGTTGGCGATGGCGTACAGGGGCCGTCCGAATTGGGTGACGAGTACGAATTCGGTCTCCTTGACCGGAAAGAAGGTGCGATAACCCAGGACGATTGCGGCCAGGACGATTACGCCGGGGAGGTACTTTTTGTAGGAATGCATCTTGCCATGGCTCCTAAGGTTGCTTGCGCGCGGGTTCGGAAAAAACGGGATTGAGCACCGGACCGCCAATCTCCACGCCATCGTCGAGCAGGAACAGTTGCCTGCGCGCCTTGGTGCTGTCCACGATCAGCTTCTTCTTGCCCGGGAGCACCTGTTCGATGGTCTCCAGATAGAGCCGCGTCTCGGTGGGGCCGGGCGCTGCGCGAAATGCCGTTTCGCGCTGGTTGAAGCGGGCAGAGTCGCCTTGGGCGCGGTTGACGCGCCCCACAGTGTAGCCGTTGGCCTCCGCCAGGCTGGCCTTGGCGTTGCCGCGGGCCAGGGCCACTTGTTCGTTGCGGTATCCCTCGGCTTCATTGACCATGCGGTTCTTTTCTTCGAATGCGCCTGCAACATCACGGAACGCGTCCACCACTTCGAGCGAGGGATGCACGTCTTCCAGGCGAACTCCGAGGACACGAATGCCCGCACGGTAGCGATCCAGGCGGGCCTGCAGCTCGGCTTTGACCCGCAGTTCGATCGCGGTACGGCCGGTGGTCAGCACATCGTCGAGCGACGAGCCCGTGACGACGGATTGAGCGGCGGATTCCGCGGCCGCGCGCACGGTGGCTTCGCCATCCAACTGGCCAAAGACGAACTCATCCGGGCGTGCCAGGTTGTAGTGGACAGTGGCGTTCAGCTCGATCATGTTCTGGTCGCCGGTCAGCATGAGGGCTTCCTCGGGCCTCCTCTGGAATCGCCCGGAGCGGTGCTGTACGTTCCACTCGTAGGCGGCGGGTTCCGCGCTGGATGTTGTGGCGTTGGTGCGGAAGCCGATTTCGACGACGCGCACCCGCCGGGCCTGGATCCGCGTGAGCTGGTCGATGGGCCACGGCAGCTTGTAGTGCAGACCCGGCCCTTCATAGGGCAGCACTTTCTGCCCGAACCGCTGAATGATGCCGACCTCCTCGGGCGAAACGATATGGACGCCATTCAGCGCGATGAGCAATACCGCCGCGGCGAGCCCCGGCCTCACCAGTTGCCGCCAATGCTTCGCAAGCCTGGCGAGGCCCGCCGCGGGGTCGAAGCGGTTGGCCGCACCGCGCAGGCGACTACATACCTGGGGCAAATTCGCGCGCATCGCCAGTCTCCCCAAGACACCTTCTTCTAGGCGGCAATCGGCGCGTTCCGCGCGCAACAGCCGCAGCGAATTCATCATCACGAAGAACGAGGAGAGTTGGTGCGTGAGGGCGGCGCCGATGGGCCCCACCTGGCCGGTGGCCGCCAGCAGCACCGCGGTGAGATTGAAGAGACCGGCGAACAGAATAATGTTCTGCCACGCCGTGGCCACCGCGCGGCGGCTGGTGGCAAATAACTCGGGGAGCCCCTCGAGCGAATGGGGCAGGTAGACCACATCGGCGGCTTCCGCGGTAATGGCGCTGGCGCCTGCTACCGCGATGCCGACCGCGGCCGCGGCCAGGGCCGGGGCGTCGTTGATGCCGTCGCCCACCATCCCGACGGTTCGGCCCTCGGAGGCCAGCTCGCGTACCCGGCCCAGCTTCTGCTCGGGCAGGAGGTCGGATTCCAGGTCCGTGATGCCCGCTTCGCGGGCGATGGCTTCCGCGGCGCGCCTCCGGTCTCCCGTGAGCATCACGATGTGGCCGATTTCCATCTCCCGCAGCCGGCCCGTGCAAGCTCTCACGCCGTCGCGGATCCGGTCGCGCAACAGGACCGCACCCGCGATGTGGTTGTCCTCGGCAACCCAGACGGTAGTGGCTCCAAGGGAGTCCGCGCTATCCAGCAACCGGTTGAGAATCTGCGCGCCATTCTCCGCCACAAAGGCGGCGTTGCCGGCACGCAAACTGCGCCCTCCCATGCGGGCTTCCACGCCGCGTCCGGGCAGCACATGGGCGCTCTCGATGGCCGGAAGAGCGAGTTTCCGCCGCAGCGACTCTTCGACAATGACTCGCGCCAGAGGATGATCGGAGGCACGCTCCATCGCCCCCGCCAACGCCAGTACCTCGTTCTCCGCCCGGTCCAACCCGATTACCCGAACGATCTCGAAGCGCCCCTCGGTGATGGTGCCGGTCTTGTCGAACACGACGGTGTCGACCTTGGCGGCCAATTGCAGCACGGACGCGCCGCGCACCAGAATCCCGCGACGCGCCAGCCCCCCGATGGCCGCGACCATGGCGGTGGGAGTCGCCAGGATCAACGCGCAGGGACATGCCACAATCAGCACGGAGACGGTGCGCATCCAATCGCGCGTGAAGTAAAACGTGAGCGCAGCGGCCGCGAGCAGCGCCGGCAGAAAATATCGGGCAACGCGGTCCGCCAGTCTCTCCACGGGCGCGCGTTTTTCCTGTGCTTCCCGGACCAGTTGCACCACGCGCGCCAGCGTGGTGTCTTCGCCTGCGCGACTCACGCGAATTTCGAGCATGCCGCCGCCGTTCAGGGCGCCGGAGAATACCTCGTCGCCCGCGGCCTTTTCGCGTGGCAGCGGCTCGCCGGTGATGGAGCTTTCATCGATGGTCGAAAAGCCGGAGACGATTGCGCCATCCGCCGGAAGCCGCTCCCCCGCACGGACGCGGATCCGGTCTCCCGGCAGCAGAGACTCCGCATCCACCTCCTGTTCCTGTCCGTCCCGAAGCAGGCGGGCGCGGCGCGGCATCTGTTCCACGAAGCGTTGAATCGCTGCCGCGGTCCGGCCGGCGGCATACGACTCCAGTCCTTCGCCCACCAGCACGATAAACATGGCCTCGGCCGCTGCCAGGTATTGGCCCACCGAGAGCGCCGCTATGACGGCGATGCACAGCGCGATGTCGGCCGAGATACGCCGTTCCATCAGCGCGGAGACGGAGTTGTAGAAGGTTTTGTATCCGGCGAGTAAGGTGATGGGGATGGCCGTGTCGAGCCCGAAGATGGTCTGGAAGATGCCCAGCCAGTTCAGGAGCAGCAACACGCCCACAAAGGCGGCAAAGGCGTAGTAGCGGACTCGTTCCTGGCGGTCCTCATCCATGGAGATTTGCCATGCGGCAGAATATCACAACCCCAATAGTGGGGCGGACCCAGGGGTCTGCCCCACGTGCGGCGGGACCGCAAAAACCAACACAGGCAAGAATGCCCGTGTTACTTGAAGCCGATGGAAACAACATTGGCAACCTGCCCCTCTACGGTGAGCGAAACGTTGACGGTGCCGACGCCCTTGAGAGACTTCGGCAGGACTATGTTCACCTGGTCGAGGCCCACATAAACGCCTTGAGCGCCCGCGTACGACACCGGCACCGTGGTGGTTCCGATTTTGCACGTGACGGATGCCAGCGAACTGCGGCCGCGAATCCCCGTGCCGAAAAGTTCCAAGACCACCTGATCCGTGGCCAGCCCGAGGTCGATGGGTAACGGCGTGAAACCGGTGGCGGAAGTGCCCTGAAAAGTGTATACAAATGCCGAGGTGCCATCGGCGTGGACTGTGACGACGATGGCCGACGCAACGCCCTTGCCGTCGGCGGTGGCGGTGTAGAGGCCCGGCGAGACCGGCGCAATCTGAACCGTGCCGGTGGCCACGGGATCCCCATTTAGCGAAACCGTCACCGAAGCTGTGCCCACGGCCACGCCTGGGGGAATCTGATAGTTGATTTGTGAGGGGGACACGAAAAACAGTTCTGCGGGCCGGACAACGCCGCCGGAATCTGTCACGGTGACACTGGTGCCTGCAATGTTCGTGGGCAATGGGACGTTAGCCGCAACCTCCGTCTTCGTCGCCAGATTGGAGCCGTAGGCTGCGGCAATGGCTTCTGGGGCAAGTGTGAGGGACGCGTTTGCGGAAGAGGCGCTGGTCACCGTTCCGGGACCTCCGGCGGCGATGGCGGCGTAGGCGGTTTTCACCTTGCTGCCTGTCGCCGTTAATTGCGATGCGGCGCCGGTTCCCGAGATCAAATTGCTGCTGTCGAAATACGCCAGCGCGAGCGAGTGGGACTGTGCGTACGACGTGATGTTGGCGTGGTACGGCTCGGGGTCATTGCAGCCGCCCCACTCCGTAATCGCGACAGCGTGGCCGTTCTGCTGGGCGTAGCTCACCAGCGGGTCGATGTTCTGTGGCCAGTTGGCATAGCGCGGCGATGCCGGCTCGGTGCAGGTCCCGGTCGATGCGGTATAAAGGTGGAAATTCCACACCAGGCGGGACCAGGCGAGGTCCGGCATGGCGCCGTGAATGATCGAGTCGAATGCCGTCCCGTTGTCCTCCACGAAGATCAGCGACTGCGGGCTGTAGGTGCGGATGGCGGCGATCAACTGATTCTGGCCATTGCTCCACGTGTTGCCGTCGATGCCGTGCATGTCCTCCCAGGTATCATAGAGCACCGCCGGATCGGCCGCGTACTTCTTCGCGAATGACCCCCAAAACGTGAATGCGGAGCATGCCGGGCACACCAAGTCCCCGTCGATATTATTGCCGGTGGTGGCTTGCGCCAGGCAGAGCGAAGCGTTCGCCGCGCAATTCAGGTCGCCCTGATTGATGGCCGGGCAGTTCTTGCCGTCGGCGCCGCAGGGAGCGTCGGGAAACTGTCCCGCCTTGAGGATCAGCACATAGTTGCCGTATTTCTTGGCCCGCTGGATGAGCGTATCGATGTAGGTCTGGTACGCCTGATTGGCGATGGTCACATTCACGTTGGCGTTCCACCAGGCGGCGTTGACGAAGATCCGCACCAGGTTCATCGAAAGCAACTGGTTCTGGGCGGCATAGTCCGCATCGGTTGCCGTGGCATCGGCATTGCCCGACCCCGTGGCGCTGCGGTTGAGCCCCCGGAGCGCGACAGGCTTGCCCGAATCGTCGAGGATAATGCCCGCCGGGGAGACGTGTAGAGGGCGGAGCGCGGGCGTCTGGGCCTCGAGGGTGGTGACGAGGAGGAACGCAAAGGCAGACCACAAGAAACGATGGTCTGCCCCACCGGGGCGAAGTATTTTCATTGCAGGGTCACCCACATTGGGCTGACCCAAACAATCTGCCCGTCTGTCTGAAGGCCGCGCACGTAGTAATAGCTGGTCTTGCCCTTCTGTGCGGTCGCGTCCGCGTAGCTGAAGGACAGCACCCGGTCGCCGCTGGTGGAATAGACGACGAGGTTGTCCTTGATGACAGACACATTCTGGAACGGCGCCGTGCCCCACAACCGCACCGTGAATACCGGCGCTGTGCTGGTGGTGAAGGACTCTCCCATGAAGTGGGTGCCGCTGCGAAAGTCCGCCAGGATGTTGTCGGTGGAACCGTACATCCGGCGATTTCGCATCGCGTCCATGATGCCCGCCCGCGTGGGCGCGGTCACCCAGATGTTGGTAAACGAAATATGCGTGGAGATATGGTCGCTGGATGCCTCAAACCCTAGTTGATAGCCCTTGCCCAACGCCGCGGAAACGTAGCCGGCGGCTTCGAATCCCGAGATCGAATCGGCCGACGTATTGGCCCTCGGCGCGCCGGGCATCTCGTAGTCCTGGCGGTCGCCCTGATAGATTTCGACGAAGGTCTCCACCGTCGAATTCTGGTTGCGCCAATCGGTCCCCTGATCGGTGGCGCTGGTGTGCGGCGCGGACATGCCGCCAAAGAACTGCAGATACGCGTACAGCATATTGGTATCGGGAGCGGGTGTTGCCGGGGAACCGGGTGCCTGCACGGGCAGCCGCGGCAGGACACGAATGCCCCGCTTCTCGAACACCACGTTGCGATGTCCCTCCGGGTAGTTGACGCTGCGCTCGTAGTAGTACATCGGAACGAACCTGGAGCCCAGCAGGTAGGCATCCGTGAACTTCTGGATCAGCCACCAGGTGTATTCCCGGGCATCGCCGTTGTCGTGATCGCAGCAACCCGCCCAGCCCAGGGAGGCCGCATCGATGTAGTAGCGGTAGGCATCCACCAGGGGCCCGTCACCGCGGCCGTCGAAGGAGATATCCGTGTGGCGATGGAAATCCCCGCGCACCAACTGGAGCTTCTGCCCATTCACCGTGGGCTGGTAGCTTTGGCTCAGCGTGGCCGTCGCGGCCTCCGCCGCGGCCGCAGGATCGGGAGCGTCGGGTGTCACCTGCCCGATCTTCTGCAACAGGGGAGAGATCTGCGTCCGGGCGACCACCAGTTCGGACTGGAAAATGTCCGAGCTGACGCCATCCGCCGCCGGCGTCCCGGCAGACAGCGGGTTGAGCCGGTGGTCCGACGAGTGAGCGATCAACAAGCGTCCTGGCGCGAGAGCAAGCATGGATGGCCGATTGTCGCTAACTGCGTCCGTAAAACCCAGCACCCCGGGCCCATGCCACTGGCTTCCATCGAAATAGACCATCGCGCCAGTCCAGATGGAGCCCACGGAAACACCGCCGGTAGCGCGGCTGGAGGAAAGCCCGGTGCCTGCGATCTCCCGGAATGCCAGGTACACCGTGCCATCGGAATCGGTGGCGAGGCGTGGGAAGCTGTTCCTGGGCCCCGCGGGGGGGCCAACACCGTTATTCGGCTGGCGTTTCTGGGCTAGCGTAGGATCGGGTTGGAGGGAGATGGTTCCCTGTGCGGGCGTCAGGAATAAATGAGTCGCGGGCGCGCCCGGCAGAACGCGCGCCACATCGTCGACGGTGGTGTACAGATCGTTCCCGACCAGGCAGCGGACTTGAATCGTATGGCTCGTATAGAGGGGGTTGCCTGTGGTGTCCAACGCCCCGAAGTCTTTGCCCCACTTCGAGCCGGCGACCTCATAGGCAATCCAGAGGCGGTTCTGGGAATCGTACGCCAGCGAGCTGCGCGCTTCGAAATTGACCGTCGCGGCAACCGGGATGGGGTCATCCATTCCAATCTGGTCGGTGAATCGGACGCGGCGCAGGTAGACGTCGTAGTCGCCTTTGTCGTAGGTGTCCCAGGAAATGGCGACTTCCCCGTTGGGCGCAGCGGCGATGGCGGGGTCCCAGTCGCTGGCCGGCGAGACCGAAACGATGGCCTCCGGCGCGAACGTGTCGCCGGTCTGCGCGCTGGTCAAGACCTCGAGATTGTTGTTCCGGAAGCCCTGCCATGCCACCCAGACCCGCCCGGTAGCGTCCGTGGTTGCCACTGGGAATATATCGGTTCCGGGGTCCTTGGTGAGGCGGATTTCCGCGGACAGCGTGCCGTCCGCACGGGCGCTCCTGGCATAGATATCGAAATTGCCGGAGCGTTGCGTGGAATAAAAGATCCAGGCCCGCCCCTGGCCATCGACGGCCACCGCCGAGCGCATGACGTCCTCGCCCGGGTTCGTCACGGAAAACGGTCCGATCCACACGCGTTGGGATACCGAATAGTGCATCAGGAAGACCTGATCCCCGCCGGCCGGGCGTGCCAGAAATGAGAAGTCGGTGATGGGCTGCGCTGTACCCGTCCCGGTTGCCTGGGTGCGGTCGCCGTGAACGAATTCCGTGTAAGTAAGGTAGACGTCGTCGCCCGATTGTGCCATCGACGGAAAATCTTCTTCCTCGGTCGAGGACGACAATTGGAATTGGGCGCCCGTTCGCGCGACGAGCGCACGGCCGTTGGGGAACGTGTTGCTGACCAGGAATCTCTTGCTGGTGCCGAACGGGACGTCTTGCGTGGAAAAGCTGAAGTTGCCTTGCGTGGTGGTAATGTTGAACGTCGCTGGAGTGCCCGCATCGGAGATCTTGACGATGAGCCCGTTTTCCTGAACCGGTCCGGGTGGGTTCAGTGAGGGCGTCTCGCGCGTACTCATTTTCCAGCTCGTGGTGCCGGATATTGCGTCGGTCCCAGCGAATCGCCAGCCCCGCAGGATCTGGATGTTCGCTCCGGTCACCGTAATGGAGCCATCCCAATTGGTTCCTGCCGTGTCGCCAGCGCCGAGAATCACAAGATAGGACTGAGCCGGCGGAACTGTAGTGGTGGCGGCGTGAATGGAAACCGCAGGGTACAAGACGCGTTTGCCGATGAAAGCGCCGACGGCGGCAAGCCCAAGAACAACAACCGCCAGGAATCGCGACCGCATGGTTCCAACCCTCCTCACGTAGCCCCTGTTCCTCGCCGCTCCGTACGGCGCCGGAGTTCTCAACACTCCGTTCGGCTCACGCGTGCAGTTTGCTACTGGTCACCCCTCCGCGCAGCTTAGAACTACATTCCGGCCCAGGGTATTTAACTCTCGGAAGAACACCAACGCCCCGGTATTGTCGCGCCCGTCAGACGTTCCAAAAAAGTCGAAAGGTATTGGGACGCCCAAAATGGCCTCGCACCGCCCGGCGCCTACGTGATGTGAGGCGGCCCCTCCCGGCGGCCTCCTGGCCTGCCCGGCAAGTTGTTGGCACAACCGCAGGACAGGCCCGAACGCTCGCTACATGCTAACTCCGGTACGATATCGACTGTTCGGTCCCTATTTGGCGTGTTTGTTTGCTGCTTCGGCTGCCAGTTTCAGCTCGTTGTTGACTTGCTCCAGGAGTTCTTTGGCCTTCTTAGCGTGACCTTCCATATCCCATTCATTGGCCTCCTGGGCGGCGGTGATCCGATTGTAGGCGTTCCGGGCAGCGGTTTGTGCGGCCGCGAGATTCGGATGTCGCGCGCCGGAGACGTTCTTGACCGGTTGAGCGATGGCAACCCCGAGGAGGAGTACGGAACCGAGGACAGCGGTGAGTAAACGGTTTTTCTTCATAGCAGAGATTCTACGGCTTAACCCGGCTTGGTGCAATTGATTTACAATTAAAAACTTTTAAACGAGACGGTCTCTCCGAGGTGGGGCATGCTTTAGCTTGCCCAGCCGGCCCTATGCCGACAGGCCCTGCGTGTCTGCCCAGAGCCGGCGTTCCGGCGGTTTGCGGTCACCCGGCTTTCCACGCCCCAAACCACGGCTCATCCGCCATGTTTCTACTTTACTGGCGTTCCGTAGGGCACCAGCGTTTTCACCCGTTCGGCGCTGTCCACGCGTGCAATCTTCCATTCGCCATTGGCTCTTTCGAGGTGCACGGTCTGTGCTTCGTTGCGGTCCTGATAGACGTATTCCACTCGCACACTGGCCTCACGATCGCTGGTCATCTGTGGCTCGCCGACCGCGATCCCTTTGATCGCGGCATTGGAATCCCGCAAGTAGGCGGAAGAGGCCGCGTCCGAGGTCTCGCGAGCCGATTCCTGCAAGGAAGCGTGCATGGGGCCGGTGTAGTTGGCCAGATAGGCTGCCACATCGCCGGCACGGGCGGCTGCGAGCATGCCATAGATGGCATCCTGCGGGCTTGCCGGCTGCCTCAGACCGGATCCTCCCAGGCGCCAGCCGCTCCTCTGGCCCAGTGCGACCCCAAGCGCCAGGATGAGCACCGCCATCGTGGCAAGGTGAGTTTTTCGCTCGCGGCTCATTTTCTTGAAGACCATGATACGCCCGCGCCCGCAGACGGCCCCGCGTCCGGTCAGTATCGCAACCCGGCCGCGGGAGCATTCCCGGACACCATCGGATTCGAGCGGGGGCCATCACCGTGTCCGGGCGCCACTTCAGATCGCATCGCACTACGTCTTGCGCTTCGTGGGTGCGAGGATCTCGATCGTCGAGAAATAGCTGCGATAGCGCGCCTGATCGCGCGTGAGCAGCGCAAGGTGTTCAATGGCTGCGTGCGCGCCGATGTAGAAATCCGGCAGTGGCGACGTTCGCAAGCCTCCGCGCTTTCGATATAACAGGAAGCTCTTCCCTGCCAGGAAACCGGCCTCCCAGGGGAGCGGTTCGCGCCGATATAAAGCCGGTGGAAGAACCGCGTCCAGGGCTTCGATTGTCGTGTAGCCGATCGACACTTCGGCATAGATGATGGGATTGATGATCAGTGCCGCGTGCTCAGCGGTTTCGGCGAGTGCGCGCGCGGACCAGTCCCCCCAACCCGGATCGTTCGTGGCGATGTCCAGCAGGATGTTGCTGTCCACTAGTACGCCACGGCAAGCGCGTAGGCGGGCCTGCAAGTTGAGGATGGCCTGTGTCACTTGCGTCGCGTTGTCGCGCGGGTTCGGCCCCGTGTCAGCGCCAGAATCTCGTCCGTGCTCATGCGGGTGTCCGCGGTGCCGCGGAGGGCCTCCAGAGCCCGGCGTCCTCGGATGCTTCCACCGGGCTGGCTACGGGCCTTGCGAATGCGGGCGTGATCTCCGGCCATCTCGAACTCTACTTTCGTGTGCGGAAGAAAGCCTAGCCGGTTACGAATCTCCTGCGGGATGGTGACCTGCCCTTTGGTGGTGATCTGCACGGTAATACTCCTACCGGTAAGTATAGCCCCACCGTGTTCCGATCCACAATTACGCGCGGCAAGGCTCTGTGGCCAAGGAGGCGGGGAGCCCCCATCCCGCCGTTCGCGCGTCATCACGTGCCGTGGTGCGGGAACCCGATCACGCCACGATTTGCGGAATCAGCTCCCCGTAGACATCGGTCAGGCGCATGTTCCGGCCATTGAAGAGATACGTGAGACGCGTATGATCGATGCCCAGCAGGTGCAGCAGGGTTGCGTGGAGATCATGCACGGCGATCGGCTGCTGCTCCGCCTTGTAACCGAACTCGTCGCTCGCTCCGATGATTTGGCCACCTTTGATTTTCGCGCCGGCCATCCACACAGTCATGGTTCCGGGGTTGTGGTCGCGCCCCACGCCCTTCTGAGAAATCGGCATGCGTCCGAATTCGCCGTGCCACATCACCAGTGTCGAATCCAGCAGACCGCGCGCCTTCAGGTCTGACAGCAGCGCCGCGATGGGACGGTCCACTTCGGCGGCGTGGCGCGTGTGGTTCTCTTTGACATCGTCGTGCGCGTCCCAGGTGTCCCGGTTCTGTTGGCCCAGGCCCCCATGGTAAAGCTGCACGAAGCGCACCCCGCGCTCCACCAGCCGGCGGGCCATGATGCACTGTCTGGCGAACGGCTCTGTAACCTTGTCGTCCAACCCATATAGCTTGCGAGTGGCCTCCGATTCGCTACTCACGTCGACCGCTTCCGGAGCGCAGCCCTGCATGCGAAACGCCAGTTCGTAGGAGGAAATACGGGCGGCCAGCTCGGAGTTGCCGGGATACTTCTTCA
The DNA here is from genome assembly GCA_020073365.1 of Terriglobia bacterium. Lineage (GTDB taxonomy): Bacteria > Acidobacteriota > Terriglobia > Bryobacterales > Bryobacteraceae > JAIQFL01. The sequence goes on along the minus strand of JAIQFL010000114.1, from coordinate 3,645 downwards.
GGTCCAGCTCATTTAACCGGGCCAGCAGGTCGAGCCGGTCGCGCTGGTCGGCGGCGCTCACCTCAGCCGGTGGTTTGAGATCGATGATGGGATCGCCGGAGGAGCGGAAGACGGTGGCTTGGTAAGCCGCGGGCATGTACCCCGCGCTCCAGTTGGAGGGGCCTCCCAAGGGTCCGCCGCGATGATCGTAGATCACGACGAATGCCGGGAGGCTCTGGTTCTCCGAGCCGAGGCCGTACGTAACCCAGGACCCCACACTGGGAAGCCCCATCTGAATCTTCCCGGTATTCAGCTCGTAAGTGGCCTGTACGTGGTCGTTCGATTTTCCGTATACCGATCGCAGGAAGGCCATCTCGTCCACGTGCTCAGCGATCGTCGGGAAGATCTCTGCAACGTCCATTCCGCATTGCCCATATCTGCGGAACTGGAAAGGGGTGGGCATGAGTGGGCCGGGATTTCCCTGGCGAACCACAATCTCGCCCTTGCCGGACAACGGCTGTCCGGCGTATCTCTCCAGGGCCGGCTTCGGGTCAAACGTATCGAGATGGCTGACGCCGCCGCTCATGAACAGTGAAATCACGCTGGTAGCGCGTGGGGCGAAGTGCGGCTTCCTGGGGGCATACGGGTTGTAGCCGGTGGCCTTGGCAGCGCAGGCACCGCCATCCGAAGTTGCTCCCAGCAGTCCATCCTGGTTCAACAGGTAAGCCAGAGCCAGGCCGCTGATACCGCCGCCGGATTGAAACAGGAAATCGCGCCGCGACCAGAAGTTCTTCATGTTTCACCGCACGTATAGAAATTCGTTCAGATTCAGGAGCACATGCGTGAAATCGGCGAGCGGTCTCTTCTGCAGGAAATCCGCGGCCAGTTTCGCCTCGTCCGTGCTCGGAGGGCGCGACAATGCGATCCGGTATGCCAGGTCCACCTGTCTGGCGGGATCGCCCGGCGCCGCCTCCTTCACCCGGTCCGCGAAGAGCTTGGCTTGCCGAAGCACAAATTCATCGTTGAGCAGCGTCAAGGCCTGAGTGGGCACGGTAGAGACATTCCTGCGCGCGCAACTGGTATTCTGATCGGGCAGGTCGAACACTTCGAACATCGGAAAAGGAAGGCCGCGCTTGCGATAAACATAAATGCTGCGCCGCCAGACCCGGGGTCCATCTTCTTCCCTCTTCCAGATGCCTTCCGTCATGGAGGCGAGGATTTCGCCCGGTAGATGCGGGAATACCGGCGGGCCGCCGATGGTCAGGTCCAGTGCGCCGCTGGCCGCCATCATGGCATCGCGAACGATCTCCGCGTCGAGCCGCTGAATCGGGAATCGCCACAGATCGTGGTTCTCCGGGTCCTTTTCGGCATCGCCGGGATCCTGGTATTGGGATGACATCTGGTACGCTTCCGACGTCATCATCAGGCGATGCATCTGTTTGATGCTCCACCCGCGGCTCATGAATTCGACCGCCAGCCAGTCCAGCAATTCGGGGTGAGTCGGCTTCTCACCCATCTTGCCGAAATTGTCCAAGGTCGCGACGATCCCCTGTCCGAAATGGTGACTCCAGATGCGATTGACGATCACCCTGGCGGTCAGCGGATTCTCCGGTGAGCCCAGCCATTCCGCCAGCGCTCTTCGTCTACCCGAGGTGCGGCCATCCGCGGGAGGATCTTCCGTCGGTGGTTTGCCGTAAGTAATTACTTCGATAAATCCCGGCTGCATCAACGGGCCGCGGCTTTCGGCGTCGCCGCGGATCAGGAAATACGAGGGCGGCGGCTGATAACGGCCCGGGCCCTCAAAAAGGAAACTGCCTTCGGTAGCCTCGCGCTTCACTCCCTTGCCGGGCGCCGGTTCATCGCCTGGGCCGTCTGGAGCAAAGCGGTAATCGCCGTCGGTAACGATGGCGGCCATTGGAAGCGGCTTCGGCCGCTCCTTTTGGAGGCCTCTGATCTCCTCGTTGAGGGCCTGCTTTTGCGCCACGTCGCCGGCCGCCATGATGCGGTCGATCTCGTCGCTCGAAACCGACGTGGTGCGAATCACCTGTCCCGCGAGTAAAGCCTCTCCCGGCGTGCGTTTCTCTTCCGGAACCGCGATGGCGCGTTGCACATTGTCCGGATACTTCTTGTACTTTTCCTGCGCAAGACGTTCGCGGTATGGCTCCTCGATCTGGCGCAGCTTCTGTCTTAGAGGCGCGATCCTGGCATCGATTTCGGCAGTCTTCCTTTTGTACGCCTCGACCTGGTCCTTCGACGCCAGCGGATAATCCGTCTCGACATACCCGAACAGCGATGCCTCGATCCGGTAGTAGTCCTTCTGCGAGATCGGATCGAACTTGTGATTGTGGCATCGCGCGCAATTGACGGTCAGTCCCAGAACGCCGCGCCCAATGGTGCCGATCATGTCATCGAGGTATTCGTACCGAAACTGCGGATTGTCCTTCTCGCGATACCCTACCTTGGCGTAGCTGCGGAGGAATCCGGTGGCAATCATGCTGTCGTCGGTAACCCGATCGAGCTCATCGCCGGAGATCTGTTCGGCCAGGAAAACATTGTATGGTGTGTCTTGATTGAAGCTCCGGATCACGTAGTCGCGGTAGCGCCAGGCGTTGGGCCGGTCGTAGTCATGCTCGAAGCCGTTGGAATCGGCGTAGCGCGCCACGTCCAGCCAGTGCCGGCCCCAACGTTCGCCGTAGTGCGGCGAGGCGAGGAGTTTGTCGATCAGATTTTCCCAGGCACGCGGAGAATTATCGGCCAGGTATTCGGCGGTCTCGGCGGGAGTTGGCGGCAGCCCAACCAGGTCCATGTAAGCCCGCCGCAGGAGGGTCACCCGATCGGCCCGTGGGGCTGCGTTGAGCCCTTTTTCACGCCGTACTTTTTCCAGGAAGCGATCGATCGGATTGGTCGGGTCGCTCGCAACTGCGGGCAGGGGCGATCGTACCGGCTTCCGAAACGCCCACGAATTGCGCGCCTCGGGAGGGATCGGCATCTCCTCGGCCGTTACTTCCGTGGTCTTCGCATCGGACGTCGCGTCCCACTGCGCGCCTTGGTCGATCCACGCCTTTATGGTGGCGATCTGGTCCGCCGTGAGTTTACCGTCCATCGGCATGGACGGCTTCTCGAGTCCCGCCACCAGGCGGTACAGCCGGCTCTCCTCGGCCTTGCCGGGAACGATCGCGGCGCCCCTCGCGCCGCCCTGCAAGGCGGCATCGCGGGTTCGCAGGTCGAGCTTGGAAAGCTGGACGGCCCCACCGTGGCACTTCCAGCAGCTATTTTCGAGCACAGGCCGGATGTCGGAGGTGAAAGAGACTGGCCGGTCCGCGGCGCACATGGACACACCCGCGGCCAAGCCCCAAATGAGCAAGAGATGAACCCCTCGCACAAGGAACGCTCCGCTACCCAGGCTGCCCGGATCGTCGAAGTCCGGCATGGCGAATTGCCCTGAGCCAGTATACTCCTTTATTGTGGGGCGGACCCCGTGGAGAATTGTCCAATGCAAGATGATCCTGAAATGAAGTACGTTTCCAATGCAAGATGATCCTGAAATTCGTGGTCTGCCACCCTTTCAGGTGGATGCGAATTGGGATGAAGAACGTGGAGGGGCTAACGCCCCAGGAAATCGATGATTTTATCAAGGGCAGCTCGCAGATCGAGTTTGCCGGTGAA
>JAIQFL010000113.1 GCA_020073365.1 Terriglobia bacterium | reverse complement strand
CTGTCGGCGATCGAGGCCGTGGGACTCCTCAGGCTGATTGTGCCCACCGGTTTCACCTTACTAGGGATTTCGATTTCATCCGCCAGGCTTGAGCCGGCGCTGTCGCCCTCGATGGCTGCGCGGCTGCCCGAGATTCTCGAGCAGGTGCTCGAGAATCTCGCCTGAGCTACCCAAGGCTGTTCACTTAAGGTCCTGGGTGGGAAGGGGATATCCGACAGGAATCCGGCGCTATCGGCGTGCTGTCATGTCCGTTGGGGCGATACGCGTTCGTGTAACGTCTACCTGAATTGTCGGACCGAAGCCGACTATGGTTCCCAATCCTCGAATTGAGAGCTCTCTCCGAGTAGGCGATCCGCTCGGAGCTGCCGCAATTCGGCCCGGCGCAACCCCTCCGATGACGCCGCTCAGCGGCCGCAAGTCGACGTGACGGCCCGAACGATACCCGGATGATCGAGATAAGCGCGGTATATACTCGATGATGAGGTGCCTTTATGTCGATTGTCGTGCGAGCCTCCGCACTCCTCGTACCGTTCCTGCTCCTGGTATCCGACAGCCGCACGGCAGCCATCGGCAAACCCGCTCCGCCTCTGACGTTGAAACAGATGTCATTGCCTGGAGACGTGCCCACCTGGCAAGATCTGCATGGCACACCCGTGGTTCTCGAATTCTGGGCCACCTGGTGCGCTCCGTCTGTCAACTCGATCCCGCACCTGAACGAACTGGCCTCGAAATTCAGGAGCGTGCGCTTCATTTCCGTCACTGACGAACGCCCTGACCTGGTGGAGAAGTTTCTGATTCAGCACCCTATCGAGGGCATCGTCGCCTTCGACGATGATGGCTCAACACACTCCGCCTACGGCGTGTCGGGTTATCCGCACACGGCGTTGGTGGATGGTAACGGCATCCTGAGGGGGATCGTCAGTCCCTCACAGCTTACGGAGGTGATTCTGCAACAATTGGCGGCAGGAAGGGCCATCGATCTACAACGACCTGCAGGCACGGAATGCGTCGGGGTGTTCGGAAATCCTCTGAGCGAGGCCAAATCCGGCGGCACGAGTTCGATTGAAGCTGGCCCAGGGCGCTGGCGCGGACGCGACCTGCCTCTCAAGACGATCCTCGCCGCCGCGTACTCCATACCGGAAACCAATATTTTGGTGCCTGAGGCTGTAGCCGCTCAGCGTTACAACATTTGGGCTCGAGTTACGCCTCCGGGAGGCGACGCGCTCCAGGTCATCCGGCATCGACTCGAGCTGAAAGTCAAAATGCACCGCGAGATTCGTAAAGCGGGGGAAGATTCCACCGAGGTTCTTGTAGTGGATTCCGTGGCTACAAGATAGCGCGCGACTAAAACGGCCAACACTCACCCAACGCTATCCGAATAAACGGGAGGGGTAATGTGCGGAGCCAGCGCGCGTTTATCGTCGCTCTCGGGCACCAGTAGATTGGCTCATGGTTCAACGGGCGGGCGGCGTTCCACATCCACCGTAGCTTTTGCGTCACCCGGTATGAGTCGCGCGGCCGTCCTGGTCGTGATGTGGGATTACGGGGAAACCAGCGCCGGGAGTTCCGCCTGGATCACTCGGAAAATGCTGTCTGGCGAGGGCCGTCGGATCGCAGTACTCCACAAACGCGCTTGCATTACTCCACCCGATCCCGCCAGTAGCCGGGGCGGCGACGTCCGTGGGCTACGGCAATGAATTCCAGGCCGGAGGCGGTTTCTCGAAATATGATGAGGTAGGGAAACCTCTGGAGGACCATCCTGCGGGTGCCAAACGCGTATTCAGGGAACTGCCTGGGGTGGTTTCCAATTCTTTCAATGGTGCGGTCAAGCTCATCCAGGAACATTGCGGCAGCCCGCGCACTGCGCCGCCCCTACCATTCGGTGGCTGCTTCGGTTTCCTCCAACGCGGCAGGGTGAATTCGAACGGATGCGCTGCTCACTGCTCCAGTCGAGACCGGAGACGGCGGCGTGCCTCCTCCCACGGGATGAGCTGAACGGCTCCGTTGTCGATCTGCTGAAGACGGCGATAGATCTCCTCCCGCCAGGCTTCTTCCGCCGTAGCGTCGACCACTTGATCCAGGCTGCTAATCAAGGAGTCGATAAGCGCGGCGCGAACCTCAGGCGATTGGGCTTGCCGCGGGGATCACTGCCTTCAAAGATCTTCCGGACGAAGTCCCGTATCCTTGGCGATCTTGGCTAGTGCGGCCGGTCCTATCTCCTCGGCGTCGTGGAAACAAAACGTGAAATTTCGCCATCCTGACCGCTGCAGCTTTCGGTGAGAGCCGACCTGCTTTTTCAAGGTCCAACCGATTCTTTGCAGCGCTGCGTAGACCCGCCTGGCTTTGGTTGCGCTCCAGGCACTCACGCGGCGAACAGGACCTGTAGGGGTTTCGGAAGTTCCTCGCCACTTTCCATCATGTCGGCGAGAACCTGAAGTGCGATTGCTTTCGCCTTCCGCAGGGCTGTCTCTTCCGTGTCGCCGTAGGCCATCACTCCCGGCAGTTCGGGGACCGAAGCCAGGAATCTCCCGTCGTCTTCCCGTTCTATCTCAACTTGCAACGGCTCGATCTCAACCATACGTCTAGATCAATTCTAGCGAAATCGAGCCAGGGCTGCACGACCTTGTTTGGAGCCGGAGAGGTGACCCGAGTTCAAGATCAACGCCACCAAAGCCTGCGTTCTTATTGCGTTCCACAGGAACGTAACTCTCCAAGAACTGCCGCCTCGGTTCGCGCCGGATTCCTGTCTAATAATAACCCTACTATTCTACGGGCTATAGCTTCATGCTGAGAACGCTCCCCTGAGGAGCATCTTACGAACCCGCCTGCTGTTTCAAGGCCGCCAGCACCGCTGCTGCAGGAGCCCCCGCCGCCGGCTTCGTATTCTCCGCCGCCAACAGCGTCCCCAGCATCCGCCCGTGCGGCCCGCCGGGTAGCAGCATGAGCCGTGCGCTGCTGGCCAGCAGCCGCTGCGTTTCCAGAATATCGAACAATGCTTCGGAGACCGCCGGTTCGCGCGCGATCTCCTGAAACGCCTGTCCCATGGTGGCGGGCCGGATCGCCGCCGCTTTGGCGAATTCGAAGGCCGCCTCCCGCTCCGCCGAACTGGTGATCACGCTCACCTGATTGGCTCCGGCCTGCTTGATGGCCGAAGTCACCTGGCGCAGGCGATTCACCACCTTCTCCTCAATCTGGCGAATCATGCCCGCGTCGCGAAAATGGACCTTCCGGATGTACACGGAGCCAAGCTGATACCCCCAGGCCTGCGACTTGCTGGTCACCTCCGCGCGCACCGTCTGGCTCATGGTGTGGCGTGTCTCCAGCATTTCGGCCAGCGGCATGTTGCTGAGACACCGTACCGTCGCGTTGCTGACGTTGGCCCGCAGCGAACCGCGCGGATCGGTGTTCTTGAACAGATAGGAAACCGGATCGCTGATCCACATCTCATACCAGATCCCGATCCCCATCGGCGCTCCTTCCTCGGAGTTGACGGGTTGGCTGCGAAGGTATTCCTGGTCGAGCCGCAAGTCCAGGACGTGACACGTTCCCAGGAAGTTGATCACGAACGCCGCCGGTCCGATCTTGAAGGGTAAAATGTGTAAGCCCGGTTCATCCAGAATCCCGATGACCTTCCCGAACAGCACGTACACGCGGCACGTGCGCTCTTGCACGATGGCAAACAGGCCGAAGATCCGGGAGAGCACCAGCAGCACCTTCTCCGCCACAAACGCCACCAGAAAGACGATTAAGATCGCGGTTAAGGTGTTCATCTGGACACCTCCAGATAGACTTGCTGCGCCTTATCGTAGAGCGCCAGCCGCACGTTCCGCAGGTAGGCGGCCAGCGTGGTGGAGCCGGCGTTATGCAGCGTCGACAACTCGGCGGCCAGCGACTTGATGGGCTGGACCTCGGCTTGGGCGCGCAGGGTTTCGATTTCCACCGCGCGCCGGGACTGCACCACCCTCTGATCGGCCGCCGCCTGCGCCAGGCTGATATCGCTCGAAACCTGGTTGTGCGCCGTGTTGATGGCGGCCAGCGCCGATTCCACCTCGGGCGGCGGGTCGATGCCGGTGATCAGGGAGGCATCCAGAACCACTCCATAACGCGCCGGGCCGGAGCGGCATTCCTGGTCCATGTACTCGTTCAGGTCGCGCAGGTTTTTGCGCAAATCGTTGATCGAGATCCCAGTCATCTCGCTGCCGGCCAGCGGAGCTCCCGCCGCGGCGGAGGCTCCCTGCGCCACGCTCGGGGCAACCCCCGGAGCTTGCGCAATCGGAACCGGCTTGGCCTCGAAGTTGGCGATGCGCTGCCGCAGCACCGAAACGAAGTAGCCCATCACGTGGACGAACGGCTTCTTGATCCCGAAGATGTACGCGTAGAGATTGCTCTCGCTCACGCGGTAGCGGATCTGGCCTGTCAGACCGGTATTGAGCTGGTCCTTGGTGACGGCCTCCAGACGCGTGCCGTTTTCGTTGGCCGTGCGGTCCTCCAGGTCAAGCGCCATGTTCACCGTGGTGGTGGCGATCGATACTTTGAGAATCTTCTCCCAAGGCATCTTGAAGTAAGGTCCGCCGGGTTGAATCACACGGACCTGGGGGTAGCTGTAACGCGTTCGTTCCTCGGGCAGGAGGAACTCGGCGATGGGGTCGTCGAGGGTGGTCTTCCCGCCCGGCACGCGTATCGCACGACCGAACCGCGTCTTGACGCCTCGTTGGTTCTGATCGATGGTGTAGAAGCCAAACAACACGCACCTCACCACAAACCACAACAACAGGCCGATGACAATTCCGACTAGTGTGTCCATAATCGAACCCGTAGTATAGCGTCTGGCACGCCTCTCGCTCTACCCGACGCACGCCATTGCGGTGCGGTTCGGATATCATGGACGCATCCCAGGAGGATTATGGAATCCGCCGCCGTCTCAGCCGTACCGTTCGGCCTTTCTACCATCGGACAGATCGGAGTTACCGTCACGGACGTCGATCGCGCCATCGCGTTCTACCGGGACGTTCTGGGAATGAAGCTGCTGTTTCACGTTCCCAACATGGGATTCTTCGACTGTGCCGGAGTACGGCTCATGCTTTCGGTCTCAGAGCGGCCCGGCGAGACGTACTCCTCCATCCTCTACTTCAAGGTGCCGGACATCCACCAGGCTTGCGAGACCCTGACCGGCCGAGGCGCCGTTTTCGACGGCGAACCGCACATGCTCGCGCGCATGCCGGACCACGACCTGTGGATGGCATTCTTCCGCGACCCCGACCGCAACCTGCTCGCGCTGATGAGCGAGGTCCCGCGCGGTTGACAAGCCAAACACGGGTGGGAGGTGTACCGGGCGAGCCAGCGATAGGCGCCACCAGCCTTCTCAGGAGGAAGCCAAGCGATGTGCCAGCGATGGCGATGCCCCCAGTTGCTCGAGAAGCCAACCAGGCACTTAACGCGCTTGCGATTAGACCTAGCGAGCCGATTTCGCGGGATCACGACACCAGGGCTTGCGTTACTTTGGAGGCCAACTGATCGAAGGTGAGGATCTCGTACAGCGAGGCATCCGACATGATCCGCGCCACCAGCGCCGCGTGCATGGCGTGACCGGCGCGTTCGGCGATCACGTGCCCCAGCAGCGGCCGGCCCAGAAGCGCCAGGTCGCCGATGAGGTCGAGCGCCTTGTGGCGGCAGCATTCATCCGGCGCGCGGAGCCCTCCGGGGTTCATGACGCCATTGCGCGTGAAGCAAACCGCATTTTCCAGCGACGCGCCGCGGATGAGACCCATGTTGCGCATCTGGTCGAGATCGGCCTCCCAACCAAACGTGCGCGCGAACGCAATCTCGCTGGCATAGTTTTCGGGGGTCACTTCCAGTTCGAGGGACTGGCGGCCCACAGGGTACGGATAGTCCGTGTCGCAGGTCAGCCGAAAACTCTCCGCCGGCAGGATGCTGATGCGTTTGCCCCGGTCCTCCACCGAGATGGGGCGGCGTATGCGAAGGTAGCGGCGCTTACGCCGGTACTGGCGAATCCCCGCCTCCCGAATGAGGCGCACGAACGGCAAGCCGCTCCCATCCAGAATGGGGACTTCCAGGTTGTCGATCTCGATGTAGGCATTGTCGATCCCCATCGAGTAAAACACGCTCAGAAGATGCTCCGTCGTGGAAATGAGAACGCCCTGGCGCATCAGGCTGGTGGCGTAACTGACACGCGCGACGTGCCGCCAACTGGCGGGGATGGGAAAATTATCCAGATCGCTGCGGAGGAAGACCAGACCAGTGGATGCGGGAGCGGGGAGGATTCGAATTTGTACCGGAACGCCGCTGTGAAGTCCGACCCCCGATACCTTAACCGGGCGTTGCAACGTGGTTTCAAATCGCAAAACTCGTCTCCAGCATCATGGCTTCCATTAAAGCAACTTCGAACCCTAATCGCAAGCCATTTGTTTTCATTCAGTTATATTCCGCAGGGTGTGGCCAATTGACAACACTTTGGCGGAGGTCTGTGGCCCAAACGCTGCGCTCTGGATGCCGGTAGTATCATGGGCCAAGTGACCCACCCACGATTCTTCCTGATCGACACGTTCGGGTTTATCTTCCGTGCGTACCACGCGCGCGCCCGCAGCGGCGCGCCTCCCATGCGGACCAGCACCGGCCTTTCCACCGAAGCGGTCTACATCTTCAACAACATGTTGCGGAAGCTGTCGAAGCAGTACAATCCGCCCTACATCGCGGCCATCTTCGAGAGCGGCGCACCCACCCACCGGATGGAGGATTTCGCCGAGTATAAGGCTAACCGCGCGGAGACCCCGCCGGACCTACTGGAGCAGATCCCCTATGTCCGGCGCGTGCTGGAGGCCATGCAGATTCCCATCCTGGAATTCCCCGGCTTTGAAGCCGACGACGTGATTGGAACCCTGGGGCGACGCGCGGAGAAAGACGGCTACGACGTGGTGATCGTGTCGAGCGACAAGGACATGCTGCAGCTCGTGACGGATCGCGTCGCCATGCTGAATCCGGCCAAGGACGATGAATGGTACGACCCCGCGAAAGTCAAAGCCTTCATGGGCGTGGAGCCGGGACAGGTGGCCGATTTGCTGGCGCTGATGGGCGATGCCATCGACAATATTCCGGGGGCGCCCGGAATCGGGGAGAAGGGCGCGCAGAACCTGATCGAGCGCTTCGGTTCCGTAGAGGCGGCGCTGGAGCGCGCGGGGGAAGTAGAGCGCAAGGCGTACCGCGAGAGCCTCCAGAACAACGTCGAGCGCATTCGCATGAGCAAGCGCCTCGCGACGATTGCCGAAGTGCCCATCGAGTTCTCGTTGGAAGCGGTGAAGGCCCAGCCCGTGGACGCCGCGCTGCTCAAGGCGGTTTACAAGGAGCTGGAATTCCACAGCCTGCTGAAAGAGCTTGGACCGGCTGAGGACGCGCGCGAGCGGGATTATCGTGTGATCCAGGGGCCGGACGAGCTGAAGCAGTGGCTCGCGGGCGTGCCCGCCGGGACTCCCGTGGCCGTCGCGATCTCGAAATCGGCCGAGGGTGAATTCTCCCTCGATACGGTGGGGCTGGCCTGGCAGACGGGGCAGGCGCGGGCGGTGACGCCGGAGAACCTGGCCTGTCTGAAGCCGTGGCTCGAAGACGCGCGGGCGCCGAAGATCGCCTGCGACGTGAAATCGGCTTTGTTGATGTTGGACCGAATGGGCGTGAATGCGCGCGGATTCGATCATGACGTAATGCTGTACGCGTTTCTGCTGGATGCCGACCCCTCGGGATGCGCCCTGGATGAACAGGCGCGTCGCCGGCTCGATCTGAAACTCGGGCCTTCGCCCGAGCAACACGCTGATATCACGCTGGAAATCTGGCAGCACCTGGCACCGGCCGTGGAAGCACGCGGGTTGGTGGAACTCTACTCCAGCATCGAGTTGCCGCTGGCGCGCGTGCTGGCGCGCATGGAGCGCACCGGAATCCGCATCGACCCGGTGGAATTGAAGCGCCTCTCCGCGCTGATGGAGGCGGAAATCGCGCGGCTGACGGCGGAGATCCACACGCTCGCCGGGAAGGGCTTCAATATCAGCTCGCCCCAGCAATTGGGGCGCGTTCTGTTCGAAGACCTGAAGCTGCCGGCGCCGGTGAAGTACGGGAAAGGCAAGACCATTTCCACCGCCGCGGATGTGCTGGACGAACTGGCTGCGGACCACGAAATCGTGCGCAAGGTGCTGGAGTACCGGCAGCTCACCAAACTGAAGGGCACCTACGTGGATGCGCTACCCGCGCTGCTCGATCCGCAGACGGGCCGGCTGCACACCAGCTTCAACCAGACGGGAGCGGCCACGGGCCGGCTTTCGTCTTCCAATCCCAACCTGCAGAACATCCCCATCCGTACCGCGCTGGGCCGTGAAATCCGCGCCGCTTTCGTGCCGCGGGAGGGATGGAAGCTGCTGGTGGCGGACTACTCGCAGATTGAACTGCGGCTGCTGGCCCACATGTCGGACGATCCCCTGCTGCTGGAGGCCTTCCGCACAGGCGAGGACATCCACACGAAAACGGCGTCGGAGGTGCTGGGAATACCGCCGCTGATGGTGACACCCGAGGCGCGCCGAGATGCGAAGGCCGTGAATTTCGGGATCGTCTATGGGATCAGCGGGTTCGGCCTGGCACAGCAATTGGGAATTTCGCGCGCGGAGGCGGAGAAGTACATCAAGAACTACTTCGCGCGGTACATGGGGGTGCGGCGCTGGCTGGATGCCACCATTGCCGAGGTGCGGAAGAGCGGCGTAACGCGCACGCTCTTCGGACGCGAGCGGCCCATACCGGACATCAACAGCCGCAATGTGAATGCGCGCGGTTTCGCGGAGCGCACCGCGGTGAACTCACCGCTGCAAGGCACGGCGGCGGACCTGATCAAGCTCGCCATGGTGCGGATCGATGCCGCGCTGGAAACGGGCGGACACCGGAGCGCCATGCTGCTGCAGGTTCACGACGAACTGGTGTTCGAGTGTGCTCCGGAGGAGATCGACGAGGTCTCCCGCCTGGTGAAACGCGAGATGGAAGGTGCGTACGAGTTGAAGGTGCCGCTGCTGGTAGATGTGGGGACAGGCGTGAATTGGCGGGACGCCAAGTAGCCCGCAATGTCAGGCAGGCGGGCTGGGACCACATGTTCATCTAAACCGCTCTTTGGATCCAGGCGGATATGGCGCGGTCCATCTCCGCAAAAGGGCTTGGCAACACACCCAGTCAAGCGCCGACCCGCGAGGTCGAACAGCGTTAGGGCGACGGCGATGAAGTTCGCGCCGATGAAGACAGTCATCTACAGTTTGGGCCCGCTGCGGAGATTGCTGCTGGCCGCCAACCGTCGCTATCTGGAATTCCCGTCGGCCATCGACGATCCCAGCAACGGCATCGACAAGCCCCACAAAATCGCGCGCACCCCGGGGCAGTCCTGCTACGCCGCGCACTCGCCACGGCCGAGTTGCAGAGAGTAGGCCGCTTCATCGCCCCAGTCCTGGTAGATCTCGGGGAACAGTTCCGCCGGTTTCGCGAACTCATGGGTCAATTGGCGGAAGGTCTCCACCTTGTATCGCATCACATATTGCCGGAAGCTCTCGCCATCCAACCGGTTGGCCATGAAGTGCTCGACCACGCGCGTCACCGCGGCAGGCGCCAGACGGGCCGGAATCGACTGAACGGCCAACCCGAACCGCATCATCCCCTGCTCGTCATAGCCGCCACCCAACAGCATCTGGTAGTACGGAACTTCCTTGCCGTCGATCTTGCGCGCGTTGCCGTAAAAGCCGAAATCGGCGATCCAGTGCTGGCCGCACGAATTCGGGCAGCCACTGACTTTGATGGAAAGCCGCTCGACCTGCGGATCGTCGAAGCGCCGCACCTCGTCTCGCAGCGCGGCCCCCAGGTTCATCGACTTGGTGAGCCCCAAATTACACGTGTAGGCGCCCGGGCAGGTGGTGACGTCTTCGATCCGCCCGGCGCCTGCGGCCGCCAGGCCCAGCTCGTCCAGGGCCGTGTAGAGCGGTTGCAAGCGGCCCAGCGGGACGAATCCCAGCAGCAGGTTCTGGTCGATGGAGACGCGCACCAGGCCGTCGCCGGCAGTGGAGGCGATCCGTGCGATCCCTCGCAACTGCGTGCCCGTGAGATTCCCCTGGTCGGCGCGCACGATGACCGCGGCGTAGCCTAGTTGCCTTTGTTCCACGACGTTGGTCTCGAGCCAGGCATCGTACGCCGGATCGCCCGTTGAGTGGGATTGGCACACTGGCAACAGGGCTCCATTCCCCAGCGGTTGAGGTTTGGACTGGTATCCGCCAAACCCTTCCGGCACCAGATCGGGCCACCGAATGCCGCCGTGGGCCAGAATGTTCGCGTATTCCTTTTCGATCTGCTCTTTCATCCAGGCGATGCCGCGTTCCCGCATCACGAACTTCATGCGGGCCAGGTTCTTGTTCTTGCGGTTTCCGTACTGGTTGAAGACCCGGACGACGGCTTCGCACCGGTTGAGCAGCCGCTCTTCCGGAAGAAACTCGTCCAGCAATTGCGCCTCGGTGGGGAGTGGCCCGAGACCGCCGCCGATGACTATGCGGAAGCCGCGCCGGCCGTCCCGAATCGCCGCGCGCAGGCCGATGTCGTTGATGGCTCCCTGAATGCAATCTTTGCCGGCGCAACCGTCGAACGCGATTTTGAACTTGCGCGGAAGGTTGCCGGTGAGGTCCTTGCGCAGGAATGCATAGGCCACTCTCTGCGCGTAGGGGCGGACATCGAAGACTTCGTCTTGGGTCAGGCCGGCCCACACACAGGTGGTGACGTTGCGCACGGTGTTATAGCAGGCTTCGCGGTTGGTCAGGCCGACGTCCGCCAAGAGGTGCATGAGATCGGGCACCTGCCGGAGGGCCACAAAGTGGTACTGGATATTCTGGCGCGTGGTGAGGTGGCCCCGGCCGCCGCCGAAATCATCGGCAATGCGGGCCAACTGCTGAACCTGCGCGGAGGTCAACAGGCCGCCGGGGATCTTGCAGCGCACCATCTGGACGCCCGGCTGCCGCTGCCCGTAGATGCCGTGCTTGAGGCGGAAAGGGCGGAAGTCGCCTTCGGTGATCTCGCCGGCGAGGAAAGCGTGGGCTCGTTGGCGGAAGGTTTCGATCTCCTCCCGGACGGTACGAGCATGTTGCGATTCCAGTTCTTCGCGTTGCTGGAGGTCTTCCTGGATAGCTGCAGACATAATCACCTATTACCTGATAGAGATTAATCCATATTTACCTATAGAGATTACCGCAATTGAGATTTGGGTGCAAGGGATTGTGCCTAGGCCCGCGTTGACATATAGACATCCGCATGGTATGTCTAGACATATGAGAACAACTGTTCGACTGGATGATGCTCTGATGGAACAAGCGCGCGCGGAAGCCAGACGTCGCGGCGAGACGCTTACCGCGCTGATCGAAGAGGGTTTACGGCGCGAATTGGCGCGGTCGAACGCTCCCGCTCCACGGCCAAGAGTCGAGCTTCCGGTATCCGACTCCACCGGAGGCTTGAGACCAGGCGTTGATCTGAGTAACAACGCGGCTCTTCTGGAAATCATGGAAGAAGGCGTTCCGCTGCACAAATTGCGATGATTCTGCCCGATGTCAATGTGCTCATCTACGCCTTCCGCCCAGACATGCCGCAGCATACCGACTGCTCGCGCTGGCTTCAGTCTGTGGTCAATGGCGAGGCGGCCTACGGGATGTCGCCGCAGGTGCTAAGTTCGGTTGCCCGAATTCTCACGAATAGGCGCATCTACGTACAGCCAGATCCCCTGGAGAAGGTTCTTGCGTTTGCTGACATGCTTCTCAATCAGCCGCACTGCCAGATCATTGAATCTGGTCCGCGCCATTGGCGGATATTCTGCGACCTCTGCCAAAAAACCAACGCCCGAGGCGACCTTGTGCCGGACGCATGGTTCGCGGCTCTAGCGATCGAGTCGGGCTGCGAATGGATTACACTGGACCGCGACTTCCGCCGCTTCGACGGTCTGCGCTGGCGGGCGCCCTTTTAAGCGCCAGGGGGACAGACGATCGCATTCCGTCGTCGGTCGGCGCTATTTCGATTTGCTGAGCTTGCGATAGTACTCAGCCACGGCGTCGGCGTAGCCCTGCGGGACCTTCTCGCCGCCGGGACTGCGGACGCTGCCAGCGCCAGTGGAGTCATCCACCTTGCGGCGCAGTTCCATCTCCACCTGCTCGACACCTGCGAGGGCGGACTGGATGCGCTCGTTCAAAAGCGGATCGTTGGAGTTCGTAAACGGATCGAACTGCCGCAGATCGCGGATGAGCCCCTGGATGTCGCGGGCTGTACCCGGGTCATCCCGAAGCTGCTGTTGAAGCTGCGTCAGGGTTTGCAGGGTATCGCGATAGGTCTGCTGGAAGTTCTGCTGGTTGATCGGCCCGCCGGTCCAGTTTCCGCCCCATGGCCCGTTCGGATTGCCGTTCCAGGGATTGCCTCCGCCATAAGTGGGGCCTCCATTCCACTGGCCCTGTTGAGCACCCCGGCCGCCCTGGGAACCACCGGACTGTTGGCCACCCTGCTGACCCTGTCCCTGTTGTCCACCCTGCTGGCCTTGCTGTCCCTGTTGACCACCCTGCTGCCCTTGTCCCTGTTGACCCTGCTGCCCTTGCTGGCCCTGCTGCCCCTGTTGGCCCTGCTGGCCACCCTGTTGTCCTTGTTGCCCCTGCTGACCAGCCTGTTGACCTTGTTGACCCTGCTGTCCTTGCCGCCCTGGCTGTTGGCCTTGCCCCTGTTGACCGGCCTGTTGTCCGCGCTGTCCCTGCTGGCCGCGTCCGCCCTGTTGAGCGCGCAACTGCTCCATCTGGCGCCGGAAGGCTTCCACCTGGTTCAAGGCCGCCTCTATCGCCTTGTCATCCTGACCGGCCTTGCCCGAACCCATGGCCTGCTGCACCTGCTTGAGCTGGTCGCGAAGCTGGTTCAGCCCCTGGGTAATCTGAGGTTCGGACATCACGGCGTATCCACCCATGCCGCGGCGGAGCCAATCCGCGTTCCGCTGCATGTCGCGCGCCAGTTCCTGTTGCTGCACTTCGCTCAGCGCTTCGCGAAGCTTGGTGGCGGCGGGACGCTGCGTGGACTGCAGATCGCGCACGGCGCCCTGCATCTGCTGCTCCAGCTTCTTCAGGTCCGCGATCTCGCTTTCTTTATCGCCCGCAAGCTGGTTGAGCTGGTCCCGCGTGATCCCCGGGCTGTCCGGACCGAAGGCCTTGCGCATCTGACCTTCAAAGCCCTGCTGGCGGCGCGCCAGTTCTTCCGCCTGCCGCGCCATGTCCTCCACCTGGTTGCCGGTTTGCGCTGTGCGCAGACCTTGCAATGTCTGCGTCATCTCGTTCAGCCGGTCGGCGGCACGGCGCGCTTCCGCCTCTCCTTGAGGAGTACCGGCCTGCTGGGAAGAAGCGGCCTGCCGCATATCCTGAATGGCCTGATCTAAAGACTGCTTCAGACGGTCGAGGGTCTGTCTCAGTTGCTGCGGGTCGGCGCCCTGCACCCGGTTATTCTGACCCATCTGGTTTTGAGCGCGCTGCTGGGCCGACTGCTGTCCCTGTTGCCCTTGCTGCTGTCCCTGCTGTCCTTGTTGCCCTTGCTGTCCCTGTTGTCCTTGCTGCCCCTGCTGCCCTTGTTGTCCCTGCTTCCCTTGTTGTCCCTGTTGTCCTTGTTGCCCTTGTTGTCCTTGCTGACCTTGTTGTCCCTGCTGACCTTGTTGTCCTTGCTGCCCCTGTTGGCTCTGCTGGCCGTTGCGGCTCAACTGGGAATTTTGGGCCTGCTGCATTTGCTGCATCTGCTGCTGCAGTTTCTCCGCATCACGGCGCAGCATCTCCTGCTCGTAGCGCTGTTGGGGAGTCTGCTGCTGACCCTTGCGCTGCGCATCCGCCAACTCCTGCTGGCGCTTGGCAAGTTGCTTCAGTTTTTCCAGCATCTCGTCGATCTGCCGCTGTTGCTGATCCGACGATTGCTGCTGCCGCGCACTGGCGCTCTCGTATTGATTCTTCTCGGTGTCCAGTTCCAGGTCGAACAGCCCCTGCATATCGCGCGTAGCGCCACCCCCGCCGCCACCGCCACCGCCGCCACCTTGCCGGCCGAAGGCCACTTGAATGTCGCGGAACGTAGCCTCCGCGCGCAGCAGGTATTGCAGCGCTTTCTGCTCCGGCGCCAGCGCATCCTGCCACTTCGCCACTTTCAGCTTGTCGCTGGCCGGTCCCATGGCCTCGACGGCCTTATCCATGTCGGCGACGAAACTCTTGAAGGAGTCGCCGGCGCCTTCCAGTTGCCGGGCCTTCATGCGATCGGAAAGCGACCTCGCCTGGTCGCGCAGCTTGGACTGCACGGAAGCCAGGAACGCCGAGTTCTCCGCATCCGTGCCGCGTGCGCCCTGACCCTTGGCCTGGTTCCAGGTAGCTGTTATGATCTCCTTCTGGCGCTGGGAAATCTGGTCCTGCTGCTGGTCGCCCCCACCGCCCCCGCCACCACCGCCGTCTTCCTGCGATTGCGAGTAGTTCTTCTCGAAGGGCTGGGCCTCGATGAAGAACATGTCGGTATTGGCAGTCGAGCGGGCATCCTTCGCCAAGGCATACAGGCTGACGATATCGCCCGGCTCCACCTTGAAGTCTTCGAGTGCGATAGTAGTCGTGCCAGTGGCGGTCTTGGCGCCCTTGGCCTGCATCATCGGGACGACCTTCTCCGCTCCGCCGTTCACTGAGTAGTGCAGTTCCACGTCCTTCAGCCCGAAATCGTCCTTGGCCTCCACCGCCACGGTCACTTCCTCGATGGGCGAAGCCCTGAAGTCGCGGCCCGGCCGTGTAATCTTCACCTCCGGCGGATGGTCCTTTTGCGCTTCGATGAAGTAGTCCTCGCCCAGCCGCACGTCTTCGCCGTTTTCAACTGCCGCGAAGTGATAGAGCCCATCCTTCTGGATGTGCACGCTGGCAACCAGCGTGTTGTTCCCGCCCTCACGCAAGGGCAGCTTGGTTCCATCGTCCAGCAGGATTGCCCCGGTGCTGAGGGGCCGGTCGGTCTGGACAGCGACCTCGGCAGTAGTTCCTTCCACCGCGCGCAGGTCGCCGCCGGGATCTTCCACCGCATCCGGCAACCCCAACCACGACGGGAAATGGTACGTGACGCGAATCTTCTTGATAGACGGCAGGTCCACCACGTTCAGCTTGTAGGATGACGACCGGACTCCGCCGGCCTCCACGTAGTACTCCAGACTCTCCGGCACGCCTGCGATCAGGAACTGGTAGGCGTTCCCGCCCGGCTCCGTGGCCATATCGGCCTGTTCCCACTTGGAGGAACTGGCGTACTTCGCGAAAAACCGCACCTTGGGAGCCGTGAAACCCGTCAGGGTTGCGTTGATCACCTGGTCCGCACGCTTGCGAATGGTTTTGTTCCCCGGTTCTACCCTCACCGAGTAGAACGGCTTCATCTCGCCCTTGGGCAGCCCGCCCCACAGCAGTGAAGTGCCATATCCCAGGAAGCCCGGCCCGGACATACCCAGCCACAGCAGCACCAGTGCGGAGACAATCGCGGCAGAGGAGAAACTGAAAATGACGGCCGTCTTGGTGACCTCTTTGGGCCTGGCATCCTGCGCTACCGCGAGCGTATCGGCAGCCAGCAACTCCAGGAATGGATCGTTGGGAGTCTGTTCCACTCGTTCCGTGAAAGTGAGCAGACGCTCTTCGAACTGCGGGTATCGGTGTTCGGCCTTACGCGCGGCGCCCCGGCGGTTGAGGCGGATCACCGGCACGATGAGGGCGGCAGCCAGCGCGAACGCCAGCCCCAGAAACAGAAACACGCGGGCCCCGATCACGCTTAAGTTGGAAAACGCGAACCTGTTGGCCACCAGCACGGCCACAACCGTGAGGGCCAGAGCGGCCAGCGCGGTTACCGCCGCGCCGCGCGTCAGCGCGAGCAACCGCAACCGGCGTTCAATAACGCCCAGATACTCGGACAAACGATCCAAAGGTTTCATGCCGCCTCTTTGTCCACAGAAAGATGTTGATTCCCCAGCAACGATTCGGCCACTGCCAGCGCTAACACCACCAGCATCACGTACCACCAAAGCGATAGCGGTTTCTGCTCTCCCGCCAAAGTTCCTCCCCCACCGGAGGAGGTCCCGTTGGCTGTATTTTGCCACAAACTGAGGGACTCCTGGGAAGCAGGGGTCAGATCGGACTCGTGCCGATCCGCATTCACCGCCACCAGCTCATTGCGGCCGTTGGGCCGCCGGATGTCATAGAAACCGGCCAGCGTGAACTGGATGTTCTGCGCTTTGGTGGCCTCCGCAAGGGAGAGAACACGTTCGCCCTTGGGATCCAGAACGTCCAGGGCCGCACCCGCCTCCTTGGAATCGCGCAGTTCCTCGAACGATCCCACCAGGACACTCGAAGGTCCGGCATCCAGCCTTCCCAGGTATCGCGCCGTCTGCTCGATGAACGGCACGAAGGAGGCGTGTTTCGGAAAATCGTTGGCCACGTTATCGAAGGTGGAGGCGAACACCAGGATGTGGCCGTCGCCCAACTGCTGATCCAGCAGCAACGGTGTCTGGTCGGCAAGCCTGCCCACCACGCGCGAATTCCCTGGCGCGATGCGGATGGCCTGGTAGAACTTGACGCCGTCCCAGCGGTCATCCTTAAGGATCGTGGGGTGGGAAGCGTCCAGCCACGACGCGGTCTGGAACCGCTCGCCCTCGCGCCCGTTATACAGCGCGGCTTCCACGTGTTCGTCGGTGACCGGCACTTTGGCGCGCGCCACGGCCATGCGGCCCAGCGCAATCAACACCGATCCGCCACCGCGCACGTATTTTCGTAATTCGTTCTCGAAGGCGGCCGGCAAAGCGCCCACGTCCGAAAGCACCACGAACGCATATTTCGTGGGGTTGAGGTTGGCCGCCTGCTCGACCGTTGAAGGGTCGATCTCGAACGCGGATTGACCGGAGGCCTCCAGCGCCGCCTTGAAGTAGAGCAGCCCCATGTTACTGTCGGTCTCGTGCACAAACAGGGCGTGTCGCGGGTCGGAGCGCTCCACGGAGAAGAAGAAGCTGTCGTCCGCCGGCAGCGGGTCCGCCGAATCGATCTTCACCTCGCCCTTGTTGCGGCCGTAGGGCACGTCCAGCGAAAGAAACTCCACCGTGGCGCGTCCATTCTCGGGGACCTCCGCGGTCTTAGCCTCGGCCACGCGGCCGTTCAGGATCAGCGAAACGTTGCGCATGGCCTTGGAGGTGCCATAGCCCGCCACCGTGACCAGCACGCGCGTCTTCTTGTTGTCGTACACGCGGCGGGGCGCCACCACATTCTCCACCGTGAAGTTCGGCACCACCTTCTTCTCGATGGGGTGCGGTTCCAGGCGGAGATCGGCATTCAGCCGCAGATCGTTGAAGTTGGTCGGCATGCCCGATTGCTGCATGTCGGAATAGAGGTGCACGTGCAGCGGCAGGTGGAGCGATTGCTGGATGGAACGCAGGGTCCGCGTCAGCTCCCCGAACGAGGAGCGCGCGTCCGAGACCTCGATGGCATTGATGGCGGCGTTCAACGGCGAGTGGTCGTCGGTGACTTCGCTCATCACCTGCACGCGCTGCCCGAACGCCAGCACCTGCGCCCGTTCGCCGGGGTTCAGCCCGCCAACCAACGATCGCGCTATCTGCTTGGCGTCGTCGAGCCGGTTGCCCGCGCGCATGCTGAGCGAATTGTCGATGGCCAGCACGGTGACTTCACCGGAGCGCTTCAACGGCATCAGCTTCTGTTCCACGTAGGGATGCGCGAATGCCAGAACGATGAGTATGATGAGCGCGGTGCGCAGCGCAAACAGCAACAGGTAGCGCAGCCGACGGTGCTTGATGGAGCTCTGGGTGCGCTTCTCGAAGAACATCAGGGAGCTGAAGGGCAGGGGCGTAGTCTTGTGCTTCCGGAGGAGGTGCAGCCAGATCGGAAGGCCCACCGCCGCGGCGCCGGCCAGAAACCATGGCGTAAAGAAACCCATCTAGAATCGCCCCTTGCGTACCGCCAGATATTCGCGCAGTCCTTCATCCAGCGGACGCCCCGTATCCATCAGGAAATATTCCATGCCTGCACTACGCGCCTTGCTGCTGAGCGTTTCGATGTGCAAGTCGATTTTCTTCCGGTAGTCGTTGCGCGCATATTCCGGCGACACTTCCAGCGAATTGGCGGCGTTTTCCATGTCGACCAGCAGCACCGGCTCGCGGAATTTCGGCTTGATCTCCTGCGGATCGAGCACGTGAAAGAGGATGACCTCGTTTCCGCGATAGCGCAGCGGCTCGACGGTCTGGATGATGATGTCCGGCTGCTCGTAAAAATCGGAGAGCACCACCACGATGCCGCGCCGGTGCAGGAAATTCTGGAAGTGCACGAAAGGCTTGGTGAAATCCGTGTGAGTCCCGGGCTCCACCTTTTCGATGGCGTGCAGCAGGCGGAACAACTGCCCCTGGCGGGTGGACGGCGCCACGTAGTTAGTGACGTCCTCATCGAAGATGATTAACCCCGCGGCGTCCCGCTGCACATTGGCCATGTAGCAAAGCGAGGCCGCGACGAACCGTGCGTAGTCGAGCTTGTGGACCGCGTGCGACCCATAGCCCATGGAGGCCGACGTGTCGAGCAGGATCAGCAGTTGGCTGTTGGTCTCGCCGCGATACCGTTTGAGGAAGCACTTATCGGTGCGTGCAAAGACGTTCCAATCGACATGCCGAAGGTCATCGCCCTCCGAGTAAGCCCGATACTCCGCGAACTCCTGGGAGAACCCGAAATCCGGCGAGCGGTGGAGACCGGCCACGAAGCCATCGACGACGGTCTTGGCCACGAGGTCGAGGCCCGAGATGGAGGCAAGAGTCGCGGGATCGAGGAAGCGTTGGAGCATTTATTTCACCGCCGAGACGCCGAGACGCCGAGTTTTGAGAAGGTCATCTGAGGTTCGGACTCTGGCGTTTTCCCCGGGTTCGTGCGCCGAGGGGGCAGAGGTAACGCGGACGCCTGAAGGCTCTCGAAAATGGTTCACCAGGCGTTTCAAGCCTTTTTTGAGGATGGGCTCGTTGAAATTCAGGAGGAGGCCCACTTTCTTCCCTGAGAGCTTCAGATACGTGAGCAATTGCGCCGAATGCACCGGGAGAAGCTGGTCAACAGTCTTGAGTTCAAGAACGACCGCGTCTTCGACAAGAAGGTCCATTTTGTATCCGCAAGCCAACTTGATTCCCTTGTACAAAATCGGCAATGGCACCTGCCGCTGAAAATTCAGGCCGAGTTGGCTCAGTTCATAACAAAGGCACTCCTCGTAGACCGATTCCATGAGCCCCGGTCCTGTGACCCGATGGACCTCAATGGCAGCACCAATAATGAGCTCCGTCAGTCGATCTAACTCCAACGGCCGGGGAGCACTCTTTACCTCTGCCCCCTCTGCGCTCTCGGGTTTTGCCATTGATACCACGATGTCCTCTGTTACTTCATCAACTCAAAAACTCGGCATCTCCGCGTCTCGGCGGTGAATTCCTAGTCCCCAGTCGCGGTGTATCGCTAATCTCTCGGGGCCGCCTTCCACTCCAGTACCCTCTTCAAAATGTCGTCCTGCTTCAGGCGGTCCGATTCTGCGTGGAAGTTCAACAGGATGCGGTGGCGCAGGATCGGGTTGTATAAAGATCGAATGTCTTCGTAGGTCACATGGTACCGGCTCCTCATCAATGCCCTCGCCTTGGCCGCCAATACCAGGAACTGGGCGGCTCGCACACTGGCGCCGTAATTTACATACTTTTGGACGAAGTCGGGAGCGGTTTCGTCTCGCGGGCGCGTGGCGCGCACCAGGTCCACGGCGTGCCGCGCCACGCTCTCGCCGATCGGGACCATGCGCACCAACTGTTGAAAATCCAGGATCTCCTGGTCGTTCGTCACTGGGTCGGCCGTATCGATCTTAACTGTCGTGGTCAGGTCGATGACCTTCATCTCCTCTGCCGCGGTGAGGTAATCCAGAACCACGTTAAAGAGGAAGCGGTCCAACTGGGCTTCGGGCAATGGATAGGTGCCTTCCAGTTCGATGGGGTTCTGCGTGGCCAATACGAAGAACGGCGAGGGCAGCATATACAGGTTGCCGCGCACCGTGCAGGAGCGCTCCTGCATGGCTTCCAGAAGGGCGCTTTGCGTTTTGGGCGGGGTCCGGTTGATTTCGTCCGCCAGCAGAATGTTGCCGAAAATGGGACCCTGCACGAAGGTCCAGGTGCGGCGGCCGTTGGCGGGATCCTCCTCGATGATGTCCGTGCCGGTGATGTCGCTGGGCATCAGGTCGGGGGTGAACTGAATGCGCCTGAAGACCAGCCCGAGAGTCTGCGACAAAGTGCGGACGAGAAGGGTCTTGGCGGTGCCGGGCAGCCCGGTAATCAGGCAATGACCGCCCACAAACAGGCCGATCATCACTTGCTCCAGCACCTCCTCCTGGCCCACGATCACGCGGCGCACCTGCGTCACGATCTCGGATTGCACCTGGCGGAAGCGCGCAATGCGCGACCTCAAGACTTCCGGCTCCAACTGCGGCGTCACGGTTGTTGACATGAAGATTCCATTCCTACTTCTTGACGGTATCGTGCTGAGTTCCAGATTCACTCAGCTCCAGCAATAGTTTCTGGGCCTGCCGGTAGCCCGGGGCGGTCTCCAGGGCCGCCAGCAGTTCGTCCTTGGCCTGCTCGTCCTGGTGATTTAGATGGTAGGCGCGCGCCAGGTCGTAGTGCGCCTGGGCCGGGTCCACGGGATTGTGAGCCGCCACCGCGTGGAACTCCCGAATGGCGCCGGCGGCATTGCCCTGATCGAACCACAACGCGCCCAGCCTCTGATGGAGCTCGCTATCCATCGGGTAAATATAGTTCAAGCGGTCCAGCGCTTCGGCCGCTTCCTTCTTGCGGCCGGCTTCTTCCAGATACTTGTCCAGCGTCATGATGGTAGCGGGATTGCGCCCGCCGATCTTGAGGTAGCGCTCCAGTTCCGCGGTAGCCGCGGGCTTGTCGCCCTTTTCCTTGTAGGCCGCAGCCAGAAGCTCGTAGACGCTGTGCTCCTCGACGTAATCCGGATAGAGATCGCGGATCGCGGTGCCCTCTTTGATTACAGCGCCATAGTCCTTGGTCTTGGACATCTCGGCGATCTGCTTCATCCCCTTCTTCCACTCGTCGAAGTTATCCACCACCCGCTTCGTCTGGGCTTCGAGCGCCGCCAGGAATTGCTTGTCGAACTCCTCCGGCTCCATCTTCAATTCCTTGCGAATCACCGTGGGGGTGTCGTCGTCGTTGCCGAAATCGTGCAACATAGCCAGCAACGTATCCCAACCCCACTTCTGGTTGATGAAATCGCAGATACGGCCGGCCTGGAAATAGCTGATGACCACCTGCTCCGGACGCTTGGGATGGATGAAACCGCGGTCCAATTCCGCCACCGGCAAGAGCTTGTGGTCCTTGATGGCGGCGATTTCATCGGGCCCCAGGCGGTCGCCCCATTCGGGCGAGACGGCCGTCTCTTCGTGTACCGCCAGCCCTTCGGTAAACCATCGCGGCACGCGGTGGTTGGTCATCGTCAGCGTGAACACGTGGCTCAGTTCGTGCCACATCGTCGAGGCCCAATGAAACTCGCCCGGCTTGCGGCCGGAGGGGCTATCCATCGCAACCGAGTAGCCGAACGTCACGCCCAACGCCCCCAGACCGGGCATGCCGAGCGTGCGGACGGCGAAGTCCGCATGGTCCGGGTAGGCTTCCACCTGCACCGGATGATCCAGCTTCATCTTGTATTTCTTCTCGTAAGTGGCGATGGCGCGCTCCATCTCCGCTTCGAAATACGGACGGAGCAACTCCGCTTCCTTCTTATCCAGAACCAGGATGGTGCGGTCGGTCTTGAACGTTACGAACTTCTTATAGCTCTCGATCAGCATCAACGAGTTGTTGGTGGCATGGTCCCGCCACTCGTTGTCAAAGCAAGTCTTGAGCTGTTGGTAGGCCTCATCGCTGTTACCCAGCCGCATGAGGTTGATGCCCAGTTGGGAACGCGCGCTGTACAACTGGGGATCCATCGCGATCGCCCTGCGGTAGTATTGAATGGCCTCTTCGTAGCGGCGGTTCAAGGTGAAGAAATGTCCGGCCGTTTCGTAGCCTTTGGCGGCGTGCGGGTCCCACTGGGTTTCCTTCTTGTCGGCCAGCCAGTCGATGGTGGCGAGAATGGCCTTCGCTTGAACCGAATTCGGGTCCATCGACAAGGCTTTGTTCGCCTCGCTGATCGCCTTGGTGTTGTTGTTGTCCTCCAGCGCCAGGCGCGCCATCAGCTCTTGCGCCTCGACCAGCTTGGGATCGCTCGCCAGCGCCTTGCGGGCGAGGTCGGCCGCGCCGCCATTAAACTCGTCCGCCGCGATTAAGGCCAAGCCGAGCAGCGCGCCGGCATGATCCTTCTTGATCTCCAGGGCTTCATTGAAAGCGGTATTGGCATCCTCCGGCTGGTTGTGGTCGAGAAGCAGCCGTCCGAGACGCTCCTTGTAATCCGCATTATCGGGATGTTTGTCGATGAGCTGTGTGAGAGCGTTGTAAGCATCCCGCCAGCGGCGAGCCTTCCAAAGTGCTTCCGCCTGCTGCAGGGTCTGGGCCGATAGAACGAACACCAGCAACGGTGCAGCGGCGAAGAGCCGCGTGACCTGTTTCATTTGGCCCCCTTCACTTTTCCAGGGCCTCCTGGATCTTGGCGAGTTCGAGCAAAAGCTGGGTTAGCTGCTTCTTGTACGCGTCGGTTGCCATGGCAGCCTTCTCGTACTTCAGCTTGTCGATGGCCTGTTCGATCTCTTCCTTCCGATCGAGCAGTGGACGTTTTGCGGGATCGCGCGCGGCGGCCGCATTGGCGCCCAGCCGCACCACCGGGAAGGTGCTCGCGAGCTTGCCTTCGCCATTCTCGGCGGATGGACTCTTCTCGCCTTCACCCTTGCCCGTGTCCTCCAGCACCGCATGTTCCGTGGCAAGGCGCTTCTGCGTGTCGAAGAACTCCGCGGTCTTGCGCTGGGCGAAGTGAAACGCCTCCAACGCTGAGACGGCTTCGTTCTTATCGGTGTCCGCCGCGGGGTCGCGCAACGCCTCGGCCCAGTAGCGCGCGAATACCGTGGCGTTCTTTTCCGTCCCGGTCTTGGTGGCAGTGATGACGATGCGGTTGGGCCTGCGCAGGAATTCGATCGATCCGCCGCTGGAGCTGGTCATGTTCACTACAAGCTGCCGGGCGGCGGGCACACGGTCCAGCAGCGCGCCCAGTTCAGCGCCGCTAATGTCTGCCCCAGGAATATTGAACTTGTACTCCACGCCGTCGAAGGATCCGTGCCCGATGAGCATGAGGACCACGGAATCGGTGGGCTTGGATTGTTTGGACAGCTCGCCGAGCCGCGCGCGGATCTGCTCTCGGGTGGGCGCCTCAAGCGTGACCAGGTTGGCATCCCCGCCGGCCTTCTTCAGGCTGGCATCGATGTCCGCAGCCCACATCTTGAAGCGTTGATCGTAATCCGGCTCGCCGCCGAGGCCCGAGATAGTGACGTAAAACGTGGTGGCGTGGGCGGAAAGCGCGGCCAGCAGCAGCATGGGTAGGGCACGCTCTAGCTTGCCCATCAAACCAAGCCTCATACTACCCCCCAGCGCCTGCGCAGCAGCCACTCGCCGGCGCGGAAGCCGAGCGCCAACAGGAAGATTGCCGGCATATCCCAAAGGTCCCGCGTCTCGCGAGTGGTGATGCCCGCCTCGGAGTAAGAAATTTCATTCGACAGCTTGGACGCTTCATCCGGTTTATAGTACCGCCCGCCGGTCTGCTGCGAGAGCTTCTCTAACAGTTCCCGGTTCTGCGAGGTATGGAAATTCTCCGCCACGCCGTCTTCCCGCCGGAAGGTGAGCACCTCACGCCCCACCTCTTCGGTCTCGCGGCCGGCAATGATCTCGGTGACGTAGGTGCCGGGCTTTTCCGCGGTCCATTCGCCGCCGTAGATGCCTTCCTCCAACGGCACCGGAGCCAATTCCATGGTCGCGCTGGCGCCGTCCGGTCCCATAAAGCGAGCCTGCACCTTGGCATTGTTCACGGGCTTGTACTGCTTGTCCCGCACTTCCACGCGGATGGGCACGCGGGTCTCATCGGAGAGCACGGCTTTAGGCGTGGTCGCGGTCACTTGTCCGGGCGTATCGGTCACCATGTAGCGGAAGATCTGCTGCCAGAAGGTGGCGAAGGTGGTATCGGCGTGGTCCAACCACATCTTCCAACGCCACACGCCGCCGGTGGCGAACAGGATCGTCCGCCCGCGGCCGTAATTCTCGGTAACCAGGAGCGGGCTTTTGGCCTTGCCGGCGGGGGTCGCCCGCAGCAGCGTGGTGGCGCCCGGCTTGGCTTCGCCGACTTCCTGGTAACTGGCCATCTGCGGCATCTTCTTCCAACGCTCCGCGTTGCGCACCGCGTCGTCATCCAGCCGGCAAATCACGCTCTGCGCGCCCTCACTGGTGAGTTCCTGGCCCGTGAAATCGCGATGGAAGGTGCCTTTGCTTTCGGGGAGCTTGGTGGGCACCAGGTCGGCCAGGGGCGAACTGGGATAACCGCCGTCGGAAAGCGTGGCCCGGCCTCCCAGAAACAACAGGCCGCCGCCGCGACGGTCCACGAAATCGCGGATCAACTGCTGCTGGGTCGCGGTGAAGTAGTTGGCTTCCACGCTGCCGATGATCAGCCCCTGGAAGCCAAACAGATCCTCCGCCTTGGTGGGAAATCCGTCTTCCAGATCCTTCTCGCTAGAGCCCTTGGGGAATTGCCGGAGGAATTTGTTTTGCGTGGGACGCACCATTCTCCAGAGTTCGATATCCGGATAGTCGTTGAGCGCCCGGCCGATGAATCCATAATCCCAGCGCGGCTCGCCTTCGAAATAGAGGACCTTCGGTTTGCGCGCTTCCACCACCACCAGGCGCGTCACCTTGTTGTTCAATGCGTTGTCTTCGCCGGAGATCGGCTCGACGCCGATTTCAAGCGCTTTCGGCCCGGCATCGCCGCAATTGAACACCAGGTTTTCACTCTGCAGTTGGCCATCGGCTTTCAGCGTGACGTCCTGGGACGCCAGAACCTTGCCGTTGTCGCGGACCGTGAGTTTTGCCTTGCTTCCCGCGAGGCCGTAACTCTGGAGCGTGACCACCGCCACGAGTTTGGATTGCGGCAGGGCGCGCACCGGCACCACGGCGTCGGCGATTTCCACGTCCTTATCGGGATGTTCGCGGCCGAACCCGATGGTGTGGACCGGGATGCGCTGGCGGCGGATGGCGCTGATGGTCTGCAGGTCGACGCCCCCGGCGTTGTCGGCGCCGTCGCTCAGCATGACGATCGCACCCAGCGGCAGCGAAGACGATTCCGCCAGCACGCGCTCCAGCGTATCGCCGAGCCGCGAGGCCGGGGCGGCGGCGCTGAGCTGTTCGGGCTTTTGAATGCGCTCCGGCTCCTTGCCGAACTTGTACAGCCGGACCTGAAAACGCTCCGACAGCTTCTTTAACAGGCCGCTATCGAGGACCGATCTGGCAGCCGCCTCCCGCGTGCCGGAGGAGTCGGCGATGGACATGCTTCGCGAGTCGTCCACCAGCACCGCGACCACGTTCTGCTGCGGCCGCAGCGTAGCTACACTCAGCGCCGGGTGCCACAGCAAAAACAGAATCAAGGCCACCATGCAGGTTTCGAGTACCCAGATAGCCACGGGCCGCAAGCCACTCAGCATTCCGTGGTTACGATGGACGTGCCAGAACAGCAGCCCCGCCGCGGCGAGGATGGCAATGGCGAGCAGCCACAGCGGCCAGGGCGTCAGAAAGACGAATTGGCCCTTGTGGAAGATGCTGGTCGGGTACTTGAACAGAAGTTCGAACATGAATTCCACTTCAAGGGAACATCGCGATAGGTATATGGACGTGCCTGGAGCTACTGGGAGTTACAGACAATCCCAAATTGCGGGGAAGTTCAACATACGGGCACATTTCCACGAAGCCCTCGTATGTGAAAAGGATAGCACGTCCCGTGGAACAGGCGCTTTCGCCTGTCTGCTTTTGCCGCCGAAAAGTTGCCCTGGTCCGCAGCCGGCCCCGGGCGCCCTCCGGGTCATCGGCTTGGCTACAGGCCTAAGAAGACCTCTTCCAGTGGCAGGTGGATTTCACCGGCCACCAAGTCGTTGGCGGCGACCTCTTGGAGGCAGCCGCTCCCATACGTGAAGGCCTTCCTGCGGCGCGGGTCGATCAGCCAGATGTGCGGAACTCCAAATGCCTCGTACTCGGCGAGTTTCTCCAGCACCTCGCCCATCTCGTCGCGTTTGGAAAGGATCTCGATAACGAGGAACGGCGGGTCTTCGAAAACATCGATCTTGGGATCCTGCAGCGTGACGCACACATCCGGAACACGGCTGCGGCGGCCCGGGACGGTTCTCACACGTTGTTCGGGCCATGTAAACAGGTGTGCGTAGTTCTGCCGGAAGAAGAAATCAAAGTTCGATTGTGTCCGGCTATGCGGTCTGTCACCCAAATTACGCTCCACCACCAAGCCGTCCACATACTCCCGGTCCGGCGAGTAGGCGGTGTCCAGGTACTCCGCCAAGGATACCAGCACGGTGTTCATCCTTCAAAGATAGCACCGCCGAAGCCCCGTCCGACGCGTATCGTATGCTGGTTATGCTGGTAAGCAATGATCGCCATCGACAAAATGACGGACGACCAATTCGAACGCCACGCGCTTGACGTGTTGAAGCGCGAATTCGGTCCGGACGGCCTCGCGCGATTCTTGCGCTTGCATCGCTCAGGAAAGGGCGACTCCAGCCTTGATCGTGACGAGTGGCAGAAGAACCTCACTGTCGATGAAGTCGTCGAGTCCGTTCATCAGCGCCGTGCTTGATCGCTAATCGCATCGTATACTGGTAGGGGCTGGCACGCCCGGCCTCCAATCCCGTGCAAGACTTTATTCGGATTCGCGGTGCGCGGGTCCACAATTTAAAAGACATTTCGCTTTCTATTCCCCACAACCAGATGACCGTGATCACCGGTGTCTCCGGATCGGGGAAGTCGTCGCTGGCCTTCGACACCATCTACGCCGAGGGGCAGCGGCGCTACGTCGAGTCGCTCTCGGCCTACGCCCGGCAGTTTCTGGAGCGCATGGAGAAGCCGGAAGTGGACGAAATCGACGGCATCGCCCCTGCCGTGGCCATCCGCCAAAAGAACACCAGCCGGAACCCGCGCTCCACCGTGGCCACTTCCACAGAATGCTTCGACTTTCTTCGGCTGCTGTATGCCCGCGTGGGGCAGACGTTTTGTCCGCAATGCGGGACCCGCGTCCGCAAGGACACCGTGGACGAAGTCGCCGCGCGGTTGCTCACGCTGCCCGCGGGTTCCCGCTGGTACGCGATTTTCCCTTGTGGCGAGCACGCTTCCGTACAGGCCCTGCGGGACCACCTGTTCGAGCTGCGGAAAAAGGGATTCAACCGGCTCTTTCAGGCGGGCCGCCTGTTCGAGTTTTCCACTCCGGAATCGCTGCTCGATATCGATTTCTCCAAACCGCTCTTCGTGCTGGTGGATCGCATCGCGATACCCGCTGGCGGGCCCGTGCCAGATCTGCATCAGCGCCTGGTCGATACCATCGAGATCTGCTACCGCGAGTCGGGCGAAGTCATCTTCGAGAGTGCGGGGCATGCTTCAGCTTGCCAAGCAACCGAGCGCCTGCGTTTCAACGAGAAGTTCCAGTGCAAGACCTGCGGGCAAGAGTTCGCCGTACCCGAGCCGATCCTGTTCAGCTTCAATTCGCCCGCCGGCGCCTGCCCGCGCTGCCAGGGCTTCGGCAACACCATCGATTTCGATATGGATCGCGTCATCCCCGACAAGTCCCTGAGTCTCGAAGAGGGCGCCGTGGAGCCGTGGACCAAGCCCAAATTTCGGTCGTGGCTGGGCAACTTCAAGAAGCACGCCCGCGGCGGGGTTCGGTTCACCACGCCCTTCTGCGACCTGACCGGCGCCGAGCGCGAGACTACCTACGATTTCATCCGGCGGTTCTTCGACCACCTGGAAACCAAGAAATACAAGCTCCATGTGCGGGTGTTCCTCAGCCGGTACCGCGGCTATGCGCTGTGTCCGGAGTGCAAAGGCGCGCGCCTGCGCAAGGACGCTCTGTACGTGCAGGTGGGCGGAAAGAACCTGGGCGATGTGGCGCGCATGAACATCGCGGAAGCGCAGCGGTTTTTCGACGGGCTGGAACTGAGCCCGGAAGAGACCGCCATCGCCGAGAAGATCCTGGTCGAGATCCGCCAACGACTCAAGTTCCTGAATGACGTCGGCCTGGACTACCTCACGCTGGACCGGCTTTCGTCAACGCTTTCTGGCGGCGAGGCGCAGCGTATCCAGCTCGCCACCTCGTTGGGGTCGCGGCTGGTGGGCGCCTGCTACGTGCTGGATGAGCCTTCCATCGGGCTGCATAGCCGCGACACCGGGCGGCTCATTCACATTCTCGATGAACTGCGCGGGTTGGGAAACACCATTGTGGTGGTGGAGCACGACCCGGACGTGATGCGGGCCGCCGACCATATCGTCGATCTGGGCCCCGGCGCGGGCGAACTCGGCGGAAACATCGTTTTCGAAGGGCCCCTTTCGCTACTGGTGGCGAACGGCAACCGCTCGCTGACGTCGCGATACTTGCGCGGCGATCTGCGGGTTTCGTCTCCGCGCGCGCGCCGCGCCGTCGATCCCCGGCGCACGATTCGCTTCGCCGGAGCCCGTGTGCATAACCTGAAGAATATCGAGGTGGAGATCCCGCTCGGCATGATGGTGGTGATCACGGGCGTTTCCGGATCCGGGAAGTCCACCCTGGTTCATGATGTTATGTTCCGGTCCATGGAGGCGCTCCACAAGGCGCGGGAGACGGACGATGGCGCCAAGCCGAACGAGGCCGCCGCAGCGCAGGAAGTGCCCAGCCTGCAAGTGTCGTGCAAAAAGGTGGAGGGCGCCGAGCGCATCTCGACAACCGTGATGGTGGATCAATCGCCCATCGGCCGGACCCCGCGCTCCAATCCGGTGACCTACCTGAAGTCCTTCGACCTGATCCGCGGCCTTTTTGCCTCCACCCGCGAGGCCCAGAAGCGCGGGTATACCGCGGGGCACTTCTCGTTCAACATTCCGGGAGGCCGCTGCGAGGTTTGCCAGGGCGACGGCACGGTTACCGTGGAGATGCAGTTCCTTGCTGATGTGGAACTGGTGTGCGAAGAGTGCAAAGGCACACGCTACAAGAGCGGCATTCTGGAGATTCGTTACAGCGAGCTCAACATTCACCAGGTCCTGCAGCTCACCGTCCGCGAAGCCATGGAGTTCTTCCACGCCGCGCCCAAACTGGTGCAAAAGCTGAAGGTGTTGGACGACGTAGGGCTCGGCTACCTGCGGCTGGGCCAATCCGCCACCACCCTTTCCGGCGGCGAAGCGCAACGCGTGAAGCTGGCCGCACACCTCACCACGGCAAGCTGCGCCGGCACGCTCTTCATATTCGACGAGCCCACCACCGGCTTGCACTTCGACGACATCAGCAAGCTGCTGGCGGCGTTTCAACGGCTCATCGAAAACGGAGGAAGCCTGGTCATCATCGAGCACAATCTGGACGTGGTCAAGGCCGCCGATTGGGTGATCGACCTGGGACCGGAGGGGGGCGCCCGCGGCGGCTACATAGTGGCAGCAGGGACTCCGGAGGACGTCGCGAAGGTCGAGTCGTCGTACACCGGCCACTATCTGCGCTCGGTCCTGGGGTCTTAAGTGGGACAGACGATCGTTTTTCGTCGTCTGTCGCCGGCCGCTCTCCCCGTGTTACAGTTGTCGCTAACGGAGGGAATCCATGGCCCGTTCGACCAGGCGTGATTTTCTGAAGACCAGTGTCGCCGCTACCGTGCTATCCGGCATGGGCGGCTCGGCGCTCGCTCAAACTCCCAAACGGTCCGCTACCGATTGGGTGACTCTCGGCAAATCCAAAGTCAAGGTGACGCGGCTCGCCTTTGGCACCGGCACCTTCGGCGGGCGGGTGCAGCGCGAGCTCGGGCAGGAAGAATTCACGAAGCTGGTCCGGTACGCTTACGACCGCGGTATCCGCTTCTTCGAGACATCCGACACCTATCGCGGCATGCCGGAAATGCTCGGTATTGCGCTGAAGGGCATCCCTCGCGACACCTACCGGCTGATGACCAAGTACCACACGCCGTCCTCCGGCGATCCCACGCCCAACATCGACCTGGCTCGCCGGCAACTCCAGACGGAGTACATCGACATTCTCCTGCTGCATTGTCTGCGTCCGCCCACCTGGGAAGCCGACTACCGTAGCCTGCAGGATGGATTCTCCGACGCCAAGGCTAAGAAGGTGATTCTTTCCCACGGAGCATCCGTTCATGGCCTGGCGGCCCTGCGGACCTTCCCCGGCAACCAGTGGCTCGACATCGCCATGATTCGCATGAACCACAACGGCACCAAAATGGACAGTCTGGATGCGCGCGACGAGGTGCCGGGCAGCGTGGATGAAGTGGTTGCCCATACCAAGAAAGTCCATGCCCAAGGGATGGGTGTCATCAGCATGAAGCTCTGTGGCGAGGGCCGTTTCACACGCGCCGAAGATCGCGACGCCGCCATGAAATTCGCCATGAACCTGGGGTGCGTGGACTCGGTCACCATCGGTTTCAAGAACACCGCCGAGATCGACGAGGCCATCGAGCGCATGGCCCGTGTGATGAACGCCTAGCCCTGTCGGCCCAACCAGGACGACTTCCATCTACGCGGGGTGGACGTCGAGCGGGACATCGCGGTGTCGTCGTGGCTCGACCTGCGCGAGGTGGCGGCCGGCGAGGCGTGTCCGATGTGCGAGGCACCGCTCGCGGTGGGCAAGGCGATCGAGGTCGGGCACATCTTCAAGCTCGGCACG
>JAIQFL010000556.1 GCA_020073365.1 Terriglobia bacterium | reverse complement strand
CGCGCATACTGGGGAGGTCTCCCGCCCGGCTTGGGCACGGGGATCAATGGCTCCAGCCGACTCCATTGCTCATCGGTCACATCGGTGGGATAAGAAGCTCGTTTTACCACTCCTTTTTCATACCGCATCCCGAAACAAAAGTTCAGAATCTTGTTTTAGGGCTTTTTTGACACGTTCTTAGATCGTGCCGTAAACTGCGGCATGATGACTTGCAACTCAGGCCCATTGCTCAAAATGACCGATCGCTCAATGACATTTTGCAGTTCGCGAATATTGCCGGGCCAATCGTAACCGATGAGCGCCTCGATCGCCCGGGCTGGAACGCTTTCGATTTCCCGTCCCATCCGTCGAGAGTACTTTTGGACAAAATAGGCAGTGAGCACAGGGATGTCATCGCGGCGCTCCCGCAAGGAAGGAATGTTCAACGGGAATACGGCCAACCGGTAGTACAGGTCCGCCCGGAACTTGTTCTCCGCGACCATCGCTTTCAGGTCCCGATTGGTTGCGGCGACAATCCGAACGTCAATGTGGATCGTCCGGTTTCCGCCCACCCGCTCAATCTCCTGCTCCTGAACGCATCGAAGTAACTTGGCTTGGAGGTGCACGGGCATCTCACCGATCTCATCCAGGAACAGCGTGCCGCCATTGGCCGCCTCAAAGCGACCTATGCGCTGCCCTATCGCTCCCGTGAACGCGCCTCTCTCGTGCCCGAAAAGCTCGGTTTCGAGCAACTCCGCCGGAATTGCCGCGCAGTTCAGTTTCACGAACGGTCGCCGCCGGCGTTCGCTGTGCATGTGAATGGCGCGCGCGATGAGTTCCTTGCCTGTACCGGTTTCGCCTTCAATGAGCACCGTGGCGTCAGTGGGCGCGACAGTCCGCAGTTCATCCAGCACGGCCCGCAGCACCGAACTCGACCCGACAATCCCAAATTCGTCCGCGTTCTGGTCGCACGTGGAGTCCACTACCTCCTTGAGTTCCATGCAGGATTCGAAGGTTGATTGAATCCGCTCGTCACCCGAAGGGCTCACTAAGGACCCGAAGTCAATAACTGTTGCGGTGGCCATTTCCCCTCACTTCCAGACTGATTGTGCGGTTCATTGGCCCTTACTGAAAACCTCATTTAGTTGGGAGTGCGAATGGTTGTATGGTTTGACTTGGCGCCCCCACTTTAGGGTTAGGAAGACTTTTCCAGTGGTCCCGGCACCCACTCACCACGGAGGTAGGGCGAGAGCGGGCTGGAGCCGCTCAAAGGTGTATCAAATGAGCGTTGAGGGCCGCTTGCGCGCCCGGGACCAACACTATGGTGTTAAAGCTCGGGCGGGACCAAATGCTTCCGGCCGTAGAGTCGAGCATCAACGGACCACTGGCCGGGCCCGATCAGCGCCAAAGTTACGCATAGCACCGCCAATGCGACGGCAGTGCCCGCGTGGGCCGGGGACGTAAACGCGA
Source organism: Terriglobia bacterium (assembly GCA_020073365.1). Classification (GTDB taxonomy): domain Bacteria; phylum Acidobacteriota; class Terriglobia; order Bryobacterales; family Bryobacteraceae; genus JAIQFL01. Next base: position 4,096 of record JAIQFL010000556.1, on the reverse strand, counting down.
TCCACGCCTCCGCGCACGCCGCAATCACGCCGGCGACGGGCGTCCACAAACCGGCAATCAACAGGAGACCGGCGAACGCTCCGATCAGTTGCGGTGGGGCAACCGCGGATAGGGGCGGCGCGACCAGGTAATAGACCAGAGCAGCGCCGGTCAGCAGTCGCTGGAGCAAGAGCCCAGCGCCCGGCGGACCGTCAGCGAACGTGGAGAACAGCCGTTGCACATGTATCCCGTCTTCAGCTTACGGGAGTGGTGATGAATTTGAAACATTAACATAGCGTGGATACGGAACCCCACTTTTAGGGGATTTACAGGTCGATGATTCCGCGTTTGAGCCCAATAGTGACCGCATGCGTGCGGTCGTTCGCACCCAGCTTCTCGAGAATGTTGCCGACGTGGCTTTTCACCGTGTCCTCTCGAACCGAAAGCTGGGCGGCGATCTCCTTGTTCGCGTTCCCCAACGCGATCAGCTTCAAAACCTCCAGTTCGCGCACCGTCAACTGGTCCTCGGTAGTATGCATGGCCAACTCGGCCGCAACCTCGGGCGGAATCCGCTTCTGCCCGGCGTGCACGGCGCGGATGGTCGCCAGCAGATCTGTATGCACATTCCCCTTCAGCAGGTAGCCGCGCGCGCCCGCTTTGAGGGCGCGCACCACCTGGACATCGCCGGCGTACGTCGTCAGGACGACGATCCGGGCGTCGGGGAATTCGCTGCGGATGGCGATGATCGCCTCGATGCCGCTGACGTCGGGCATTTGCAGATCCATGAGAGTGATGTCCGGCCGGTGCCGCCGGAACTGCTCGATCGCCTCGCGCCCTGTCGAGGCCTGAGCGACCAGCTCCATGTCCGGCTCGATCTCGACCAGCGATGCGATGCCCGCGCGCAGAAGTGCATGGTCATCGGCGGTGAGGATTCGGATCGTCTTGGTTTCAGCGTTCATGAAACAGCTCTCTTCCTCCGGAAGAACGAAAAGCGGCCGCCGTTGGACGCCGCGTAGGCGACCGCGGCCGGTATAGTCAACACCGCTTCGGTGCCGGCCCCTGCTTCGCTCCAGAATTCCAACTTGCCGCCCGTTCGACTCGCGCGCTCCTGCATTCCGGGAAGCCCCCAGTGGCCGGTGCGCCCGCCGGTCTTCAGGATTTCACGGTCGATTCCTTTTCCATCGTCGCGCACATGCACGCGGAATTGCCGGCGCTCGTAGCGGATCTCCGCCTCAATCCGGCCGGCCCGGGCATGCCGGAACGCGTTTCGCAACAATTCCCGAGCGATCCGATAGACCTCGTCCTGTAGCAGCGGCTTCAGGTGCTGCCGCTCCCCTTCCACGGTCACGCGAAACGCGGGTGGATTGTCCGCTGCCTCCTCGGAATGCGCCAGATCCTGGCCGGCCGCCGTGAGTAGTTCCGCCAGATCGGCCCCGCTGGCCGGATGAACGCGTAAGTCCTGAATCGCACCGCGTCCCTCGGCGACGGCGCCCGCCGCCGTGGTAATGGCTTGGTCGAGACTTTGCCCGGCCTTATCGGGACGGCGGTCAAGAATGTTGCGTGCGGCCTGCATTTGGATCAGCGAAGCCTGAAAGCTCTGGAGGAGCGTGTCGTGCAACTCGCGCGCGATGCGCATCCGCTCGTCGACACGCCCCTCCAGCCGCGTACTGAATGCCCGCTGCAGTTGGTGGATGCGGAATTGGTGCGCTGCCCACACGAGTGCAAGAAGAGCAAGCGCGCACAGAGCGAAAAACCAACTCGTCTGGTAAAAATGCGGGCGCAGCGCGAAATGGATGTCGGCGCCCTTTTCGTTCCAAATGCCGAAACTGTTTGCCGCAATTACGCGGAACGAGTACTCGCCGGGATCCATGTTCGTATAATGTGCGGTGCGCCGCGTGCCGGCGTCTACCCAATCTTTATCATACGGTTTCAGCTGGTATTTGAAGCGCTGCTTTTCCGGCGCGGAAAGGCTCAGAGCGGTGAAGGCGAAATCGAACGTGTTGTTTCCCGGCGGTATGGAAGTGTGGCCGCCACGCCCGATTTTCACCTGATTCGCCGATGCCTCCTCCAAAACGACAGGCGGTCGGATGGAATTGCCCGCGTTAGGATCAACCGCCACCACGCCGCGCATGGTGGCAAACCATAAGCGCCCGTCGCGCGCTTTCGACGCCTTGGAATTGCATTCGCTGCTTCTCATCCCTTCGGCGATTCCGTATGATACGAACGAAAGCTGCGAGAGTTTCCCGTCGGCAACATCGTTCAGATCCTTGAGGCTGATGTGAACGATCCCTGAATCGGAGCCGAACCAGAGACTCTTGTTGCCATCCTCGACCACACGGCCCGGGGCGTCGCTGTGAAGCCCTTCCCTTGTGGTGATGGCCGTGAATCTGTCATTCCGAAAACGATACAAGCCTCCACCGCTCGATGACATCCAGAGCGTCCCGGTAGGATACTGACAAATGGAACTGATAGCCGTTTGCGGAAGCCCGTGTGCCACGTCGTACAGTACAGTGTTGTTGCCGCTGAAATAGCGGAGCCTCTGGGACCCGAATAGCCAAAGACCACCATTCCTGTCTTCCAGCATGGTGTTGTTTTCCGAGGCGACCTTCTCGAATTGCCCGTTGCGAAAGCGAAACAAGCCGCCCGCGGTTTTGGACGCCTGCTCCAGGATCCAGAGCGTACCCTGCCGGTCTTGATGGATTCCGATCACGGCGGGCGCTTCGATCTTAAAACGCGTGAGCTTGCCCAATCGCCATTGATACAGCCCGCCCGATCCGCCGAACCAAAGGTCGCCATCGCTCGTTTGGGCTATGGCGCCAATGTCGGACAGACCAGGAAACAGATGAAACCGATTGCCGTCAAACCAGTAGAGTTGATCTCCGCCGAGCCAAATGCGGTCGTCGCGGTCCTGAAGAACGGCGCGAAAGGGCGAATCGGAAAGCCCCTCGTCCTTGGTATACGCCGAAACGGGGGCGCGCCGGAACCGAAACAGCCCTGTCGAAAGCGTTCCCACCCAGCGGTTGCCCTCGCGATCCACAAGCATGCTCCACACTTTCGGTAATTCGGCCGTATCGAAAGGAAAACGGAGAGGCTCTGGCGCGCTCAGCTTTCCGTCTACGGCGCTAACGAAGCCGGCAGGAGTGAGCAAGACCAACGCCCCGTTCGTATCCGTCGACATTGCAAGCACACCCTGCTGGGGATACATGCCCGTCCATTGGTGTGGCACCGGCGGCGGAAGAGGTACCTCCGAGAAAACTCCATGGTAATAGCGCACCAGCCGATACTTGTCGTGATAAGCGATCCAGACGCTTCCGTCGGGAGTCTCATGCACCATGAAACCGCCGGTAGGCGTCACGATCGAGCCATCCGGCCCGAAGCGCACCACATCCATTCCCGAACGGAACCAAATGCTTCCATCCCGCGCATGAAGGAAGAATTCACGGATCGCCTTGCCCTGGTGGCTCTTGTAGGCCTGAAACTTGCCGCCGGCAAAGCATGCTATGCCGACCGAGGTATTGACCCAAAGGTTTCCAGCGGCATCCTCGCGGATCGAATTGATGAATCTGCCCGGTAAACCGTCGTGTTCCGTAAAGGTCGTGGAGAGGCCGTCATGCAGGCGAATAAGACCGCTGACTTGAGTCCCTATCCACAGATCGCCGGAGCGGTCTTCGTGCACAGCGGTGATCCTGTTTGTGAGTAGAGTGCGTATCTGCGCCGCGCCGATCACTTTGAAATGCGCGCCGTCGAACCGCGCGATTCCGCCTGAGGTAGCCAGCCAGAGGTAGCCCTCATGGTCCTGTATGACGTCGAAGACCGAGTGGGTGTGGCTCTCATACTGGACATTGACACGTCAAGCCGCGCGGACAGCCTTACGCAGCGGGCGAAGTGTTAGTTCGATTACAGGCCCCCATCGATCACTTAGGGCGAGGGCTCGTAGCTGTACGATGTGCTGACCCGTCTCCTCCTTCCACCGTGCGCCGCAGCGCTTCATACGGGTTTCGAAGAGACTCTTGCAGGTGGCCTCGACGTTGCCACTACCAAGCGCCAAGCCAAGTCGGCGCGCCCGGGCGTAGTTCATACGATCGGCGTCACCGCTATGACTCTGGATATAGGTGAT
>JAIQFL010000555.1 GCA_020073365.1 Terriglobia bacterium | reverse complement strand
GGGCTTTGGCGTACAAATGGATTCGCATCATTTTCCGTTGCTGGAAGGACAACAAGCCCTACGACGAGCAGACCTATCTGCAGTCTTTACACAAACGAAACTCGCCCCTGGGCGCCGCCTTCACCAATGTCACCGGAGCGGGGTGGCAGCCCGTTGCAGGCTTCCAAAAATTTTCGGGAAATCTCTCTTGACGGATTATCTCAGATGTCTCCACGGGGGTGCCCTCTACCTTCCCGCCGAATTGAGCAGCCCGCGGCCCCGCAGCCAGTCCGCCAGGCGCCCGGGCCAGGTGGAGAGCGCCTCGTCCGTCTGCGCCAGCCCCACGCCGTGGGGCCCTCGCTCGTAGATATGCATTTCGGCCGGCACCCCCGCCTTCCGCAGCGCTAAATAGAAGAGCGCGCTGTTTTCGGGTGGCACGGTGGTGTCTGTGGTGGTATGGAACAGAAAAGTGGGCGGTGTCTGCGCGGTCACCTGCAGCTCGTTCGACAGGTTCTCCACCAGCTTCGGATCGGGCTGGTCCCCCAGCAGGGCCCGCAAAGAGCCGCGGTGCGTGTATGGCGTGGTGAAGGAGATCACGGGGTAGACCAGGACCAGGAAGTCCGGCCGGCTGGCCAGGCGGTCGATGGGGTCGGCGGCGTTCGCATTCCCGGCATCGAAGTGGGTGCCCGCGGTAGAGGCCAGATGCCCGCCTGCCGAGAAACCCATGATGCCGATCCGGTCGGGCAGCACGCGAAACTCCGCAGCCTTATACCGGACGGTGCGGATGGCGCGTTGCGCGTCGCCCAGTTCTACCGGGTGGCGATACTTCGGTCCCAGCCGGTATTTCAGAACGAAAGCCGCGACCCCGATGGAGTTCAGCCAGCGCGCAATCTGGTCACCCTCTTTGTCCATCGAGAGGTGCACATAGCTGCCTCCCGGGCACACGATCACGGCCGTTCCGGCGCCTCTTCCCTGCGGCACGAGGTATGCCGCCAGAGTGGGCTTGTCCTCCTCCTGGGTCCCTTGTGCTCCGGGAGCGCCGTCTGCCCACAGCAGGTCGGCCTTAGGCGTGTTGGGTGGAGTCTGGGCGAACAGGAGGCCCGCCACGATGGGCAAGTAGATCGGAACGCGTCTCATAGGTTTCTAAGGTATCACCTCCCGCTGACAAACAATTCGGGTTCCGCGGCGAGCACCCGCATGTCGCCCTTGCCCCAAACCGTCTGTCTTCCTACTCCCACCCACCGCGCCGCCCGTAGCCATGGCATGAACTCGGCAAGGTCGCCCTCGTAGTCGGCCTCACCCATGAAGCCGCCTAGTGGATGCACCTGGCCGGTTCGCCGCGATTTACGCTCCACCTTCTCCCAGGCGAGGTCGCAACGTACCAGGCGGATCGCGTTAGCCCGTTCCCCCATGGCGCGGAAATCGATATCCAGGGGTCCAGCGCCATAGAGAGCGCGCAGCGTGCTCAGCCGGTCGCGCAAACGGCCAGAGAGAATGGGGAACTCCGGCCGCTCGACCAGGCCGCCGCCACTTTTCAGCTCCGTCGGGGTCACGAATCGCACGCCCACCCGTTCTACAAGGGCGGGGTCCGGGTCGAGACCGACCACCGAGGGTGGGAGAGGCGCAGATTCCACCCGCTCTGCCCCGTCCGCCAGGTCCAGTTGCTCGACACGATCCAGCCGCGCGCGGCCCCGGTGGGCCCCGATGCCGCTTTCGGCGAATTCCGCGAATGCCCGCCGGAAGTGTCCCAGGGCCGGCCCGTGAAGATCGAAAACGTGCACGTCGAAGAAGAAGCCGCCGCCCGCCGCAACGGTTAGACCGTCCAGGTGGGCGGCGCGGAGAACGAAGGGACGCGGCCAATCGGCCAGGCCACTCGGAGTGCGGGGCCCGGTGGCGGCTCCGGGCTCGAAAAGGCGCTTGTAAGCAGCGGGCGGCGCGGTGTCCCGAAGGACCATTCCGAAAGCGCCACGAACCACGTTAGCGCTCTTTCCTGGGGGAAAGTGCACCGCATCGATGGCTCGAAAGTGGAAGCGGAATCGATAGAACTCGAATACGTTCACGATTGTGGCCAGTGGGGCAGGTTGGCAACCTGCGGCGGATTGGCAATCCGCCTTTCGCGGTCACGAAGAAGGCCGATTAACAATCGTCCGCAGATTTACAATCTGCCCCACAACGGGCCTGGCAACTCCTTGGCCTGTTGTATAATAGTAGGGCATTTGACTCTTGTTTTCCGCTTCGTGACAAAAGGGGGTTGCGTGAGTCCATCCGCACCTCCCTTTTCTGCTTTAGGGGCGGTGGCCGGGGGTCGGGTGCATTTCAGTTTAGTGAAGAAGGAATATAGGCAGATGAAAGAAAAAGGCACAGTGAAGTGGTTTAACGCAGCCAAGGGCTACGGTTTTATTCAGCGGGAGAACGGAGAGGACGTCTTCGTGCACTTCTCCGCAATTCAGACGGAGGGTTACCGGAGCCTGGATGAAGGCGCCAGAGTGGAATTTGAGGTGACCAAGGGCCCCAAGGGTCTGCAGGCGACCAACGTCACGGCAGGCTAAACAATTCCGCGGACCGGACCGGCGGCCCTCAAGGTCCGGTTCGGTCCGCTAACCTGACCCCGGAGGTTTATGAGCAAAGAGGACAGCATAGAAGTAACCGGTACGGTGTTGGAAAAATTCCCCAGCGGGCTGTTTAGCGTACAACTCGAACACGACCGCGTAGTCCTGGCTCATCTGGCAGGCAGGCTGCGCCGGAATCGAATTCGCGTCCTGGCGGGCGACAAGGTGACTCTGGAATTATCTCCCTACGATCTGACCAAAGGTAGAATCACATTCAGGCACAGGTAATCTGGGCCTCTTCCATCCGAAAATCTTGAATTTTGTACAGCTCGTGCTGAAATTTACACACAATTCTCCGCTGCCCATGCTAAAAGACAGGAGAGTATTTCAGCCGGTCACAGCCGATCGCGATTTTTTTACGTTTCCTTGCCGTTGTCGATAAGTTGCTGTAATCAGTAGGAAAAGGTCCCGTTATGAAAGAACCAGACCGCCCCGAAGAACGCCGGCGCACGCGGGTCAGGAACCCTGCCGCCGCTATAATTAAGTCGGAGGGCGGGGTGGATAAGCCAAAAAGTTCGCAAAATCGGTCGAAGAAGCCGGCCACGGATCCTACCGAAGACCTCACCGCAATTCTGTCGCAAAAAGTGGTGGGCCAACCGGCAGCCACGCACGTCATCGTTCCCTACATCCAGATGTACCAGGCGGGCCTCGCTCCTGAAGGGCGCCCGGTAGGCATCTTCCTGTTGTTGGGACCCACGGGAACGGGCAAGACCAAAACTGTCGAGGCGCTCGCCGAGGTGCTCCACGGGAGCGAGAAGAACATACTCAAGGTGGATTGCGGCGAGTTTCAGATGGAGCATGAGGTCGCCAAGCTCATTGGCGCGCCTCCGGGTTACCTGGGCCACCGCGAAACGCAGCCCATGCTGACCCAGCAGAAGCTGAATGCCATCACCAGCGAGAAGTGCAACCTCTCGCTGGTACTCTTCGATGAGATCGAAAAGGCCGCGCCCTCCATGACTCGCCTGCTGCTGGGAGTGCTCGACAAGGGACTGCTGCGTCTCGGCGACAACTCCACCGTCAATTTCGAAAAGAGCCTGGTTTTCCTCACCAGCAACCTGGGCGCGCGCGAAATGCTGCGGGAGATGAATCCTGAATTCGGCTTCCAGTCCGTGAAGACCACCGAGCGCAGCGAGCTCACCGGGAAACTCCAGAGCATTGGGCTGGCGGCAGTGCGTAAGCGCTTCTCACCAGAGTTTGTCAACCGCATCGACTGCATCATCACCTACCAGCCGCTCACCGCCGAATCGCTTTCCGCGATCCTCGACAAACAGATCGCCGATCTGCAAAATCACGTCAACACGCGCCTCGGCAACCGTTCGTTCACCCTGGATGTACCCCCCGATGCGCGCCAGTTCCTGCTTCAAAAAGGCACTAGTTCCGAGTACGGCGCCCGCGAATTGAACCGCACCATCCATCGCCACCTCACGCAGCCGCTGGCCACCATGGTTGCCACCAACCAGGTCAGCGCGGGGGCGCGCGTGTGGGTAGAAGTGGCCGAAGGCGGAGAAAAGCTGAGCATCCGGACGACGGAGTCCCAGGTGGCCGGCGCCCCGGCGAACCCCACGGTTCTGCTGGTGGACGACAATCGCGACCTGCTGCACTTCCTGGAGCGTCTGATGGCCAACGACGGCTGGACGCTGCTCACGGCCGAATCGGCGACGGAGGCCAAGCGGCTGGTGCAGGAACACAAGCCGAATGCCGCCCTGCTCGACTACATGCTGCCCGACGGCAACGGCGTGGAACTGGGCGTCGAATTCCTGCAATCTGTGCCTGAGATGCTGGTGATCGTGATGACCGGAACCATCCTTCCTCTGGAAGAGGAGGCTCTCTGCGAGGAACATAACTTCCCGGTTTTGAGAAAGCCCTTCCTGGCATCGGATGTGATGAGTCAGATTCGCAGCCGGCTGATCCCCGCCAACTCCGTCCGGGCGTAGGTCTGGGGCTACCGAGGCTGCTCGACCGATGCCCGCCATCCTCGTCATCCATTGGGATCCCATTGAGGCCGGCTCGCTTTTGGAGCGCATCCGCCGCGAGGGCTTTGAAGCCTCGTCCTACCCCTGCCGCGGCGCGCGGGGCTTCCGGGGCATCGCGGAAAAGCCGCCCGACGTCATCGTCATCGATCTGATGCGCATGCCGTCCTACGGACGTGCCATGGGCGCCCTTCTTCGGGAACGGAAATCGACCCGCAGGATTCCGCTGGTTTTTGTCGAAGGCGACCCGGAGAAAGCGCGCCCGGTCCGCGAGCTCCTGCCCGACGCCGTCTTCACCGATGTGCTCCGCATCGGCCCCGCCCTGCGCCGGGCCATCCGCCGCCCGCCGCTCGAGCCGGTCTTGCCGGATTCATCCCGCATCCCTTTGCTTCAGAAACTGCGGATTCGGGAGGGCACGGTCATCGCCCTCCTGGATGCGCCGGAAGGGTTTGAAACCAGGCTCACACCGTTGCCGGAGGGCGCGCGCCTTCAGACCCGGATCCAGGATGCCGATGTCATCCTGGTGTTCATAAGATCCGCGGCCCGACTGGGCCGGGAATTGCCTGCTCTCACGCGCGAGATGCGAAAGGGCCGCACGCTGTGGCTGGTCTGGCCCAAGAAATCGGGCGCCTTGGCGGGCAACCTGACAATGCCCAAGATTCGCGAGATGTGCCTGGAAGAACGCGAGCATCTCTCGAACGCTCAGTTCGAGACCGGGAAGCAAGGGGGTTGTAACGGACTGGTCCTCGGCGACTACACGCGCGGTTCCCCCCAGATGGACGACCACATGCTTCGTCTTCGGGTAAACCAGCCAGACTTCGCGGGCGCCGAATTCGAAATACAGTTGGATCTTGGTGTCTAGTAACTCGGCGATATTGCTCGGAGATACCACCTCGACGGCGATGGCCGGCGCGCCGCCCAGGTGCTTTTCGACCAGTTGCCCTGCATGAGTCACGCTGACGTCAGGCTTGACATACCCATCACCAGCGAGTTTGTAGCCTATCTCATGGTAGACTTCGCCCAACTCACCCGCCTCACCGCGCGCGTGAGCTGCCTCTAGAGCGGCATCCAACCGCTTGAAGATCCAGTGAGAAATCGCGTCATGTTTGAATTCGGCGACAGGCATTTCGATCAGCTCTCCCTTCACGAGTTCCAGTTTTCCAGGCTGATCGGGCAGCCGCTCGAACTCTTCGAACGTCATCAACGCCGTCGTTGTAGTGCCCATCGGAACCATCATACAAAACTTCCAACAAAAAAGCCGCGCTGCCCGGTCACCCGGGAGCGCGGCTGATTAGCTTGTGGGACAGACGATCGTTCTTCGTCGTCTGTCAGCCGGCTTTTTGCCGGCCTGGACAGGCACAGAGTGCCTGTCCCACCTTAGTAGTCCATCTCGGGTCCGTGGCCGCCGGGACCGCCGGCCGAAGCCTGCTTCTTCTCCGGAATCTCCGCGATCATGGCTTCCGTGGTCAACATCAGCGAAGCGATGGAAGCGGCGTTCTGGAGCGCCGTGCGGGTCACCTTGGTCGGATCGATCACGCCCGCAACCACGAGGTCTTCATAGGTGTCCGTCGCGGCGTTGTAGCCGAAGTTCGGATTCTCGTGCTCCCGAACCTTGTCCACCACGATGGCGCCTTCGGTTCCGGAGTTGGATACGATCTGCCGCAACGGCTCTTCGCAGGCGCGCTTCACGATGGTGACACCGATCTGCTCGTCGCCGTCCACTACAAAGCCCTTCAGAGCCTTGCCCGCGCGCAGCAAGGCCACGCCGCCGCCGGGAACGATGCCTTCCTCAACGGCCGCACGGGTGGCATGCAGCGCGTCTTCCACGCGAGCCTTTTTTTCCTTCATCTCGGTCTCGGTGGCTGCCCCGACCTTGATCACCGCCACGCCGCCGGCCAGCTTCGCCAGCCGCTCCTGCAGCTTCTCGCGATCGTAATCGGAGGTGGTTTCGTCGATCTGGGCGCGAAGTTGCTTGATGCGCCCCTCGATGCCCTTCTGGGTGCCGGCGCCATCCACGATCGTGGTGTTGTCCTTGTCCACCGTCACGCGCTTGGCGCGGCCCAGGTCCTCCAGGCGGACGCCTTCCAGCTTAATACCGGTCTCTTCCATGATTGACTTGCCGCCGGTCAGGACCGCGATATCGTCCAGCATGGCCTTGCGGCGATCGCCGAAGCCCGGAGCCTTCACGGCGCAGGCGTTCAGGGTGCCGCGCAGCTTGTTCACCACCAGGGTGGCCAGCGCTTCGCCTTCCACTTCCTCGGCGATGATCAGCAGCGGCTTGCCGGAGCGGGCAATCTGCTCGAGCAGCGGCAGCAGGTCCTTCATGTTACTGATCTTCTTCTCGTGGATCAGGATGTAGGGATCCTCCAGGACCGCTTCCATCCGCTCCGCATCCGTGACGAAGTACGGGGAGAGATAGCCGCGATCGAACTGCATCCCCTCCACGGTATCCAGCTCCGTAACCATGGTCTTCGACTCTTCGACCGTGATCACGCCATCCTTGCCGACCTTCTTCATCGCTTCCGCGATGATGCCGCCGATGGTCTTGTCGCTGTTGGCCGAAATGGTACCGACCTGCGCGATCATGTCACCGGACACCGGCTTGGAGAGCTTTTTGACTTCCTCGATCACCGTATCCACGGCCTTCTCGATCCCGCGCTTGAGAGCCATCGGGTTGGCGCCGGCGGCAACCGCCTTCACGCCCTCGCGGAAGATCGACTGCGCCAGGATGGTGGCGGTGGTGGTGCCGTCGCCGGCTACATCGGAGGTCTTCGAAGCGACCTCACGCACCATCTGCGCGCCCATGTTCTCCAGCGGGTCCTTCAGATCGATTTCCTTGGCGACCGTAACACCGTCCTTGGTGATGGTCGGCCCGCCGAACTTCTTCTCGAGTACCACATTGCGTCCCTTGGGTCCTAGGGTTACCTTTACGGCGTCAGCGAGCTGGTTCACACCGCGCAAAATCGCCTGACGGGAAGCTTCCGAATATACAATTTGTTTCGCCATTCTTTTTCAACTCCTTTAGGATGCTTTCTTTGCCACTTCGGGCTTTGCGTCGAGGATTCCGAGGACCTCGTCTTCACGCATGATCAGGTACTCTTCGCCATCCAGCTTGATGTCGCTGCCGGAATACTTGCCGAAGAGGATTCGATCGCCGACCTGAACGTCCAGCGGGACCACTTTGCCGTCTTCGAGGCGCTTGCCTTTTCCGACTGCCGCCACTTCACCCTCTTGGGGTTTCTCTTTAGCCGAGTCTGGAATGTACAGGCCGCCGTGCATCTGCTCTTGCTGCTCGATCCGTTTGACCACAATGCGGTCGTAGAGCGGACGAATTTTCATGGAACAACACCTCCATCGATGAATTATTGAGTATTGGGTTTACGATCCGAACCCATGACAGGGATTTGCAGGGTTCAGTGATTATTATTAGCACACTCTGCCGGAGAGTGACAATAATTTTTCGTAAATAACTGAAAATAATGCTGTTATTATACTTGACAGCAACCCGCTAAGGTTTGGTAACGCGGCATTCTTGCCTGTGTTGGTTTTGCGCTTCCGGCATCCGATACGGGTTCAAAGCCCCTGTTCTTCCTTACTCTTCCAAGACTTCCGGGAGTGGAATCACGATCGGGGAATCGGGAATTGTTAAGGTCTGGTTGGAGACCAGACTCTTCCCCGAGGTCGTTCTGAGTTCGCTTTCCAATGTGTTGGGATTGATGATCCAGACGTAAGGCGACCCGTATTCCACAACCTGACGGGCTTTGTCCCATACGTCGATCATCCGGTCGTCGTCGGATAGAATCTCGATCCACAGAAGCGGCATTCTCGAAGGAACTTTCTCTTGTGGCGCGGGCAGGTCGTAGAGGCAAACATCGGGAATCGGGTACCAGTCCTCGCGCACCCGAATCCGCAGTTCCACAAAAGCCTCTATCTTCCACTGCCTTCCTCGGTTACCCGAATACCGCGCCAACTTGGTTTGTAACCGGGAATGGTTTAAGTCGCCCATGTTCCTGTCGATCAGCACGCCATCCCGGTACTCGCGATCCGGAGAATAGGACGAATGCAGGTATTCCTCCACCGACAACAGGGCCGAAGTAGCCATACTTGATAGTCTACTTCATCCCGCGCGCTCAGACCGTGTCTTCGACGATCTCCGGTTGTTCCTGATCGACGTCCAGGGCCAGATCCTCTTTCGCCACCGCCTCATCCAGAAGTTTGCGCGCCTCGGCCTCGTGGTCGCGCGCGACTTGCACTCCCCACCACCGGTAAATGTGAGGATCGATCGCTTGCATCGTGACGCCGACTTCCTCGCCTTCCATATAGAACGGGATGCCGGCTTCTTCCAACAACATCTTGGCAACCGCCGCGGCGATCTGGTTGTTCCCTTCCAGAACCCTGACCAATTCGAGATCCGGACTCGGAACCTCCGCCGGAGCTGGCAATTCCTCGACCAGGCCGACGTGGCAATCCGAGCACTCCGTGAACCCCGCTCGATACCCGACTCCGCATTCGGGGCAGTACATAAAGCACCTCCCTGGTGTGACGGTATCACATGGTGGTTTCGCTTTCCAGGGTGCACGGCCTCTCCGGGCCTCTCCGGCGTCTCGCGGGACGGGCGTTTTCGCCTGCCTCCGGCCGCGTTAGCAGGACGGCTCCCGCAACCCCGGCGCCGCTTCGAAAACGCCGCGCTCGCGGTTCTTGGTCACCGAGTGCCAGGGGAAGCAGCGTCCGTTCATGGCGACATAGACGCCCGGCTCCAGAGTCTGTACGAACGCCAGCGCCGTCCCCAGGTTGAACATCCCGTCCGAACTGCCGAACGTATACGGCACCATAGCGCCGGTCAGCACGATCGTCTTGCCGGCCACAGCCCTTCCGAGCACCACGGCGGTTTGCTCCATCGTGTCGGTCCCGTGCGTGATGACGATCCG
>JAIQFL010000112.1 GCA_020073365.1 Terriglobia bacterium | reverse complement strand
CCCGGCAGCCGCTGCCCCTTTGACCCCATCCATCCTCTGAAATGGAAGCGTTGTCCCGTCTGATTTCCCCACGATTGCTACGCTGATGCCCCCAAATGACCCATCGTGGGGCAGGCGCTTCCGCCTGGCGCTTCCGCCTGCCAACCTCCTTCAGCCGCAGCATCCGGAATTCGTTTACGCACCCGCGACGCGCCCGCCCTCACATCGAGGATGACACGCGTTAGTATGAATCCATCCGCCTCACAGGAAACGACGCGCCACTGGCGCAACGCAAGGGATGGATGCTCCAAAAGGCGGATCTGTAGGAGGCAGTAATGTCAACGGCCACGAAATGGCACGTTCTTGGAATTGGTCTTGGCATAGGCCTGTTCCTTGGGATGGCAGGCGCGGCAATCGCGCAGAATATCGTAGTGGATGCGGCCCCTTCACACGTGGTGAACTCCTTCAGCCCCTTCCGGGCGCTAGGCGGCGCCATTGACCGGTTGCGCGGCGGCAACACCAGGGAGGAAAACGAAAAGCACACCGAGCGGCTCCTGACCGACCCTGTCCTCAAGGAGCTTTTGGGCGCGGGTTGGCAAACCGTGACGTATCGCCAGAACACGGAACTGATGATCGAGGCATGGCACTGGAACCCGCGCGGCACCTGGAGCAACGCCGCCAAGCAGGAGGGCTATTTCACTGGCAGCGCCGAGCCTACGAGCGAGAAGATACTCCACTCCTGGGCCTACCCGCTCCCCCATCGCGGCGCCACTCAGGGCGACGGCAACGGCTGGTCCCGTTTGACCGACGGCGACCTGAAATCCTACTGGAAGAGTAACCCCTACCTGACCAAAGCCTACACCGGTGAGGACGACTCGCTGCACCCGCAATGGGTCATGATCGACTTGGGCGCCAAGGTGGACGTCAATGCCATCAGGATTGCCTGGGCCGACCCCTACGCCAGACGCTATTACGTGCAGTTCTGGACCGGCGAAAAGGCGCCGTTCTACGATGGCATCAATAAGGGCGCCTGGCAGGCCTTTCCTATGGGGACGGTCGCGGACGGCAAGGGCGGGACTCCCACCCTCAAGCTGATGAACTGGAAGATTCCGGTGCGCTATCTTCGCATCTGGATGACTGAGTCGTCCAACACTTGCGACACCCACGGTGCCGGGGACAAGCGCAACTGCGTAGGATACGCGATCAACGAACTCTATGTCGGGACGGTTTCGGACGACGGCCAGTTCACCGACATCGTCAGGCACCTCCCCAGCCGCCAGCAGACCATCACCTGGCCCTCCTCCGTCGATCCATGGCACGCCGCTTCCGACCTCGACTATGGCAGAGGGGACCAGATCGGCTTCGACTTCTTCTTCAATTGCGGGGTGACGCGCGGTCTTCCCGCGATGATCCCGACCGCGCTTCTCTACGCGATACCGGAGGATGCGGCCAACGAGATTGCCTACCTCTATAAGCGGAAGTATCCGGTCTCATGGATCGAGGTGGGCGAGGAGGCGGACGGGCAGCGCGTGCTCCCGGAGGACTATGCCGCGCTGTACATTCAGTTCGCCAAGGCCATCCACAAGCTGGTACCCAATGCTCCTCTGGGCGGCCCGGCTTTCGAAGGCACGGCCGGCGATGTCGATTCCTGGGCGGACGCTGACGGAAGAGTCTCCTTCCTGGGCCGGTTTGTGGACTACCTCAAGGCTCGCGGCCACCTGCAGGACTTCACGTTCTTCTCCTTCGAGCACTACCCCTGCTACAACCGGCGTTGCGACGAGTGGAGTTCTTTGTATGACGAGCCGGAAGCCGTCAATCGCGTGATTCAAGCCTGGAAAGATAACGGTTTGCCTCCAAATGTGCCGTTTTTCATGACGGAGGGTAACGACCTCCGCGACAATGTCGCCGGCACCGTCAAGGCCGGCCTTTGGCTGGCCGATTACATTGGCGCCATGATGACCGCGGGCGCCAGTGGCACTTACTACTTCCACTACATCGCCTCGGGGGGCAGAGGCGGCGGTGGCTTCCTGCCGATCAACGAGGATAACCGCGTCACCAGCTATACGCCCCAGTATCTGGCGACGCAGGTGATTACCAGGGACTGGGTGCAGCCTGTCGACGCCATCCACAGGCTCTTCAGGGTCTCGAGCGATGTGAAGGACAAGGATGGCCGCATCCTGGTCACGGCCTACGCGGTCGAGCGGCCCGACGGGCAATGGTCCGTCATGCTGGTGAACAAGGACCCGGACCACGACCACGCCGTCAAGCTGTCGTTCGCCGATCCGGTCTCGAGACACGACCGGTTCTTCTCCGGCACTGTGGACCGCGTGGTCTTCGGGCCGGCCGAATACCAATGGCACCCCGATCCGGTTCCCGCCGGTGCTGTGCCTCCGCCCGGCAGAGGCGGACCGGGCGGCGGTGGCCGGGGCGGCGGTGGCCACGCGGACCCGGACGGCCCGCCTTCCCGGTCGAATGTCGCCGCCGGCGGCCCCGATTCGCTCTACCAGCTTCCCAAGGCGTCGATCATCGTTCTTCGCGGCAAGCTTACCAATTAGCAGACCTTGCCCACGATGAGACCGCGACCCTGGCATCCGGAGGATGCATGAAGAAACTGATCAACCACCCGCAGAATCTGCGGCGCGAGTTCCTGGCTGGCCTGGCTCTGGCGCATGCCGATACCCTGCGAGTTTGCCTGGAGCCGGTCTACGTGGTCCGGGCTGACGCGCCTGTTCCAGGCAAGACCGCCATCGTGTCGGGTGGAGGCAGCGGTCACGAGCCTCTGCATGCGGGGTTCGTGGGGAAGGGCATGCTCGACGCTGCCTGTCCCGGCGAAGTATTCACTTCTCCGACTCCCGATCAAATCGAAGCCGCCACTCGCGCCGTCAACGGTGGCGCCGGCGTTCTCCATATTGTCAAGAACTACACGGGCGATATCATGAACTTCGAAATGGCCGCTGAACTCTGCCAGGCTGGGGGCATAGAGGTGCGGGCGGTGGTGATCAACGACGACGTTGCCGTGGAAGACAGCCTCTACACGGCGGGCCGCCGTGGCGTCGGAACAACCGTCCTTGCGGAAAAGCTCTGCGGAGCGGCGGCCCAACGCGGGTATGATCTCGCGCGCCTGGAAACGCTCTGCCGCAAGGTCAATCGAGACGGGCGTTCCATCGGGATGGCCCTGACCCCTTGCACCGTTCCAGCGGCCGGCAAGCCCACCTTCGAGTTGCGCGAAGACGAGATGGAGATGGGTATCGGCATCCATGGTGAACCGGGGCGCGAGCGCATGCCCCTGCTGCCCGCCGCGGAACTGACCGCGCGCATGGCGGGGACGCTCCTGGCGGACCTGCCGTTCCGGAGTGGTGACGAGGTCATCGCCATGGTCAACGGCATGGGCGGCACCCCTTTGATGGAACTCTATCTCGTCTATGGGGAGTTGGAGCAGATCCTGCAACGGCACGGAATCCGCGTCGCGCGCCGGCTGGTGGGTAATTACATCACCAGCCTCGAAATGGCCGGCTGCTCCATCACCCTGCTCAAAGCGGATGACGAGTTGCTGTCGCTATGGGACGATCCCGTGTTCACTCCGGGGCTGCGATGGGGGATCTGAGCGAATGGCCGTGGGCAAGGAACAAGTACTGAAGTGGCTGGACGTCCTGCAACAGGTCTACGCCGAGAACCGGCAATGGCTCACGGAATTGGACTCGGCTATCGGCGATGCCGACCACGGGATCAACATGGAGCGCGGCTTCACCGCGGTGAAAGCGGAGTTGGCGGCTGTTGTTCCGGGTAATGCCCCGCCTGATATCGGTTCCGTCTTCCAGCATGTGGCCACCGCCCTCATCCGCCATGTAGGCGGCGCTGCCGGGCCACTGTACGGCACCTTCTTTCTTCGGGCCGCCGCGGCCTGCGCCGGCAAGACCGGGATCGAGGCGGCCGATGTGTTGGCACTGTTCCAGGCGGGCATCGAGGGTGTCCAACAGCGCGGCAAAGCGGCCGCAGGCGACAAGACCATGATGGACGCCCTGCTTCCGGCTTTGGATGCCATGCGTAAGGCCAATGAAGACGGGGGCAGCCTGCCGGTAATCCTCGACCGGGGCGCGGCGGCGGCCCAGGCGGGGATGCTGGGGACGATTCCCATGCAGGCACGCAAGGGCCGCGCCAGCTATCTGGGCCTGCGCAGCATCGGCCACCAGGATCCCGGAGCGACCTCTTCCTACCTGCTGCTCAAAGCGGCCGCGGACACCTGGCGCTCATGATCGGCATCGTCATTGTTTCCCACAGCGCCAAACTGGCTGAGGGCGTGTGTGATCTGGCGCGGCAGGTGGCGCAGGGAAAGGTTCCGATAGCGGCTGCCGGGGGCGCCGCCGATCCCGAAAACCCCATCGGTACCGATGCATTCCGAGTGCTTCAAGCCATCGAATCGGTCTACAGCGAGGACGGGGTGCTGGTTCTCATGGACCTCGGGAGCGCCGTGCTGAGCGCCGCGACAGCGCTCGAGCTGTTGGGCGAGGCGAGACAATCGCGCGTCGAATTGTGCGCCGCTCCGCTGGTGGAAGGAGCCGTGGCGGCAGCCAGCCTTGCCGCCGCCGGCGCAACTCTCGCGGAGATCGCTCTAGAGGCGCGGAACGCCCTGGCCGGCAAAGTGGCGCAGTTGGGCACAAGTGCTGAGCAACCGCAGCCTCCCGGCGCCGCTGAGGACACCGGGCCTTCCGAAGAGGTGCTGGTCATGCTCCCCAACCGTCTCGGACTGCACGCACGCCCGGCGGCGCAACTCGTTCGCCTGGCGCGGCGGTATCGAGCGCGGGTGACGCTGGAGAACGTGACCCAGCGGGCCGGTCCGGCCGCCGGCGACAGCATCAACGGTGTCCTGAGCCTGGGGGCGCGACAAGGCCATCACTTGCGGATCTGCGCACGAGGGCTCGAAGCGCACGATGCGCTCGCCGCCCTGGCGAATTTCATCGAATCCGGAGCGGCCGAGGCAGGCGGCACCGCCTGCCCCACCACCTGCCCCACCACTGCCCCGGTGGCGCAGGCGGTGCCGCCTGCGCATGTGGATTCGTTCTCAGATCCCCCGTCTCCACACCAGCTCAGCGGCATCCCGGCGTCCGCCGGCATCGCCATCGGCCCGCTCGTCAGGCTCCGTCCTGCTGCCGTGGAACTCACCCCTCGGCCCATTGGGAGCCCCGAGGCGGAGCGGCAACGCCTGATGTCCGCCGTGCGCGGCGCGCAAGAAGAGACCAGGGCGCTGCACGAATGGTCCAAAGCTCACATTGGCGCGGATGAGGCCGGCATCTTCGACGCGCAGTCGCTCTTCCTCGAGGACCCGGAACTGGTCGGCGGAGTCTCGCGCAGGCTCGTGGAAGATGGGGTCGGCGCGGAGTTCGCCTGGCAGGCCGAAACCACCAGGCTCGCAGACCGTCTTGGCGCCCTCGAGGACCCCTACCTTCGGGCCCGTGCGGCGGACGTGACGGATGTTGCGGCACGGGTGTTGCGAAGGCTCACCGGTCAAGCCCGCAGCGTGAGGGCTCTTCACGAGCCGGCGATCCTCGCGGCGCACGATCTGACCCCTTCCGAGGTCAAGGACCTGGATCCCGCGATGGCTCTGGGCTTGTGCCTGGAGACGGGCAGCGCCAGCGCGCACAGCGTGATCCTGGCGCGCGCCATGGGGATTCCGGTGGTAGCGGGATTGGGCCCCGGGATCTCCGCACTGCCCGAGGGAACGATTGTGGCTGTGGACGGAGAGCAGGGGACGGTTTGGATTTCACCGGAGGCCGGCCAGGTGCAGGCGCTGGAAGGCCGCCGCCAAAACTGGCTGGCCGCTCGCCGCGCGGCGGAATTGGAGCGGCACAGACCTGCTGCCACACGCGACGGGCGCCCGATCCGGGTGCTCGCCAATATCAGCAGTGTTGCCGAAGCGGCGGAAGCCTTGGCCTGTGGCGCCGAGGGTGTGGGTGTACTGCGCACGGAGTTTCTGTTCCTCGGCCGCTCGGCCGCACCCGGCGAAGAGGAACAGGTGGCCGCCTATCGCGCCATCGCCGAGTCGCTCGGGGGGCGCCAACTGAGCGTCCGCACGCTCGACATCGGCGGCGACAAGAGTCTGCCCTACGTCGAGATCGGCGAAGAAGCCAACCCATTCCTCGGCTGGCGAGGCATCCGCGTCACGTTGAGCCGGCGCGACCTGTTCCGCACGCAACTCCGTGCCATCCTCCGGGCAGGCGCCGCACAGGCAGTCGAGTTGCTGTTGCCGATGATCACTTCGGTGGACGAGTTGCGCCAGACGAAAGCCATGGTTGGCGAAGCGGAGGCGGAACTGGAACGGGAAGGGTTGCCTTTCCGGAGGAACATCAGGATAGGCGTCATGATCGAAGTGCCCGCAGCCGTGGCCGTCGCCGATCAGTTGGCGCGCGAAGCCAGCTTCTTCAGCATCGGCAGTAACGATCTGATCCAGTACGTCATGGCTGCCGACCGGACGAACTCTCGCGTGGCGCCGATCGCGGATCCCTTTCAGCCAGCCGTATTGCGCATGATCCGGCAGACTATCGAGGCTGGCCGCGCCGCAGGAATCGCCGTGACCCTCTGTGGCGAACTGGCTGCCGATCCTCTGGCGGCGCCGCTTCTGCTTGGCCTGGGCCTGGAAGAATTCAGCGTCAGTGCGGCCTTGATCCCCGAACTCAAGCGGGCCATCTCGCGTTGGAGCGCGCCGGAGGCCGAAGGCCTGGCGCAGGAGGCGCTCGCCATGGACTCGAGCCAGTCGGTAAGGCGGCTTCTTCTCGCAGCCGTCACGCGGCGCGGTCACCCCAGCTAGCGGCGGGTTCTACCACACGCGACGACCCAGCGCCCGCGCCACCATCCGCAAGCGGTCGGGCCAAGGCAGTCGTCCGAGATTCGCGCGCACCACGCCGCTTGTGAAATAGGTCTTGCGCGAGTAATCGATGGCGACCTCCACCACCACCGGACGCCCGGCCTCCGCCAGCCCGCGCGCTTGTTGGATAACCGTCTCCGTCTCGGCATTGCGGGAGAGCGCGAGATATTCCGCTCCCACGGCCTCGCAGAATGCGGGGAGATTGTAGTCCGGTAGCTGGCTGCACACTTTGCGGCCGAGCGCGGTCTGCTGGAACTGGGCGATCTGTGCCAGTTCCCGGTCGCGCAGCACTAGCACCAGAACCGGCAACTGGAGTTGTGCGGCGGTCAGCAGTTCGAGGCCGGTCATAAGGAATGCGCCATCGCCCGCAAGCGCAACCACCGGCCGCTCAGGACACGCGAGTGCGGCTCCCAAAGCCGCCGGCACGGCGTAGCCCATGCATGAGTAGTCGATGGGCGCCAGGAACGAACGGGACCGATCGAGCCGTAAGCATTCCATGGCCAGGAAGGTTCCGTTGCCACTGTCGGTCGTGTAGATTGTTTCGGGGCCGAGGATCTGCTGAAGGCTTTTCAGGAGATGGGGTGGCGCTACGCGCCCCGCATCCTCTGGGGTTACCCAGTCTGACCATACCTTCGCATGGCCCGCACGGATGGCCTGCTGCAGCTCCGCATCCGACTCGCGGGGCGTAAGACTGGTCAACAGGGCCGCAACGAAACGCGCGGCATCGGCCACAACCGGCAACTCCGCACGATAGTTCCTGTCGAGTACGGAGGCATCGATGTCTACATGCACCAGCTTGCCGGGCGGCTCGAGTCCGTAGCTTCCGGTCCCCACCTCGGAGAAACGGCAGCCAATCGCGAGGGTCAGGTCACAGGAGGCGGCGATCTTCCGCACAAACGGAGGCGCGGCCGCTCCGAATCCGCACCATAGCCACAGGGGATGATTTTCGGGAAACACGCCCTTTCCTTCGAAAGTGGTCGCCACTGGGGCGCCCAGGCGCTCGGCCAGCGTAACCAGATCGGCGCCTGCGCCGGCCGCCCCCAGACCTAAATAAAGAAGCGGCCGGCGGCAGGCCGCGAGCAGGCTGTGCACGCGGTCGAGGTCTCCGGCCCGGAGCATCGGGGAGGGCGGCTCCTCCACGGCCATCTCCAGTTCCGCCTCCTGGCGAAACAGGTAGTGTTCCGCGGGCACCTCTACGATCACCGGCCCGGCGGGCGCCGCGCGAGCCATGCGGCAGGCGCGGCGGATGATGACATAGATCTCGGATCCCTGTTTGACCTGGAGCTGCGCCTTTGTGACAGGGCGCGCGATCGCCAATTGATCCACGTCGTGGAGTTGAAACGCCTTCCCGGTGTCGCGCCGGATTCCGCAGGCCAGCACCAGCATGGGAATGCCATCCAGGAAAGCCTCGGCAATACCCGACAGCGCGTGGGTGAGGCCGGCGCCGGGGACCACGTTGACCACCGCGAGCTTTCCCGACGAGCGGGCCACGCCGTCGGCCATGAAGGAGGCGCTCTGCTCGTCGGTGACCAGGATCGGGCGCACCTTGGTGGAGCGGGCGAGCGAGTCGTACAGTTCGATGTTGTGCGTGCCGGGAATCCCGAAGGTGAAGGGGATGTCTTCGTCTTCCAGCGCGCGCACGACGATGTCGGCGCCGGTCATCTTCATAGCAGCGCCGGGGCCTCCTCCCGGATGCGCTGGGCCGCGCGATCGGCCAGCGCCATGATGGTGACGTAGGGGTTGATCTCCAGCGAGTTCGGGAAGAGACTGGCATCGGCGACAAACAGCCACGGAATCCCATGCACCCGCCCATAGGAATCGGTGACGGAGCTATCCGGCCCGCTCCCCATTCCGCAGCCGCCCTGCAGGTGGGCGGCGGAGACGGGGACCTTCCCCGGTTTGAACTCGGCCTCCGCGGCGATGTCTTCCAGGCGGGCGGCGTCGCAGGCCTCGATGGTCGTGTTTCTGGCGACCGGCATGTGAGCGCGCACGGCTCCCGCCGCAAAGAAGATTTTCGCCGACGTGATGGCGCCCCGAATCAGCCCACGGATGGTTTCGGGCGTGAACCGGTAGTGCACGACGGGTCGGCCGTTCGAGTCGATGGCCACGCGATTGTAGGGGTCCACCTTGTCGCAGGCCAGTACCAGGATCATTTGGAGCCGGGGGAAGGCTCGCATGAAGGCGCTGTGCGGCTGGCCGAAGCCCGCCAGGCTCTTGGCGGTGATGAACGGAAAATACATGCAGGTTTCCAGGACGAAACCGTCGCTTTGGGCGAACTGGTCCAGGTAAAAGCTTTTCGGGTGCCCGACGAAGTTGGTGATGGGCGTTTCGTGCTCGGCCACCATGATGAAGGCCGGATGAGCGGTGAACCCGTGGCCCAGCCGCGGCAGACGCCGCCGCATTCCGGAGCGCAGCAGCAGCGCGGGCGTATTCACGGCGCCGGCCGAAAGCACGATGATCTTCGCATCGATCTGGTAATCGCCTGGTTCCCACGGTGAGGGCTCCCCCTTGCCGCCCGGGGGCTTGGCGGTGACGCGCGCGGTCAACGTCTTCTCGCCGATCGTCAGGACCGCGCAGCGCGTGACCACTTCCACGCCGTTTTGCTCGGCGCGCGGCAACTGCACGCGGTCGGTGCCTTGTTTGGCCTGGTTCGGGCAGCCCAGGTTGCAGAGACTCGACCCGCGGCAGCCCTTGATATTCACGGGGAACTGCTGCACGCCGTAGCCGAGCTTCCGGCAACCTTCCACGAAGAGGCGGTTGTTCTGGTTGATGAGGCCGTCCTCGATGAGGTGCACATTGTTTTCGGCCATGAACTTTCGCGCGCGGCTTTCGAGATCGGCGTGGGCGAGGCCGGGCACGTTCCAATCCCGGATGATGCGCTCCGGGGGAAGCATGGAGGTGCCGGTGTAGACCGCGGTGGAGCCGCCATAAGCGCAGCCGAAGGCGAGGGTCATGGTGCCGTCGGCGGTCAGGAAGCCGCCGCCGTCTTCGTAGAGGGCTGCGGCCATTTCCAGCTCGCGGCCGGTGAATTCATCGTCGCGGAGGCGGGGGCCTTTCTCCAGCACGGCAATGCGCGCGCCCTGCTGGCATAGGGGAGAGAGCTCCTGCGCGACAGTGCCGCCGCCCGCGCCGGAACCCACGATCACTATGTCGTAGGCGAGCCTTTTCATCGCGGCGCTTCCCATCCGAGAGGACTGGCGGCGTAGCCAAGGGAGCGGGCAGCCTCTGGGCGCCCGTAGTAGCCGGCCAGCACAATGGTCCGAAGCCCCCAAAAGCCCACGCGCACCTTTTGGATCGGGGCATTCTGCAGGTGAGCGAAGACGCGCGTGCGAGCAGCCTGGTTCAGCAAGGTGAACGGCCGGCCGTAGCGCACCAGCGGCAGAAACTGGATGAAGCGCAGGAACAGGCGCAATTGCCGTTTGAGATTCTGCGGCCGGTCCCGCAGGAGATTTTCGACCACGAGTTCGAGATCGCGCCAGCCCTGGTCGTCCAGAGAAGCGGACTCCGGAACGATGGTAGTTACCACAGCACGAAAAATCCCGGCGTCCATTTCAAGCGGCATTCCGCTCTCCTTGGACTCACGGTATCACGGTGGCGCGCCCGCGAGCGCCGGGCCGCGGGACGCTCGGCGCCTTGGCTTCACTTACCGCTGCGTGGCGGAACGGTCCACAGATACAGCTTGTGACTCAGGAAGGATTTCTCCTCCTCACTGCCGACCGTGACTTCCTTATCCGCCTTCCAATCTCCCATGTCGAACGTGTTGGAAACGATCCGCGTGCCCGGCCGCAGGTCCAGGAGCAACTTCGGACGAAGCCGCAGGTTGACACTCGACAGTAGGAACAGGGTCACGACGGTGGCCTGGTGAATGTCGGCCTGGAACAGGTCACCCTCTTCGAAGCGGACCAGGTTCTCGACGCCGGCCTTCCCGGCATTTTCCTTCGCCTCGCTGATGCGCACGGGGTTGATATCGATTCCCACGGCACGAGCCCCAAAATTCTTGGCGGCGGCAATGACAATACGGCCATCACCGCAGCCCAGGTCGTACACGACGTCGGTCTTTTTCACCTCGGCAAGCTTCAGCATCGCCTGAACGGCTTCATCGGTGGTGGGCACGTAGGGTACGTCTGGCTCGCGGCGCGGCTGGGCGTTTTGGGCCGCTGCCACGGCGACGGACAGGGCCGCGGCCACCAGGTGGGAGAATGCAAGCGACTTCCGGATTCGCATCAGATCACCTCTGGTTCACAAGATTATCGCAACCAGAGCCGCGGTGCATCCGGGTGGCCGCGCCCAAGTATACCTGGGTGCGGGGAGCCACACGGTGCGAGTCGTCCCGCGTACGCCGGGCGCGCGAATCGACCGGTTCGAGCTGGCGCCCGCTCCGGCGAGTGTCACACCGCCCGATTTCCGTTGAAGGTCTCGACCGCTCGAATCATGGCGACGATGTTCTCCACCGGAGTGCGCGCCTGAATGTTGTGAACGGCGTTAAAAACGAAGCCCCCGCCTTCGTAAAAGGCTTCGCACCGCCTTAACACCTGCTCGCGCACTTCGTCCGGCGTCCCAAACGGCAGAACCTGCTGGGTGTCCACCCCGCCGCCCCAGAAAACCAGGTCCCGGCCATATTTCTGCTTCAGGGTTTCCGCATCCATGCCGGCGGCGGAGCACTGCACGGGGTTGAGAATGTCGAAGCCGGCCTCCAGGAATGAGGGGACGAACTTTTCCACCGCGCCGCAGGAATGCTTGAACGTCTTCCATCGCGTGTTCTTGTGGACCCAGTTGTTGACCTGGCGGTAATAGGGCATCCACAACTCGCGGAAAGTCGCCACCGAGCAGAACGACGAAGTCTGGGTTCCGAAATCCGTCCCGCAGATGTTCACCACGTCAACCATCCCGCCCAATCGCGCCGCGATCCGTTCCAGGTTCGCCAGCGCGATCTCGCATTGCCCGGCGAACACGGCGTGCACGTAATTCCTGCGCGCGCGCGTGGACATGTACCATTCCGTAATGTCGCGGATTCCCTTCGGGTGGGGAAGGCCGACTCCCGGAACCAGCCCGATGTCGCCAAACGAAGTGCCGCCGAAATTCGCCACTACGCACCGCCCGGTCGCGGCCGCACGCCGGGCTTCGCGCTCCAGGTGGACCAGTTCCTCTTCGGAGATGGGGCCGTATTCTTCCAGGTTGTCGGCCGGGTTGAGATGGTCTTCGTCGAACGGCTGTTGGCGGATGATGGCGTCGAAGAAGTAACCGCCGTTGGGCATGCGGGCGCTCGGGGGGTTGGAACGGTCGCCGAGCGGGTGCATCAGGGTGTCGCCGTGCTCGTCGATGGTGACGTTGAACTGGCCTGGCACCAGCACCTCCGCACCGTCGTACATGCGGAACGGCTTCCAGTCTTCGGCGGGGAATCCGAAACGCGTCATTCGCCGGATTACACCCTCGGTGTCGATGCCCATCGCGAGTTTGAGGTCTTCGTCGATTCCGCCGAGGAACTGCCCGGGGTCGATGGCCTTCACGGGCTGTTTTTCCAGCCCGAAATAGTCGCGCAGCGACAGGACGCAGCTCGCGTGGATGCCGGACACGAAGGTGCCGCCGAAGTCCACCGGAATCCGATCCGGCTGCCGATGATCCAGGGTACAAAGTACTCGCTCTCTGCTGGTAGTTTTCGTCACGTGTAACGGACCTCCAGGTTGACTGTCACGCACTGGCAAACAGTTCGGCAAGGTTATAGCCCGCCAAACCGCGTGCGCACTGCGTACAAAGAGGAGTGCGTGAGAACGAAGAGGGTGCGGCGATCCTTCCCGCCGAAGACCAGGTCGAGCGGACGCTCAGGTACCGGGATCGTATCGATCAGTTTTCCCGAAGAGTTGTACACGAATACCTGGCCGGCCGCGAGATAGACATTCCCTTCGCTATCCTGGGCGAGGCTCTCCCCACCCTGCTCCGCGAATGGCCGCAAGCCGGAAAGAGTCCCGTCCGCATTCACGCTGCCGCTGTATGTCCTCTGTTCCGATTCGTTGGTGACGTAAAACGGCTTTCTGGAAACGGCTTTCACCAATCCGAACGCCTGTAGAATGTAGGCGAACTTATATCCGAAGTATGGCGGCCCCTGAACAAAGGCCTCTTCGCCCGGAATGAAGAGTGTGTGATCCGGGGAAACATATTGGTAGGGCTTCCGTGTGGATACGACTTTGGAGAACATCTGTTCCAGAGAAATATACTCGTAAGCCTCGGTCGAAAGCGTATTGGTGAAATCGCCGTTCACCCAGTAGTTCACGGGAAGGACTGCTGTCATCGCCGGACGCTCGGCTGAAGGCTCGGGCTCGAGAACGTTGATCTGATCTTCCGGCCCATCCGGACGGAAGGAATAGACGGTCATGCCTTTCCCGCCGGAAGAAACAACTATGAGATTGCCGGCCTTGTCGAAAGCGAGATTTACCGGATCGAGAGGATTGTCACGAACGATGCTGAGATCCTTCCTCTCCGGCGACCACCGATAAATGCGCTGCCAGCGGGCATCCACGAAATACAACTGGCCCGACGCGTCCACTGCCGCGCCGGAGATGTTGTAGAAACCGGTCGACAGCTTCTCCATTTTGGCGCCCGGTTCGAGCACGGAGGACGGCCCGCGAGGCTTGATCGGAACGGGATTGCCGGAGGCGGGTTTGCCAGACACGTTCAGCCACGCGAACTCGCGGTCCCTCACCTCCCCGTGCGACGTCTGATCGAAGATGCAGTCTTCAAACGAGACTTTGCTCGATCTGGTGTACTGGCGGCAGCCTGATTCGTCGCATTGAGCCATGGCGCTGTTACTATCCACATGGACATTGCGGAGCCGGATGTCACTCGAATCATTCATGCGAATCGCGTACGGAAAAGGGTGATAACTTCTGACCACGCGGTAGCCGTGATAGTTCGCAATGGTAATGTTCTTCGACCGGTCAATCTCGAGTGAGAGCGCGGATGCGCTTTCCTCCCTCTCGCCTTCGGTCTGCAATGCGTAGAGCTCCCAATTGGCCACCTGGTCGAGCTTGATCTCCGTGCGAACATGATGCTCGCTCGAGAGTTCGTAGACACGGCCGGGAGTGGCGGTGTCGGAGATATAGAGGCCCGCCTGCGCGAACGTGTCGGGAGTCCAGATATTGGCGAAGGTACCACCGCCGCCGTGGGTGATCCATAGACTGGGATACTGCCCGTCCCAACGTCGATGGGGATCCGGGTCTGAGAACAGATTGGCGCTGTACGGATTCACCCGCCTGCCGTCAGGGCCGTTCGTTCCGTGGCCCCCGAGAAAGCGCACGTCATCCATGAGGGAATCCTTGCCGGCCATCCACATGGCGCCCACGGCGCGGCTGTTGATCCCGCCCGTGTAAAGCCCGATGCCTGTCACAATGTTGTCCCCTCCGCGGGGGGCTTCGAGGAGCGGCCGGGGCGCGCCCGGTCCTTGAAACCCCGGGGTTGAATCGAGAATATCGAACTGCGTCTGGTCCGGATGGAGCCCGATGAGCACGCTGTCGGGCCGAAGCGTGAGGGTGTCGCTGACGACGTAGCGGCCGGAAGGAATGTAAAGGACGCGATGCTCCGCAATAGCCTTCTGAATGACAGCGGTCTCATCGGTCACTCCGTCGCCTTTCGCACCGAGGGTTCGGAGATTGACCCAGGTAGCCATCGGAGGCAGGCCCCTGATTGCGTTCGGCGTGGATGGCGGCAGGGTTCTCAGCGGTGCGGCATCGTAGCTGGTCTTGATCTCTCCGGTTGCGCCCAGCGCCGGGAGGGTCAGCCCATGCGAGAGGACGGTCACCTGGTATATCTCCCCGGCTCCGGCAAGCTGGCGGCCGCTCTCGCGAAAGCGTGCAAAGACCGGCACCTCCCGGCAGACGATGCTCTCGAGATTGATCTGGGTCATCCGGCTGTTCTCATTAGAGATCAGGATCGCGGGGCCGCTGATGTTCTCAAACCGCGCGTCCTTTACCCAAAGCTGGTCGGAGTAGTGAGGATCAATCGAGATGGCGGTGGGAACATTCCGGAACTCATCGTGGACCAGCGTCAGTCCCGCTTCATTCTCCCGGATCGCCGCCTCCCGCTGGCCGTCGAAGGTCGAATCGATTAGCGTGAATTGCCAGGCAGGCGATGGCTTGCGCGTGAGGATGCCATATCGGCCGCCGTGAAAATGCAGGTCTTCAGCCTCGTTCCCTACCTCATGGAGCGCCGCCAGGCCGGATCCAATCTGGAAATCCATGTGGGCCAGATAGCCGTGTTGGGCGACGTGAAACCGAATTCCGACGGCCGCGGGGTTTTCGCTGCCGATCTCGAAATCGACGTTGCTCATGGCGGAATAGAAGGTGCCGGGGTTGGCATCCGCGATGGTCTGATTCAGGGGAACCGTTCCGGGGGGCGTCGGCGGCGGCCGAAAACCACGTCCCCGGCCAGCGCCGGCCGCCCTCTGGATGGGCCGGGATCCGGTGAAAAAGAACATGTATCCGATCCCCTGCTGGAACCCCGGGGTGTTGTCCGCCAGGACGAATACGGGACGTTTTTCGCCATAGCCGATCACCCGCACGCCCGGCCAGACATAAATGGTTCGCGTGACGCGATAGCGGCCCTCCGGAATGAAGAGGATCCCCTCGCCGGTTGTCTCCTGGACTTTGTCAATGGCGGCCTGAATCGCCGCGCTATCGTCAGCCCTGCCGTCGCCGCGAACGGAGAACCGATCTTCGGTGAGGTAAACGGCGTTGGGACCAGCGAGCCGTGCAGGGTAAAACGATGCCCCGCGGGAAGGAAAGACGATTCCAAGCAAAACAGTCCCGAGCACTATGAGTTCTCTCATCGATCGCTCCAGGCGACTAGCTATTTGTTTCAGGCTCATTCTAATCCACGGCACGCTCGCCTGGGATGTCGCATCGGGCCAGCGACGATACCGCGCGCGTGGTGTTGCAGTCGTGATATAAATCGGCTGTTGAATCAAACCAGAGTCTCTTCGCGAGACAGGTTGCGAACCGCCATCGAACACCGCCAGCAGGATCGGATTCCGCTGGATTTTGGCAGCACCGCGGTAACCGGCGTCCACGTCAGGTGCGTGGCGGCATTGCGCGACGACTATGGGTTAGCCTCGCGGCCGGTGAAGATGCACGAGCCTTACCAGATGCCGGGCTTTGGTGGAAGGACGATTCAACGGAGTTTCGCATGCCTGATCTGGAAAAGCTGCGTGAAGCCGTGATCGAGGGAGATTGGAAGGCCGCGGCTGCGGTGACGCAGGAAGCCATCGCCGCAGGGGTGGCGCCGCTCGCGATCGTGACCGGATGCCTGGTGCCTGCCATGGACGAGGTGGGCCGGCGCTTCGAGTGCGAAGAGTACTTCGTGCCGGAGATGCTGCTCTCCGCGCGGGCCATGAAGACGTCGATGGAGATGGTCCGCCCGTTGCTGAAGGCGACGGGCGCCGAACCGGTGGGGCGCGTGGTGATTGGGACGGTCAAGGGTGACCTGCACGACATCGGGAAGAATCTGGTGGCGTCCATGCTGGAAGGCGGCGGCTTCGAGGTGATCGACCTGGGCGCGGACGTGGCGCCGGAGCGCTTCATCGAAGCAGCCGCCACGCGCAACGCCAGCCTGGTGGCGCTTTCGGCGCTGCTCACGGTAACCATGACGTCGATGAAAACCACCATCGACGCCTTCCAGGCCGCGGGACTGCGCGAGAAGGTGAAGATCATGGTGGGTGGTGCTCCCGTCACGCAGCAGTACGCCGACGCGATCGGGGCCGACGGTTATAGCGAGAGTGCCGGGGGAGCGGTGGCTCTGGCGCGCAAACTGGTGCCTCGGTGAGCCGTCTGCGCGAGTTGCTGGCTGGCGGTGCCCTATGCGCCTCAAGCTGAATGATTCATGATGACTCCCTATTGCTATCGCTGCCTCGCGTGGAATAAACTGGCTCCGCACATCTTCTATCCTGTATCGGAGGTCGGTGAAGCCGGATATGCGAAGCAAGTCCATCTGTCTGCTCTTTCTCCTCGTTCTGCCGCTACACTTTGCGCACGCGCAAGGCACCGTGCCCACGTTCCAGTACGCCGTCGGCCAGGGCTCCTACACTCTTGTCGGCCGCGACCCGGCACAGGGAGGCACCACTACCATCCCCACAGTGCTCGTTTCCGTCTCGCTCTCCTTTGACGCGAAGAAGACCGCCGGCAAGCCCTTCATCATGGACGCAGCCCCGGACGTACCGCGCGTCCTCCGCTCGCCCGTCTTCTCCAAGTTCGCCTTTCCCTCCGGCGGCACCACACAGTATGCCGACGCCATGCTGCGCACCACATTCCCCAAGGCTGACAGGTGGCATACGCTGCTCGGCAAGCCAGAAGTGAAGGCTGTAAGGATCACCGTCCCCGTGGGCTACGGCTACGTCCTCACCTCGAAGAAGACCGGCGGCTCCTTCGCCGTCGTCGACGTCGAATTTCTGCAAAAGGAGCTCTTCAAGCAGCTTCCCAAACAGGAAGGCAAACTCGTCATCGCCATGACGCACAACACCACTTATTACGCCGATGGCGACGCGACGGTGTGTTGCTCATGGGGAACCCACGGCGTCGACTCAGCCACGGAAAACTCCTTCGTGCTCGGCTCGTATCTCCATGCCGCACCCACCGTTGTCGAAGACGGTGACGTGCAGCCGCTCACTCAGCAACTCGGGGAGTTCATCAACGATCCCTCGCACCATCCCCTGATCCACGGCCGCAACGTCAAAGCTCCGGGAAACAGTTTCCCCGGCTGGATGCGTCCCGCCTCGATGCGTCCGGGAGATCAGGGCGGCTGCGGTGGCACGGGCGTCGCCTCCACCTACTTCCTTCTCGAACCCACAAACACGAACCCCAAGAACAATATCCCCGCATCGAGGGCCTTTGCCGCCGAAATGCGCGGGGCCACCTATCACTTGCAGAATGTAGCCTTGCTGCCGTGGTATACCGGCACCTCTGAAGGTCTCGGCAGTGCTTACAGCTTTCCAGACAGTCAGGCGCTCCCTGACCCTGCCCAGCCGTGTCCGGCACGCGGCAGGCGTGGTGGCGCAGGCAGTGGTGCGTCCGGACCTCCTCAGCCCACGGTCGCGGCGGTCCCGATGAACGGCGCGCCTAACGGCCATCAGCTCATTGGGTACTGGGCCGGCTACGGCTCTGCAGGCTCCACCATCCCGCTGCGCGAGGTGTCGCCGCAGTGGGACGTCATCCTCGTCGCCTTCTCTACGCCGGATCCGAATGCGCCAGAAGGGACCATGCAATTTCGCACACCCGCCGGACTGGATACCGAACGGTTCAAGGCCGACATTGCTTACTTGAAGAGCCAAGGCAGGAAGGTCATGATCTCTCTCGGTGGTGGCGGCCAGCACTTCACGCTCGCCGATCCGAAGCGCGCTCCGAACTTCGTCTCCTCGGTCACCCGCATTGTCACCGAGTACGGCTTCGACGGCATCGACATCGACTTCGAAAGCCCGTCTCTCTCCATCGACCCCGGAGACACGGACTTCCAGCATCCCACCACGCCATCCATTGTGAACCTCATCTCGGCCCTGCGCCAGTTGCACGATCACTTCGGCCCCCACTTCATGATCAGCCTCGTGCCCGAGGGTACGCAGATTCCCTCCGGCTACCCCAGCTATGGCGGTCAGTTCGGCTCCTATCTGGCCATCGCGTACGCCATCCGCGACATCCTTTCCTTCATGGATGTGCAGGATTACAATACTCCGCCGCTGGAAGGTCTCGATGGCGAGATCTATCAGCCCGGCTCGGTGGACTATCACGCCGCCATGACAGAACTCCTGCTGCACGGCTTCAACGTGGGAGGCGATCCCAAGCAGTTCTTCCCACCGATGCCGGCCGATAGGGTTGCCATCGGCTTCCTCACCGGAGACACAACGCCCTCCATCGTCAGTCAGGCGATGGACTATATCATCACGGGTAAGGCTCCCGCCGGAACCAGGTACAAGCTGCGCGCGCCCGCCGGCTACTCCGGCATGATCGGTGCCATGTTTTGGACCATCGACGCCGACCGGCGTGCCAACTACAATTTCTCCAACGTCGTCGGCCCCCAGCTCCACAGCTATCCGGTAACTAAGTGAGCTTAACAGCAGGAACGAGGAATTGCCGGAGTGCGCGGTTCCCCTATGGCAAGGCAGCCTGCCTGGCCGGGCCGGCGTCTGCGGCCCTGCGGGATAGGCATACCGGTTCGCCGCCAGAAGCGGCACCATAGGGCAACAGGGCTGATGACAATCCAATGGGCGATGACGATTTGGGGAAGCACATAGCATATCCTTGAGAAAGTGCTGGGCACTCCATGGCGGCTGAACCGTTGATCCTCACCACTACCGTGGGCTCCTATCCGATCCCGGAATGGCTGGCGGCACTGCCCAGCGAGCAGGCACGTCTAGATGCCACACGCGTCGTCTTCGACATCCAACGTCAGGCCGGCATCGACTTGCCCACCGATGGCGAATTGTACCGGTTCGACGTGAACCATCCCGATACCAACGGGATGATTGAGCACTTCATCCGCCCGATGGCGGGCATGCGCACCCGGGTGGGCCGCAGCGATCACGAAACGTTCGCGCGCTTGAGCACCATGCGGTTCCGCCGGAAGGCCGCGGGCGTGGTGGAGGCGCCGCTGGGCGAGGGCTCGCTCAACCTGCTGGCCGATTGCGAACTGGCCGCCAGTGTGGCGGGCGGGCCGTTCAAGTTCACGGTCACCAGTCCGTATATGCTGGCGCGCACGCTCGTCGACCAGCATTACGGCGGCTTCGAAGAGCTGTTGATGGCCGTCGCCGGCGTGCTGGCACAACAGGTGGCCGAACTTCCGTGTTCGTGCCTGCAAGTGGATGAAGCCAATATCCCCGGCAACCCGTCGGACGGCCCCATCGCCGCGGCGGCCATCAATCTCGTGCTGGATTGCTTCACCGGAACACGAGCCGTGCACCTCTGCTTCGGCAACTACGGCGGCCAAACTATCCAAAAAGGCGAGTGGCGTGCGCTAACCGATTTCCTGAACCGCCTGCACGTAGACCACCTGGTGCTGGAGATGGCCCACCGTTCCGCGGCCGATCTGGAAGGGCTCAGAGACGTGGACCCGCGCATTCGCCTGGGCATCGGCGTGGTGGACGTTAAGGTCAACCACGTGGAAACGCCCGACGAGATCGCCGGCACTCTGGAGCGCGCGGAAAGGGTGTTAGGGCGAGGCCGCGTGGGTTGGATCCACCCCGACTGCGGTTTCTGGATGCTGAAACGCTCCGTGGCCGACCGTAAGATCGCGGCGTTATCCAAGGGACGCGACCTGTACCTGGGGCGCCGATGATCGCCTATCGGGACCGCGCCACCGGTGCGCAAGTCTGGCAGGTGACCGAAGGGCCGGCCATCAGCCACCCAACCTACTTTCTGCAAAGCTCGTTCTTTCCAGGGGGCCGGGAGATGTTCTTCACGTCGTACCGGACTGGCTCAGCCCAGTTGTTCGAAGCCTCGCTCGACTCGGGCGCCATGCGGCAGATCACCGGCGGGGATCCGATCCATCCCTTTTCCGCGGCGCTGCACCCGGATGGCGAGACGCTGGTCTTCACCCGCGCAGGCGGCTTGTGGGCCATCCACCGGCACACGCTGGTTGAGCGCTCCATTGCCGAACATCCCGGCGTCCAGTTGGGGGAATGCTCCATCAGCCGCGATGGCGAATGGCTCACCGCCGCATTCAAATCCGGCGCTCAGTGCGGCCTGGTTGCCGGACGCTTCGACGGATCCGGCTGGCATACGATCCCGTTTCCGCGCACCGTAATTCACCCGCAGTTCCATCCACTGGAACCGGAATGGATTGAGTTCGCGGGCGACCCAGCACCGCGGATGCACCGGGTCCGACGCGACGGCAGCGGCCTGGAATGCCTGTACCAACACGGCAACGATGAGTTCCTGGTTCACGAAACCTTTCTCGGCGAAACCGGCGACCTGGTGTTCACGGTCTGGCCGCGCGCCTTGTGCCATATGGACTGGACAACGCGCGAGACGCGCATCATCGTAGAGTACAACGCCTGGCACATTGCGCCCGACCGCCGCGGCCAACGCGTGCTCTGCGACACTAACCATCCGGATGAGGGTCTGCAGATCATCGACGCCGCTACCGGCGCCCGGCGCCAACTCTGCCTGAGCGAATCCAGCAACCAGGGCACGCAGTGGCGCCAGTCGCGGTACGCGCTGGCCGAAGATTTCGCGCAGGCCCGGACCGCCCTGAGTTGGATGGAAAATGCCGCCGACACGGTGTACGGCCCGCAGTGGAGCCACCCTCACCCTTCGTGGTCCACCGACGAAACCAAGGTGGCCTTCGCTAGTGACCGCACCGGAACGGCGCAAGTATATGTCGTGGAAGTTGGCGGTCTGGACCACAGCGATATCGGCGGCGTCGCGAATGGGAATCGCTAGCGACGTGTCCGGCACGACGAATTCCCCCGCGCTCTACGCAAGAACTGGATGTACTCGTGAATGTCGGCTTCGGTGAGGGCAGTACCGGGCCTGTAGGCGCGGGTAGCGCAACACGCGTGCCAGTTCGAGCAGGATTTCACCCGAGATTAGAATTGTGAAGTGCTGCCGCAGCAGTTCGCACGGCAACTCCCGAGCCAGACCCGCCGACCGCTCATTGGCCCGAACGAGGATATTCACATCGAGGACAACTCTCACTGCACAGGCCGGTAATGGGGCCGTGTGGAACGCAGGGCTTCATCGATGATCGCTTCGGCCTCCTCGTCCGACACTGCCTGCCGTTTGGCGTCGATCCGGTCGAAGTAGGCGTCCAACCCGGCGAGGATCTCCTGGCGCTGTTCGTCGGAGAGCGGCGGGGGCTCAAAGGCCCGGACGCTGACGGCCTCCCGGTCCGACAGCGCCCGGCCGAGTAGGCTTTCCAACGCCATCCTCTGTTCGGATGACAGGTCGCTGGCTTTATGGATCATGGCTCACCTCCGAATCTGGTCCTGCCCCCACCTTACGCGGGGTGGGGCTCCAGGTCAAGGCACTACGCAGGATAACGACGACCTTTATGTTGGATCAAAATCGGAAGGCCCCGAACCTGTGCCGCCCAGCCTAGTCAAACCAGGCCTCCAACCCCATCTGCGTGAGGCGATAGCGTCGCGAACTGCGCGTCAGGCCCGGCATGCGCGCGGCCTGGCTCCTGTTGCCGTCGGCGCCTCGGAAGGCTTCCCGGACGATCTCCTGCTCGTAATGGTCCAGGCGCACGCCTTCGGGCAGGAAAAACGCGAGTCGCTTTGCGCGCAGCGATTCTTGACGCGGAGGCGCGGCGAAGCGGAGCAAGACGCGGAGAAGCCCGTGTGGCTGTTATCATGGACGCGGCAGCAACCCAAACTGTTTGAAATTCGTGACACTACGGTCTACATTGGTTTACGCTACCGGAGTACCGAGGAGCGTTGTAGACGATGGAAGTGCGACTCACCGATGACCAGAAAGCTTTTGTCCGCCGGGCCATAGAGAATGGCCGGTACGTCCGCGAGGAAGACGCCCTCGAGGAAGCCTTGTCGCTGTGGGAAGCCCGCGAGCGCCGGCGCGCGGAAATCCTTGCGGCGGTCAATCAGGCCGAAGCGTCTTTCGCGCGGGGTGAGGGCCGTAGGATCACGACGCGGGAGGAGACGGCGCAACTCGCGGACGAGATCAAGCGGCGCGGCCTGTCCCGGTTTGCCGCCGAAGAAACCAACCGCTAATGGGGTTTCGTCTTTTACCGGAAGCCGAAGCGGAGCTTGACGAAATCTGGCTTTATGTTGCCCGCGGAAGCGGCAGCGTAGAGATTGCCAACCGCGTTATAGACACCATCACGGAGCGCTTCTGGTTACTGGCGAAGTACCCGCAAATAGGCCGGCGGCGCGACCACGAACTGCTCCCTGGCCTGCGCAGTTTTCCTGTGGCCAAAGCCTGTTTCACAATTCTGGGATGAAACACGGCGATGTCCGCACCAGCACCGACGACCAGACGACCGCGCTACATCGCCGCGCTGAAACGCGCCCGAGGCACCCCGCACCAGGCCGAGAACCTCCGCGCGGCACTCAGATACTGCGCGTGTGGTCATTGTTGATCCGCGCCGTGAAAAACTCGGCCGGCGCTGGGTGCTTTCAGCGTCGAGCCGAACAATGTGGCCGGCGTCAAGTCGGAAGAGGAGGATAGGATTATCTCAGCGGTCACGTTTTCTCGTCTTCTGGTGATGTGATGAACGCCAAGAATTGCCTCGCCAGGTTTGTGACCTCCCACCCGCAAAACACGAGGCCGTCCGGTGATTCCCGATTTCGCGCTGCCTACGGACGGGTGTCCCTAAGCATTCCTCGATCGCGAAGGTCGCAAACTACTTGATCAGTTAGATCGCGTTGGTCTCGGAATCCTGCAATGCTCGCCCTATCTTTGGCCTGAAAATGCGTAAGCACGTGAAGGTGGGTTGGTGTGAAGCTGTCCACCAGGTTCAACCAGGTTCAAATAAATCAATTGCAGGTCTTCCGAAGGCGCGTTTCCAATGGCTACGTTAAGGACTGCGCTCCGGAGTGCTTCGAGCTTTTCTTTTTGATGAGTTCTGATCGCGGCTTGGGTAGCCTGAGCGAATGCGGAAATGAAGGCTTCATCTG
The DNA here is from genome assembly GCA_020073365.1 of Terriglobia bacterium. Classification (GTDB taxonomy): domain Bacteria; phylum Acidobacteriota; class Terriglobia; order Bryobacterales; family Bryobacteraceae; genus JAIQFL01. Next base: position 7,645 of record JAIQFL010000112.1, on the reverse strand, counting down.
TAGCCAGGGCCTCTGGCGTTAACCGACTCACCTTACGGCTCAGTTCGTTCAAGCGAAGGCGCAATTGCTCGCACCACTCACTCAACCGCTTGCCACGCAATGGTGCGGTGCTCTTTCAGGGATGCGACAGCATTTCCTCAGACCAAAAGAGATCAGGCTCCGCCCGTCCCGGAGTTCACAGATTTGTACTCACGCGTTCTACTCTACTGACGTGGCATTTGACACGCAGACCGGCCAGATTTGCCGGACGTGGGATTGGAAGCCATTTGGAGCCCCCCGGCGCCCGACCCAACGACTGGAAGCGTTCCGGAGCGGAAGGCGGGAGAATTCACTCCGACTTGCCTATCGCTCTATGAGAAGTTCCCGTCAGGTCCTAGTGCGGCATCGTCGGAGCAGGCCATCCAAGAACCGTGATAGTGTTCACGTCGCCTTAAAGGGAACCTTTGACACCGTGACCCTGACGTTGTCGGATGGTATGGTCGAGCCGGTTTCAGGGAGTGCCACCCCTGGGTTGGTGCTCATGGCCGTTGTGTCGGATGGACCACCTCGGCAGGATGAATGACACGCAGCCCCGTGAAGCGTTGAAAGTCCCGGACGTTAATGGTCAGCAATTGCGTGACGCCATGAACATACATGCTCGCAGCCAAACGGGCGTCATGGACCTGCACGCCCTTGACTTGGTGCGCGACGAGAAGGCGACGCCAGCGATCATGCACCTCGCGGCTGTCCGGCAGCAAGTCGAAATCCCGTTCGATCACGCTGGCGATGCTATCCGTCTCCTCAACACTCAGTCCGAATCCGTTCTTGTCGAGTGGACGGGTGGAGGCATTCCAGAATTCGCCAAGGGTCTGCGACGTGAAACACAGCCTGGCGCCCTGCGCCACCAGCGCTCGTAGCGCTCGGCTAATCATCGGGTAGTGGGGATCGTCGCTCTTGCTCATCCGCAACAGGATGTTGGTATCAAGGAGCCACCGGGCGGCACTCGGCATCAGTCGTGGTCCTGATACAGACTCTCGCGCGTGAAGGCCTCGTCCGGTAGCGACGGAATTTTGTGTGAGAACTGCGCCATCTCCCGGAGGGTGGCTTCAAGCCGGTCCTGGGTCAGGCGGTTCACGCCGGCAGGAAGATGCGCCGCTTCTTCGAGCAGGCTCGCGGCATAGGCCTCGATTGCGCGGCCGCGGGCGGCAGCCTGCCGGGCGAGTTCAGCCTCTACCTCGGGTGTAATGTCAACAGTGATCGTCATGTGGCACCATCCTTTCAAGCCATGAACTTACCCTAGTCCGGCGGGACGCCATCCGTCAAGATAATGGTCAAACATAACGACCTTGGACAAAATTCGCAAAAAGCCCGCGCCCGCGCCGGTCACCCTACCCAACTCACGCCTCCAACCCCATCTGCGTCAGCCGATACCGCAGCGCATTCCGCGTGAGGCCCAGCATGCGGGCCGCCTGGCTCTTATTCCCGTCGGCGCGGCGCAGGGCTTCGCGGATGATCTCCTGCTCGTATTGGTCCAGGCTCATGCCTTCGGGCACAAAATGCGAGTCGCTTTGCGGGCGCGATGCACCCCCTGGGCCTGGAGCGTTCTCCAGCTTGATATCGGCCGCGTCCAGTTCGGTGCCCGTACACATTACCAGGCCGCGCTCGATCACGTTTTCCAGTTCGCGCACGTTGCCCGGCCAGTGGTAGGAGATCAGCTTCTGCATGGCGGCGTCGGTAATGGATTCCACCCGGGCGCCGGTATCGGGCGCCAGTTTGCGGATGAAATGATTGGCCAGAAATGGGATGTCCTGCTTGCGCTCGCGCAGCGGCGGGATGTTCAGGGGGACTACGTTCAGGCGGTAGTACAGGTCTTCGCGGAAGGTGCCCTGCTCCAGTGCGGCGCGCAGGTCCTGATTGGTGGCGGCCACTACCCGGACATCGATATGCCGGGTCACATTGCTGCCCAGGCGCTCGAACTCCCGCTCCTGCAGAATGCGCAGCAGCTTTACCTGAATGGCCGCGGGCACGTCGCCGATCTCGTCGAGGAACACGGTGCCGGTATCGGCTTGCTCGAACTTGCCGGGCTTGGTCAAATTGGCGCCGGTAAATGCGCCTTTCTCGTAGCCGAACAGCTCGCTCTCCATCAGGTTTTCGGGAATCGCGCTGCAATTGATCTTCACCATCGGCCGGTCGCGGCGCGGCGAATGGAAATGGATGGCGCGGGCGATCAGGTCCTTACCCACTCCACTCTCGCCGGCCAGCAGGACCGTGGCGCGCGTGGGACCTACCCGCTCGATGGCCGCGAAAATCTCCTGCATGGCCTCGCTACGCCCGATGATGTTATCGAACTCGTAGCGTCTGCCGAGCTCCTCCTTAAGCTTGCGGTTCTCGTCTCGCAGGGCGCGCACTTCGAGCGCTTTGGAAATCACCTGCATCAGGTGATCGAGCGAGAAGGGTTTCAGCAGGAAATCGGTGGCCCCGGCCTTCATCGATTCGACAGCGGTCTCGATGCTCCCAAAGGCCGTCATCATGACCACCGGCACCTGGGCGTTCTGCCGGCGGATCAGCCCCAGAAGCTGCAGGCCGTCCATGTTGGGCAGCTTGAGGTCGGTGAGCACCAGGTCGGCGCGGTCCACCACCTTGAGCCCGTCTTCGGCGTTGGCCGCCTTGTCCACGTCGAAGCCCGCGGAGACGAGTTGCAACTCGATTACACGGCGGAGCTTCTCTTCGTCTTCGACCACCAGAATTCGCTTTTTCATGTGGGCTTGGGGGCCGGGCGCTGCATGGGCAGGAGCACCCGGAAAATGCTGCCTTTTCCGGGTTCGCTCTCCACTGCTATCTTACCGCCGTGCTCATCCACGATCTTGGAAACGATGGCCAGTCCCAAGCCGACGCCCTCCGGTTTCGTGGTGAAGAACGGATTGAAGATGACATCCAGGTGCTTGGGATCGATTCCCACACCGCGATCGATGACCGCGATCTCGGCTGTCCCGCCGGCGGCTCGCGTTTTCACCGTGACCGCGCCGCCCGGCGCGGTGGCCTGTGCCGCGTTCAGCACCAGGTTGTAGAACACGCGCTCCAGCAGTTCCGCGTCGAAGGGAAACGGCGGAATCTCAGGCGCATAATTCCTGTAAATGGTGATGGCGGGCGTCTCGCGCTCCACCATGGTGATGGCGCGGTCCAGCGTGTGTGCCAGGTCGGCCGTATCCAGTTGCAACTGGAGAGGCCGGGCGAATTGCAGGAAGCGCGTGATCAGGGAATTGGCGCGATCCACCTCGGAGCCGATGAACCCGGCCATCTCGCGGGCCACTTCGTTTTCGCCGCTGACGGTGCCGTTCAGCATTTCCGAGGAAGCCTTGATGGTGCCGAGCGGGTTGCGAAGCTCATGCGCCAGCCCGGCGGACAACTGGCCCAGCGCAGCCAGCCGGTCGGAGCGGCGCACAGCCTCCTCCGCCTGCTGGATCTGGACGTTGGCCTGGGCGAGTTGCTCGGCGGTGCGGCGGTGCTTCTCGGATTGAATCCGCAGGTCTTCCGCCAGAGTATTCGCCAGGTTCCCGATCATCGCCAGGAAGACCACGGGCAGGACCTGGTCGACCGTCGCCTGCTCCCCCTCGCGGAGAAACAAGAAGAAGGCCAGGTACGCCCCGCTGGCAAGCAGGGTAAAGACGAGGGTTCCGCCTGCTCCGAAGGTGGTTGCAGCCGAGACTACCGGCAGGAACAGCACCAGCCAATAATCGCTGTAGATACCACCCGTGTAGGCGATGAGCACGAAGCCCAGGACGACCTTCAGAACGATCCAGGAGACGCGGCTGCGGGTCGTGGGGCGCCGCGGAACCCTCGGTTCGAGGATTTGCGCGACGGCCAGTGCCACCAATGGGAGGATTTCGGGCGGATCGCCGGGAATGAGAGGAGGCCGAAGGAATCGCAGAGTCGCCACCAGCCCGCCAAAAACCAGCAGCCAGACGAAATCCTGGGGCCGGACCAGCCGTATCCAGCGAGAAAGCGGATGAGGCACGCGTGATATCCCAGTCGGGATTATGCCACAATGAAACGGTAGCATCTCATGTCCAACCCAAGTATGCTGGATCGCGACCGGGCCGCCGCTTCGGGATCCCAACCCAACAACGAATCCAACGAGTCTTTCGGCGACATCCTCTCGCAGTACGAACAGGCTCACTCGCATAGGCCCGAGGAGGGTGGAAAAGGTCTGGAAGGCACCGTGATCGCGGTGTCCGGCGAATCGGTGTTTCTCGACATTGGATACAAGACCGAGGGCATCATCCCGCTCGCGGAGTTCCAGAAGACGGGGGACGTGGTCAAACCCGGAGACAAGCTCCCGGTTTCCATCAAAGGGCGCGATCCGGAAGGATACTACGAGCTCTCGCGGATCAAGGTGGAGCGGCCCAAGGACTGGGCTTCGCTGGAGAAAGCGTTTGCCGACAAGACGCCCATCGCCGGGGTGATCACGGCCGTGGTGAAGGGCGGGGTCAGCGTGGACGTGGGAGTGCGCGCGTTCATGCCGGCATCGCGCAGCGGAGCCAAGGATGCGGCCGACATGGAAAAGTTGATCGGCCAGGAGATTAGCTGCCGCATCATCAAGCTCGACGTAGCGGATGAAGACGTGGTAGTGGACCGCCGGGTGATTCTGGAAGATGAGGAGCGCGTCGCCAAGGAGCGCCGCTACACGGAAGTCAAGGAAGGGGAAACCGTAAGCGGCACGGTCCGCAGCCTGACCGATTACGGAGCCTTCGTGGACATCGGCGGAGTGGACGCATTGCTGCACGTGGCCGACATCTCCTGGGGCCGCGTGAACAAACCCGCCGACGTGCTGACGGTAGGACAGCAGGTAGAAGCCAAGGTGCTCAAGGTGGATACCGCCAAGCGCCGCATTTCGCTGGGCATGAAACAGCTCCTGCCGCATCCGTGGGACCTGGCCGGCGAGAAGTATAAGGCCGGCGAGCGGATCCAAGGCACGGTGACGCGGGTGGCCGATTTCGGCGCCTTTGTGGAACTGGAGAAGGGCGTCGAAGGGCTGATTCACCTTTCGGAAATGTCCTGGTCGAAGAAGGTGCGAAAGCCTTCCGACGTGGTGAAGGCGGGCGACCAGGTGGATGTGGTGATCCTGGGCGTGAACCAGGCCGATCGCCGCATTTCGCTGGGGCTCAAGCAGGCGCTGGGCGATCCGTGGGCCGATGTCGCACAGAAGTTTCCAATGGGGACCGTGGCGGAGGGGGTGGTCACCAGCCTCCAGAAGTTTGGCGCGTTCGTGCAGATTGCCGAAGGCGTGGAGGGCATGATCCACGTTGGCGACGTGAGCGCGGAGAAGCGCATCAACCATCCTCAGGATGTGTTGAAGGTGGGCCAGACGGTGAAGGCGCAGGTGCTGGAAGTGGACGCCGAGAAGCGCCGGCTGCGCCTGGGCATGAAGCAGTTGGTGCCCTCCAGTCTGGACGAGTACATTGCCGAGCACAAGGAAGGCGACGTGGTCACCGGCCGTATGACGGATGTCTCGAGCGGGCGGGCGAAGGTGGAGTTGGGCGAAGGCATACAGGGGACTTGCCGGTTGAGCGCCGACGCTCCGGATAAGGAAGAGCAGGCTGAGCCGTCGGCGAATCTCTCGTCCCTGTCCAACATGCTGCAAACCAAGTGGAAGGGCGGCCAGGGCGGCGGCACCAAGCGCGAAGCCGCGCGCTCCGGCCAGATCCGCAGCTTCCGCATCGTGAAGCTGGACGCGGCCGCCAAGAAGATCGAGTTGGAAATCGCCTAGGCCACCGTCAATCCGTCTCGATCTGCGGCGATCTACTGCTCAGTACGCGGGTTCGCGACCACGGCCGGGCCACAGTCCGGGATGGCGGCTTCTGGCTCATATGGGCTGCTTCCGGATCGCCGACGATGCGTCCAAAAACCTTCTCCCATATAACGCCAGTTCGGGAGGAGAGGCCCGCTATTTGCTCGTCGCCGGGGCTTCGGCGTTGCTGATCTCCTGGACTGCCTTCCACGATCCGTCGGCTTCCTTGCGAAAGATGGTGACAAACCGGCCCTTCTCCGTGACCGCCTTCTTGCTGGATGGATCGGTGGCAGTGAGCACATAGGTTCCACGGGTATAGCCGAGATCCCCGCCCCTGGAGACTTCCACCTCGACAGGCTGCAATGCGAGCGACCAGTTCGGATCAGCCAGGGCATCCTTCATCGCCTTGCCAATAGCGTCCTTACCGGTCATCATCGGAGAATTCGGGATCATGACGTTTCCGTTATCTGTGTAGTGGGCGGCAATGCGGTCCGCGTCCTTGCCACCCCAGTCCTTGACAAAAGCGGCAACCTCGCCTTCGCGCAGAGCATGGGCATCCGCCTCGCGGGTATCGGGTGCCGGCGACTGCGAGCAACCGGTCAAAGTTAGAAATCCCAAAGCAAAGAATATTGACGAGTGGCGCTTCATGCTCATTCTCTTCCCGTTAGCTGCTCTATTTTGCCGGTTCCAGGCCTCCGTGAGTATACACCCGATCAGTCCTGAAGACGGCTCGACGGTTTGCGAAGGGTGAGTCACCGGAAAAGAACGGTCTCGGACAATCGGGGCGTCCGCATGAGGGCGCTCCAGCTAGTGTTTTGTCGATGACACTCATCCAGCTTGTCCGCTGTCCCGGCTGACCTGCCAGCAGCCCTACCCGCTATCCGGGTCCTGAAGGGTCCGGAGTCTTTATCGGGACACCCTGAAACTCTCCGCCGCCACACTCGCCCGTCAGAAGCGGATAGTGGCCGCCTCCCTGGCTTTCCTCGACGATGTGGCTGGCCGCGCGCAGTTGGATGCCACCCACGCCCGGGTCTCGGCCTGGCGCCGCGACTTGAGCCCGCAGGAATGGAACCAGTTACACGTGTTGATCATCGGCCCTCATATGCCGCGCGAGAACCTGGTGGTTACACAGTACTTCCTTCGCCTGCTACACGAGCCAAGGGAGGGCCGCCGCGTCGTGTACGCCGAATCCCTCTGGGAGGAACCGCAGGCTCTCGATCTCCTCGGCGCCCACCTGCTCGACGGCGGTGTCGGCGAGGCATTCTTTGGCGACTACATGCGCATGCACCGCGACCTACTGGGCGACGCCGCCAGCCGGTATCTCCCTCGCCTGTTGCCGAAATAGGTATGTATGTCGTCTAAATCTTATATCTAAGCAAGTAGTGGGTGCTTTGGACGCTCAGGTTATCGTGAGACGGCCTGCCGCGAAAGCCAATCCACAATCCTCTTCAGCACTACCGGGGAGATCGTCTCCTCGGTCCAATTGGCTTCTCTGCCGATGCCCACATCGGCAGTCTGAAAGAGAAGGTTCAGATCAGGCAGCTCCTCCACCTTGAAGTTCTTATTTCCGGAGGCTTCGAGTGCAGCTCGCATCGCCGGCAGATTCAGTTCCGACGGCACGGAAAGGTCCTTCTCCGCGTATAGGGCGAGCACGGGGCAGGCAAGTTTTTTGCCTCGTCGGAGGAATCTATGGGTAAATTGCCTTCAGGCGGAGGCTGAAGAGAGGAAACGGAGCAGTTTGCGGCAGGTGGCGTCAAACGAGCGTTGTTGCTCCTCGGAGGCGCAATTGTGAATCAGCGGTCCGCCCTCGTCATCGATCACACCCAAGAGAACCTTTGCTACATCTTTCCTTCTTAGGGAAGGGGTTTCGTTCAAGTC
>JAIQFL010000554.1 GCA_020073365.1 Terriglobia bacterium | reverse complement strand
AATGGCGCGGTGTCCTGCCAACTCCCTCCGCCCCGCACTTTCTGCCATCGCCTGTTCAATTTCCGCATAATCCACCGCTTTGCCGCCACCGAGGCGGGACACCGTCCGCTGCAAGGCCGCCAGATGCTCGGCCATCGCCTTTCCCACTTCCGTAAACTCCTCCGGAACCTCAATCACCATCTTGGGCATCACACCTCCTGCATTAAGTCACAATCTGGCAGTCTGTTTTAGCACATTCATGGCGATTTGTCCAGTATGAGAGCCACACCCTTTCGAGGCACGACCGGAACGCAAACTGGCTCCGGCCCTGTGGCACTTGCACGACCGGAACGCAAACTGGCTCCGGCCCTGTGGCACTTGTCACACAATCGTACGTACTGGTCTCCAGTACGAAGTTTACGTTCCTGGGTGAAACATACGATTTTGGCCGGATCCTGCCTCACGGGGTGACGTTCATCGCGCTGAGCGGGAACATTCCGCTGGGGAACACCACCCCGCCCGCTCCACCGCTGGTCTTCTCGGCGGCAGGGTCGGCAATTGCCATTGGCGGGGCTTTGAGCGGTTTTCCGCTCTTTTGATTGATAGGACTTGCCTGGCAAGACTAAGCGGCTTCCGGAAGGGAACGGAGCTATTGTGCGTGTCAATCGCACAGGCCGCGTCGAGACAGGGGCATTCGACGCAAGGATCGACTAGCCCGTTCCCGATATGAGTAAGCATTCCGGAATACACTCGGGGTGGTGACGATCACCGTCCGTTGAAACCGTGCCGCCGGGCTCATGTTCAACGACTCCGTGTCTCAACTAAAGAGTCCCAGCCATCGACCCCACCGCCCAGGCGGGTCGAGACGCCGGGCCGCCGAGTCGAGCCGTTTTTCTTATTCGTGTTTTTTCGTGTTTATTCGTGGCCGAAACTCATAATTGTCCGGCGGCTGAATAAGGCTTTGCATCGCCCGTCGGGCGCCATTTTCCGTGACCAAGGCGTGACACAGCGCTGATCGAGGCCTGACATTGCGCATAGAATATGAATGTCCTATAAGAAAATGACTCTTTCCGGGTTCGTCGGAATTCCCGTGAAGTTACTGGCGCAGTTTCTCGCGCTTGCCGGAATTCCCCTGGTCGCGCTTGGAGTCCTCGGCTGGCACTTGCTCGATCAGGACCGCGCGATTGAGAACCAGCGATTGAAGGACCGGCTCGACAGCGCGGCCGGACAACTGGCCAGGGAGTTGGACCGCGGCCTGGCGGGATGGGAAAGCCAATTGCTTGCGGCCGACTCGGGACACGCTGCTCCCGCTCCGAGCGGAGTTGCAACTCTCGTCATCGTCAGCCGGGGCGTCGCTCAGCGGGACGGCGTTCGGCTGCCGTACTATCCGCACGTCTTGCCCAAACGCGAAGCGCCGTCTGACGTGTTCGCCGCTTCGGAAAAGCTGGAATTCCGCGAACGAGACCTGGCTGGAGCCGCGGCATCGTATCGCAAGCTGGCTTCGACCGACACCCGCGGTGTTCGGGCCGCGGCGTTGCTGCGGCTCGGCCGGTGCCTGCGTTCCCAACGGCAGTTCGAAAGTGCGCTGGCCGCCTATACGGAGCTGGAAGCAATGTCCGATACGCCGGTCGCCGGCGCCCCGGCCGAACTATTAGCCCGCCACGAGCGTATCGTATTGCTCGCATTGACCGGTGCACGGGAGGCCGCTCAGCGGGAAGCAGCCACGCTCGGTTTGGCACTTTCACAAGGCAGGGTCCTCATCGACCGCGCTACCTTCGATTTCTACAGCCAGGAGGCGCTGCTTCCCGGGCAGCCGGATCGCACCTCCGTTCAACTGGCGGAGACCGTGGAAGAATGGTGGCCAATGTGGCTCGAACAGCCGGGCGGCAGGGCCGCACGAAACAGCGGCGGTCTCGCGTTCGCCACGGTATGGCGGCGGACGCCTGGAGGGACCGTGGTCATGGCCGGCAGCATGGAGACCCTGGTGAGGCCATTGTCGGCACTGTTGCGAAATCTTGGTGTGGATGCGGTGCTCGAGGATGCAACCGGCGGGCGATTGTGGGAGTCGCAGCCAGTGATCGGCCAGGGCGCCATCAGGTCATTGCGGGAGACAGGGCTACCCTGCACCATTCGAGTCGCTGCCTCCGATCCCGGCACCGCAACCAGAGTCTTCGCCGCGCGTCGAAGGCTACTGGGCGGAGGCTTCGTACTGATGGTTTTGGTGATTGCGGCGGCCGGCTATTTTGTCTTTCGCGCGGTGAATCGAGAGCTGACTGTGGCGAGCCTTCAAAGCGAGTTTGTGGCTGCCGTCTCACACGAATTTCGAAGCCCGCTGACCGCCATGCGCCATCTCACCGAGATGCTGGAAGAGGGAACCGTAGAGCAGGAGCGGCTGCCGAAGTACTATCTCGCGCTGGGAAAGGAAACCCGGCGCCTGCAAGGCATGGTGGAGAACCTGCTTGATTTCGGCCGGATAGAGGCGGGAAAGCAGGTGTATCACCTGGAGGAGACCAGCGCGACAGATCTCGTGCGCCGCGTGGTAGACGATTTTCGGGAGGGCGCTTCCGGCGATGCGGATCGCGTTCAGGTGGAGTCGACCACCGATCGCTTTCCCTTGCGCGCCGATCCACACGCCATGGCACTCGCCCTGCGGAACCTGCTCGACAATGCAGTCAAGTATTCGCCCGCTCGATCGCCCATCACCATCCGGGTGGAACCCATCAACGGGCTTACCGGCATCTCAGTGGAAGATCGGGGTCTGGGAATCCCCAGTGAGGAGCAACAGGAAGTGTTTCGAAAATTCGTGCGCGGCACGTCCGCGAAGACGCTTAACGTGAAGGGAACCGGAATCGGACTCGCCATGGCCGACCATATCGTACGCGCCCATGGTGGGCTGTTGGAGTTGGACAGCCGGCCGGGTTGCGGCAGCAAATTCACGATCCTGTTGCCGGTGCGCCCGGATCAACCATGAAGCGCATCCTTATTGTCGAGGACGAGCCCAGTATCGCCTTCGCTCTGCAGGAGGATTTGGGCCGTGAAGGCTACCAGACCGAAGTGGTGTCGGATGGGGAAATAGCATCGCGAAGAGCCCGTAGCGGCGAGTTCGATCTGATCCTGCTCGATGTGATGTTACCCGGGAAAGATGGTTTCGAGATCTGCCGGGAAGTGAGACGCGCCGGGATCGAGACGCCTATCCTGGTGTTGACCGCAAAGACCCATGAAGCGGAAAAGGTCATGGGGCTCGAGCTGGGCGCGGACGACTATATCACCAAGCCATACTCGGCGCGCGAGCTGCGGGCCCGCATAAAGGCGCACCTGCGCCGCGCCAGGGCAGGAGTCCCGGAGATCTACCGCTTTGGCGATGTGGAGCTCGACTTTCCCCGCTGCGAATTGCGGCGCGCGGGAAAGGTCGTGGACGTGTCGGCGCTTGAATACCGGCTGCTGGCGGCGTTTGTGAGAAATTCCGGACGCCTTCTCACGCGCGCGCAGCTTTTGGACGAAGTCTGGGGCCACGGAACCAACGTCACGGATCGCGTAGTAGACAACCAGGTGACGAATCTGCGTAGGAAGATTGAGCCCGACCCCGAACACCCCATCTACTTGTTGGCGCTCCGCGGATTGGGCTACCGGTTTGATGGTGGAGGCTTGACCGAACCGTGACAGTGGCACGAACGTCCCGAAACACAGGTCCCGTAGTCTTTGGGTCATGGAGAAATGAATGAAAGGCAAAACTAAAACTCTCACGACGATCACCGTTACTTTAGCTGTCGCGGCGATCTCTCTATTGGCCCAAGGCTCCCGCACCAGCGAGGCCCAGTTCAAAGCGGCCCAGCACAAAGAGGAGGTCGATGGCGATCTCAAGGGAGCGATCGACCAATACAAAAAACTCGCCCAAGGCAGCGACCGCGCCACGGCGGCGAAGGCCCTGGTGCGGATCGGATACTGTTATGAGAAGCAGGGCAGCGTCGAAGCGCGTTCGGCCTATGCCCGCGTGGTGCGCGAATTCCCGGATCAGATCGATGCGGCACAGGAGGCCAAGGGCCGCATTGCCAGGCTCGTGAGCGCCCTTGAAACACGCAACGGAGTGACCTTCCGGCAACTGCCATTCACGCCGGTCTCGGGCTGGATTCATACAGACGGAAGTCATATCGCGTATCTCGAACCGATCTCGGGGGACATTGTCGTTACTGACATGAACGGCGGCCGGAAGCGCGTGGTGACAGCGGGCCAGGAAGCCGGTATCACGCGTCGCGTGTCCTCGCCCGTACTTTCGGCCGACGGAAAGAACCTCGCCTACCGGGCTTTTTTGGACCCGGAGCACACCCGGTCCGAACTCGCATTCCGCAGTATCGCCGGCGGCGAGGCGCGTTCATTATTGCAAATCAAGCCCGCAGATTCATTCCAGATTCAAGATTTCACACCTGATGGCAATCAGGTGGTCATCGTCGTCTTTGACCGGCAGGCGCATGCCGCAAGTCTGCGTTTGGTGTCGACGGTCGATGGCAGCGTCGGGACCGTGCGCGAGAATAAAGCGGGAACCATAGACTCAGCCCGCGTCTCCGCAGACGGCCGGTATGTTGCTTTCTCCGAGGGGACCCGTGATTCCGGGATCAACCTGAGAATCGTGGCGATGCGCCTGGACGGCGGTGGAGAAAACACGGTGGTAGAACACTCCGATGCGAATCGGCCAGTGGTGTGGCTGCGGTCAGGTGGATTTCTGTACACCTGCAATGGCACCGGCGACACCGCATTGTGGCTCCAGCCAATGTCCGATGGCAAGCCAAGCGGTTCGCCCGTATCGATCCGGGCTGATCTCGGGCACGTCGAAGACCTGGGCGCCGGCCCGGATGGCGCCGTCTATCTGGGTCGCGTGATTCGCGACGCCGAGACATTCCTCGTAGACTACGATCCGGTCGCGGGACGGACTGTAGGGAAGCCGCAGCCCATCAGTTCTCAACGCCCGGGCCGTCATATGGCCGCCGACTGGTCAGGCGACGGTAAACAACTCGTATATCTAACGCCATCCATGGAGCACGATCCAATCGAAAATGCCGACGTGCTTACCGTTCGGTCAGTGGCCAGCGGCCGGGAATCGCGGATCCTCCCGCAAGTGGCCACGCGTAATTTCATCTCGTCCTACGACGGGCGTTCGGTGCTGGTCGAGGGCATTGACGATCGCGAGCGGTATGGCGCGTTTCGCGTAAACACACAGACCGGCGAGAGCACACCGATTCTGATTGGGGACCGCCGCATCGGGGGAATCCAACCGATCTGGATTTCCCAGGATGAAAAAACCTTCTACTACCGCAAATGGGATGAAGCCGCCGGACAACTCACTATGATGCGACGCGACCTGGTCGAAGGCGGGGAGCAGGCACTCCTGAGCACCTCCATTTCAAATCACTCTTGTCCAACACAACATTTACTGCGAGTGACTGCGCCAATTAGTTGAGGGTCATTCACGACGCCGTGACCAACTTCTCCGCTGCCTTGCGGTGGCGTGGCCCTCCTGTCAACGTAGTGGGTGAACCAGACGCTCATCACGGTTCCAACACTCGCCTCAAGGAGGGCACTGTTTATGGTACAGGCTGCCAGCTTGTTCAATCAACTTCTGCAACATTTTCCC
>JAIQFL010000553.1 GCA_020073365.1 Terriglobia bacterium | reverse complement strand
CCGGCAAGCACATCATGGGAATCTTCCTGCAATACGCCCCCTACACGCTTCGCGAGGGCTCCTGGGACGAACTGCGCGAGCCATTCGCCAACCGCGTCATCTCGCTGATCGAAGAGTACGCGCCCAACATCCGGGGGATCGTGGAACACCGCCAGGTGTTGACGCCGCTCGACCTGGAGCGGCGGTTTGGCATAACCGGCGGCAACATCTTCCACGGGGAGATGAGCCTGGACCAGATGTTCGTGATGCGGCCGGTCGCCGGTTGGGCGCGATATCGAACGCCCATCCAGAGCCTTTACCTATGCGGCTCCGGCGCGCACCCGGGCGGTGGCGTGATGGGCGCCCCGGGGTATAACTGTGCGCGCGAAATGCTGAGGCGGCCCGGGATGGCGGCCCGAACGACGTAGGCCGGAGGCCCCTCGACCGCTCAAAGAGCCTCCGCCGAATGGATTCCTTCGGATTCGAGCGCCACCGCCATCTTCTTTAGCGCGGTCTTGTGGATTTGCGAAATGCGGCTTTCGTTGACGCCCAGCAGCTCGCCGATCTCCTTCATGGTCATGTCGTTCGTGTAGTACAGGAACACCACCTTCTGGTAGCGCTCGGGCAAGGTACCTAAGGCGCGGGCGAGAGTCGACTGGAGCTGTCTCCGCTCGCACATCCGGTCTGGTTGAAAGTCGGGGGTGGCCGCGAAGTCCTGGGTGCGGTCGCCCTCCTGGTCCGGATGCTTCGAAGTGGAGACCAGCCCGACGGTCCGCAGTTCCATCTGCATGCGACGCCAGCGTTCCATGCTGACTCCCATCTCCTGTGCCACTTCGACATCGTTGGGATTGCGCCCGAGCTTCAAGGACAGATCCCGAGTCACCGACTCCACCTGCTTTTGACGCTTGCGGAGGTCGCGGGAGGCCCAGTCGAGCTGGCGCAGGCTATCCAGGATCGCGCCCTTGATACGGTGCTTCGCGTAACTCTGGAACGCCACGTTCTTCGATGCATCGAACTTGGCCACGGCATCGAACAGACCCAGCACGCCGGCATGGATTAGGTCGTCAAGATCCACGTGGACCGGCAGGTTTTCGTGAACGCGAATGGCAATCGCCTTCACCAGGGGCAGGTTCTCTAGAACGATCCGATCGCGAACCTGCTGCGAAACCTTCTGCCGCCGTCGTATAGACACACTCCGCACCCGCATCGCTTCTCGTCCTTTTTCTGATTTTCTTAGGAGCCGGATCGGTTGTTCCGGACAGCATTAAGGGTGCAACCTTAGTGCCATGAGGTATTAGGTTATAAATACCCTATTTACAATAACTAGGCATTGATCCTCACGTTTCAGAATGGAACGTGTTTCAAATTGAAACGGGGGCACGTTTCAGACCAGGCCTCAGCGACCAGGGCCGGCCGCTACCAGCCCGCGCGGTAGGCGATGTACGTCTTCGCGGCCAGCCCGGCGAGCAGGATCCAGACAAAGTTCCGCAGGATGCCGCCATCCAGGGTAAAGGCCGCCAGGACCGCGAGAGCCGAGTAAGTGCACATTGCCGCCGCGAGACGTTTGTTCATCAGAATTCAATTCCGAGGCGCCCGTTTACTTCCGGAAGAACCACTGCCAATACGATTCCTCGCCCGCCCCTAATCTGTGCCGGGACTCGAATCCGCACCGTTCCGCGATCCCGATCAGGTCCTGTTCACCCAGCGGCACACCCAGCCAGGTGTCGTCTTCGGATGCCCGTAACGGCAGATAACCTTGTACTTCGAATTTGAACAGGCAGCCGGATCGAAGATGCGTTCCGACTTCGCGGATCGAATTCTCGATGATCGACTTGCTCGGAATGTGATGAAACACGGAAAACGCGAATGCGAAGTCGAACTGCAAATCTCCCAGAACTCTCAGATCCTCGCCGTTGGTCTGATGGATATGCGCATTGGGCATGTCGCCGAGCGCCTGTCGCGCCAGCCTCACCATCTCGATGCTGATGTCCACACCGTGGACCTCGCCGAAGGTCTTCGCCAGGGATCGGGTCACACGCCCGGCGCCGCATCCAAAGTCCAAAACCCGCATCTCCTCGGGCCGCTTGCCCTGACAGATGTTGAGCATGTCCGTCAGGATGTAGTGCGAGGCGGTAACTTCACCGGACGCCCGGAAATCTTCTTCGGACCAGTCCTTGCGGCAGTTCACAATGTAATGGCGGTAATTCTCGCGGGCGCGCTGGTCCCAGTCCCGCCTCATCTTGTCGACCAAGCTTTGCCGCCGCATCCGGCCACTCCTCCACCGCTCTACTGCAACACCGAGAGAATCGCCCTCGCCCCCACGTAGCTCCACTCGCTCATCCAGCCGCCGATGTTGGTCATCGACATGGCCACGATCAGCAGCATGAACCCCACTCGCGACAGCTCGATGTACACCACCATCGGGATGCGCGCCGCCAGCAGCAGCCTGGACCCGTCCAGCGGGGGCACCGGCAGCATGTTGAAGATCGCCAGGTAGAGGCTTAGCCGAACACCCTTAGCGGCGAACTCGGCAAACGCAGGGACCGCGTGCGACGCGGCCACCGCAATCGCGCCGAGCATCACGGCCATGATGACGTTGCTGAACGGCCCGGCCAGGGCCACCACCGCCAACCCGTTCAGACCGCCCCGGAGTTTGGCGGTTTCCGTGCGCACCGGCTTGCCCCACCCGAGAAAGCCGTAGCCCAGCAGCGAAGTCGCAAACGGCAGGATGGCGGTGCCCAACCAATCCACGTGCGCCAGCGGGTTCAAGGTCACGCGCCCTTCCCGCAGCGGGGTATCGTCGCCCAGTCGCGTGGCCACCCAGGCGTGCGCGAACTCGTGGGGCGCCGTGAGGATCCACAGCAGCAGCACGGTCAGCAGCGCGTTTTGAATGTCCAGGTGCATCGCTTATTTATGCCGGTTGACGGCCGCCCAGAGGCCCAGCAGGGCAATCACCGCCACCAGGGTGCCAGTCAGCAAGAGTCCGATAAGGCCATTGTACGTGAAATGGGGGATGGACTCTCAGTTCCCATTTCAGGCTCACTTCGCATTGGACAAGATGCTACTCCACGAAGCTCTCGCAGGCGAGGAGAAGCAACTGATGCAACTCGCCGGCTAGCTTTACAGGGCAGGACATCTTCATATCAATCCAATCGTGGCATAGGTGGGGCATGCGTTAGCTGCCCATGTATCAAGATGTGATGGCAGGGCAGCAAGCTAAGGCATGCCCTACCTGATAAGATGAAACCATCCCCCTCATGATCGTTGAGGCCAATACTGTCGGGTTCGATTCCATCACTCTCGATAGCGGCGCTACGCTGGCTCCAGTCCAGGTGGCTTACGAGACTTACGGCGAATTGAATGCGGCCAAATCCAACGCCATCCTGGTGCTGCACGCCTTTTCGGGCGACGCCCACGCGGCCGGCATTAGCCACGAGAGCGGGAAACCGGGTTGGTGGGACAACATGATCGGGCCCGCCAAGGGGTTCGATACGAACAAGTATTTCGTCATTTGCGCCAATGTGCTGGGCGGATGCCGGGGCACTACGGGGCCCGCGTCCATCAATCCGGCCACCGGTTGCCCGTACGCCATGGCGTTCCCGGTGATCACTATCGGAGACATGGTGCGGCTGCAGAGGATGCTGATCGACTGGTTCGGCATCCCGCGCCTGCTCTCGGTTTCGGGCGGGTCGATGGGCGGGATGCAGGCTCTCGAATGGGCCGTATCCTACCCGGACCGCGTAGTGTCCGCGATCCCCATCGCCTCTACCACCCGGCACAGCGCGCAGCAGATCGCCTTCAACGAAGTGGGACGCCAGGCCATCATGGCCGACCCGGATTGGAACGAAGGCAACTACTATGGCAAGCAGTTGCCGGGGCGTGGGCTGGCGGTGGCTCGCATGGTGGGCCACATCACCTACATGAGCGACGAGTCGATGCGCGAGAAGTTCGGCCGCCGCCTGCGCGGGAAGGAGAATTTCGGCTTCGGATTCGACGTGGATTTTGAAGTCGAGAGCTACCTGCGTTACCGCGGCAGCCAGTTTGTGAATCGATTCGACGCCAATTCCTATCTGTTCATCACCAAAGCCATGGACTACTTCGATCTCACCAGCGGCCGCGCGTCGCTGGTGGCGGCCCTGGAGCCGGCGCGGGCGCGCTTCCTGGTGATCAGTTTCAGCTCGGACTGGCTCTACCCGAGCTACCAATCGCAGGAGATCGTGAGGGCATTGCGCGCGCGCAACTGCGACGTGGCGTACGTCGAACTGCAGTCCAACTACGGACACGATGCGTTCCTGGTGGATGTGGCCGAGCAGGCGGAAATGGTCCGCGGTTTTCTGGCCAGCACCTTTGAGAAGGTGCAATGAGCGCACAGGCGTCCAAAAAACAGGCGTTCGTCCGCGAACTGCTGGGGCGGAGCGATTACGCCATCATCAGCGAGATTGTGGAGCCCCATACCAAGGTGCTGGACCTGGGATGCGGCGAGGGCGAACTGCTCGAGTGGCTGGCGGCCAACAAGGGCGTGCAGGGCCGCGGCGTGGAGATCTCCGGCGTCAAAGTGCAGCGCGCCATTGGACGGGGTGTCTCGGTCTACCAGGGCGACATCGACGAAGGGCTCGCCGACTATCCCGACCACGCGTTCGATTATGTGATCCTCAGCCAGACGCTGCAGGAGACTCTGTACCCGCGCCACGTGCTGCAGGACATGTTGCGCGTGGGACGGCGGGTAATCGTGGCGTTTCCCAACTTCGGGCACTGGACCGTTCGCTATTCCATGTTGAAGAGCGGCCGCGCACCCCGCACCAAGATATTTCCGTACGAGTGGTACGAATCGCCCAACATCCATTTTCTGACGGTACAGGATTTCGAGGAATTAGTGTCGCTGGAGGGCCTGGTGGTGGAGCGGCGCTACTTCCTGTCGGGAAATCGCAGGGTGACTCTGCTGCCGAACCTGCGGGCGGAGGTAGCGGTATACCTGGTGAGCCGCTAGGGCGTCGAGTGGGGCGGACGGAGCGCCGGGATAAACCGGCATGCAAGGAATGAAAGAGTCCAACAGGAAAGGAGCAGCGAATCCATCCTGACCCCGAGTCTTGCGGAGCGCATCGCGAGGTGCGGTCAGAAGCGTAGACAGGGGCAGCGACGGGCAGGGTATTGAGCTTCGAAAACACAAACTGAAGTCGCCGACCCTGTCGTCTGAAGGGGAAGGCAACACGCTGTTTCGGCGCTAGATCGCGAGCCAGACGGCGGACCCACGTAGTCTGAGACCCCTGGCACGCCGCGAAATTGCATGCACGAGAACCGGGAGACCCCATTGCCGACTGTACGCGCAAGCGGCAGTCCGGCCGGAGAAGGCGAAAGCCGCAAGAAGGCACGCGCGGTTCCGGCACAGGACGGAGGGGCCGCGTCACAGGGCCTGAAGGGCGTGCGGAAAACCGCAAGGGAAAGGAAGCAGGAACGGTTCACCACGTTGCTGCACCATCTGACCATGGATCGGCTGCGGGACAGCTACTACGCGCTGAAACGTGAGGCAGCGCCGCGAGTGGACGGGGTGAGGTGGGCAGAATACGAAGACGGACTGGAACCACGGCTGAGAGATCTGCACGAACGGGTACACCGGGGAAGCTACCGGGCACCGCCGTCACGGCG
>JAIQFL010000552.1 GCA_020073365.1 Terriglobia bacterium | reverse complement strand
ATAATGTTATAGTTCCGATTGGCCTGCGTCTCCTAATCGGTACTATAACAAATCTGGCCGATATCGGCCACGGGATCTCAATGTGCGCGCGAGGCCTAATTTTACAGGCATTCCGAGCCGATTTAGTGTGTTGCAGATCTCCACCGGTGAAGCCCGGTTATGCCAGAGAACCGATCAATTGTGAGTTGTTATTGTTGAGGGGACCCTTAGACCGCACCCAACCGGGGTTGCCGTTGAAGAAGGGTAAGTGCGGAACGCGTACCCACGACTACAAGCGGCATGGCACCACGGACTTGTTCGCCGCCTATAATGTGGCTACCGGGGATGTGATCGGCGAATGCCACGCGCGCCATACCAACCAGGAATTCCTCTGCCTGCTGCGCAACCTGAAGAGGCGGAACCCTACCGGCGAGGTGCACATCATTCTCGACAACGGGAGCAATCACCGCCACGAAAACGTTAAAAACTGGCTGAAGAAAAACCCGCGATTCCAATTCCACTTCGTGCCCACCTCCTCGTCATGGACCAACCTGGTGGAGCGCTGGTTCGGGCTGTTGACCAGCCAGTGCATCCGTCGCGGTGTGTTTCACAGTGTGCAACAACTGCAAGTGACCATTCAGCAGTACATCGAACGGCATAATGACAATCCGAAACCGTTTCAGTGGCACGCGACCGTGGACCAGATCGTGGCCAAGATCCAGCGGGCAGCCTGGAAGGCGGGAGTGGCATTAGCGTGGATGAAAGGTTTGCCTGCGGTGGCAACCTGAAAGTAGCTACGCCGACCCAGATCTTTTCCGACAGTTGTCTCCATCGATAGAGTTCCGGAAGGTTCGGGATTGCAGACTCACGGAGTAGTGTGTCCCCCGGACACCCCAAAGCACCCTCGCCGCACCCAAGAGCGGACCGCTTAGCGACGGGTCGGAACTCACCCTGTCATGCCACTCCGCGGCCCGACCAGAGATCGACGATTGACTCCATCGCCTCCTTGGGGATGCTTAACCGCATTCGGGATTGTCGCGGTTCAGCGGCGGCAAAAGCATTTCTTCTCAGCTACTGTTGGCTGCTGGGCGAGGAAGTCCCGGAAACGGTTACGCACGCCCTCCATTTTCCGTCGTCTTCATCGCATTCCCAACTCGTAGTGGCACCCGAGCATTTCCTTCACCTTGGCTGGCCCGCTTGGCCGATTCTGAAAATCGGTTCTGGCTTTCCCTGTCCATTCTCGGCTGTGGCGTTACACTAGTGCTTCAGCACTTCTTCGAAGAACGCCACGGCGCGGGGGTCGCGGGATTGTTGCAGGGTGGTCATCGCCTGCTTCCGCACTTCGACATTTTGCGTCGTCTTGACCATCTGTATCAATACCGGTACGCCCGCTCCATCCGGCAGTTGATTGAGCGACGAGACCGCGTGCCGCTTCACCTGGAGATCGGGATCGCTCTCGATCACCTGGGAGAGGGTGGTGACCACAGCGGGTCCCGGTTTGCGGGCGAGCGCGGAGACGGCCTGCCGGCGCATCTGCGCATTCGGATCGCTTTTAGCGATGGAGATCAGCAAATCGAGGGCGTCTGGCTCCTTGCTCGACGAGAGCGCGGAGATGGCGCGCTCCCGCACCCTCTCATCGGGGTCGCCGGCAATCAGTTTCTTCAGCACATCGAACCCATGGCGGCCGCGCGCCGAACCCAACGCCGATACCGCCCGAAGGCGGAGCGATTCCGGCTGGTTGGTGGCGAGGAAGCGCTCTAACGCCTGGTCGGCCGCCGGATCGGCATGCTGCGCGATGGCATTTACGGGGCTATCGCCCACGCGGTCGCGTTCCGGCATGAGGGAGACCAGCAGCGCGATGCTCTGCGCCGGCTGGACATCCGTGATCCAGTGCACCGGCACGCCACCCGCGTCGATTTCGCAATCCGGCGACAGGGTCCGGATCCGGTTCACGGCGTTGGCTTCCACGCGAAACAGAATCACGGCGTGATCGGGCGGCTCCAGGTGGATCACGCCCGGCTGCGTGAAGCCGTCGCGGACGTAGTCGCACCCCAGGTTGTACGTGCGGACTGCAGGCACGCTGTATCCGATCCATGCCGGCTGCGGCTGCGCGGCCAGGAGAGTCTTGAACTCGCTCTCCAGGCCTGCGGCCGCGGAGTGGGTTTGCACCTGCGCGTTGACCAGCAGTTTCGGCTGCGCGGCCAGCGGCAGCGCGGCAGCCATCAACCACAGAACGCGCTTCATTTGGAGAGGAGCTCCAGCAGGTAGTCGGTGGCTTCCTTGGAATGCATGCTGGAGAGCCGGTCGACAATCCTGAGCTTCAATTTGGGGTCTTTCTCGGCCTTCGCCAGATCCACCAGGTACTTGGCGTTCCGCTGGTTGGACAGCGCGTCGACAATGGCCTGCCGGAGCTGCGTATCCTGTTCCGCGGAGTATACCGAGACCAGACGATCGGCGGCGCCCGTCTGCTGGGTGGCAAGCACGTCAATGGCCGTGCGGCGTACCTTGGGGTCCTTCTCGTTGCGGATTACCTCGACGAGTTTGTCGGCATTGCCGTTCCGCAGCATGACCCGCAGAATGGCAATCCTCATATCCGGCGAGGTCTCGGACTGGTAGATCTGCCAGAGCTCCGGTTGGCCGGCGACGTCGCCCAGGGGATTGAACGCTTCCATACGAAGATCAGAGGCCTTCTCGGTCTTGGCAATCTGCGCCAGGCGCTCATAATCGCGCGCGCTGCGGAACGTGTTCAGTACGGCGCGCTTCACGTTGAGGTCGTTGGTCGAGTTATAGATCTCGAGCAGGAGCTGGTTCTGGTTGTTGTTGGGCTGCCTGCGCCTTTGGCCAAGGTATTCGATGGCTTTCACCTGAAGATCGGGATTGCCTCCGCCACGAGCGATCTGCTCGATGATTTGCAGCCCCCGAGGCGTACCGCTTTGGGCGAGCACGAACAGCGCTCGAGCCTTCAATCTGGGAGAAGCCGAACCCTTCAGGATATTCTCCACCAGCGGTATGGCCCGGTCGGGATCGGACTGCATGATGCCATTGAGCGCCATCAGCTTGAGATCTTCATCGGTTTCGCCCTCGGGCGATACGGGCTGGTTGGAATGTTGCCGGACTTCGATTTCGAGCGCCTTGGCCTCATCCAGCCAGCGGCTGTTCGCGTACGATTTGCGCAGCTCGGCGACCGCCGCGAGCGCTTCGTCGCGCCGGCCGAGCTTGCTGAGGGTGTAGGCTTTCCAATACCAGCCGCCATCGGCGCGGGCACCGCCGCGCGAGGCCACCTGGTTGAAGTCCTCTAGAGCCTCGTCCCACCGGTGGTTGTCGAGGGCCCGCAGGCCGGCGTCGTAGAGGCGGTCGTCACTCATTCTTGGGCGGCCGGCCATTCCAATGCTGGAACTCTGCGCGAATGCCATGGGCACATTGAGGGCGTAGCCGTTGCCGATGCCGACACCGATCCCACCACCGATGCCGCCGCCAATTCCACCCGGGATGCCGCCAATGATGCCGTCGCGAACCCAATCGCCCGGAGCCGGAGTCGGATGGGTCAGTTGGTACAGCGGGCCGGGGGCAATGGCCGGCGGAGTTGGCGGATGAGTCAGTTGGTACAGCGGTTTCTGGGCCTCCAGGTAGTCCCGCGTCGCCTGCGCCTGGTCGCGTGCGTCCTGCGCCAGTTCCCTGATACGATCCAGATCGTCCGGGTCCAGGAGGGCGGCGGGCGCGCGCGGGGCGGCCGCCGGTTGCGGCGTCGGTGCCGCGGCCGGAGGGGCAGGCGGAGCCGGATAGGCGGGCGCCGCCACGGGTGCTTGTGCGGGTGGGGGGGCCGGCGGCGGCGTTTGTGCCAGCGCTAAAGCGCCCGTCACAAGCAAACAACCAATCGGGATCAACGTTCGAGAGTCAATCATGTTCGTACCTTCTATAGTTTTTGCCGTGCCGTCGAGGCGGCCGGCTCTTCCTGGTTCCGGACGTTGGTGCCCAGAACACGGATCTTGAACAAAATGCCTTCGGCCTCCAGCCTCTGGCGCAACTTTTCCAGGTCTCCCGGCGAGAGCCGCGAGGGCGCGTGCGAGATTTCCAGCAGAACGCGGTCCAGGTCGTCGAGGACGCTGGCCACGGCGGTGTTTCCCGTGTGGGCAGCGGTCTGGCGGTAGAGCCGGCTTTCACTCACCAGGTCTGCCGCGCGCTCCTGTTCTGAGGAGATATCCAGCGAACCCTTGGGGTCGGCATTGGCCAGCTCGATCAGCACCATCTGGGAGCGTTCCAGGTAATCGCCCACGGCTACCAGCAGGATGCGCTCGCCGGCCTGCGGATCGGCAGCCGCCATGGGCGCCGGCCGGCGTACCTGCGGAGGAAAGGAACGGCCCGCCAGGAACGCGGCGAGCAGCAGCCCCGCGACAGCGGTGCCGGCCACCGCCCATCGCCACGGTGAAGGCAGCGTCCAGAGCCGCCGCCGCGCTGGCAGGTGGGGCTCCAGGCGCTTCCACACCTGGGCGCCATACTCCGCGTCCCGCGGTGGTATGGGCAGGGAATCCACGATGTTCAGCACACGCTGGAGCGAGCCGTAAAGCGCCCGGCAGCCCTCGCATGCATCGAGGTGCTGCTCGGCGGCGAGGGTATCGCCCTCTTCGCCGTAGTAATGCAGAATCAGTTGTTCTTCGCTCAGGTGGTTCATTTGGCCGGACTCACTAAGGGCTCCAGCGCCCTTCTCAACTTCTGCACGGCGCGGAACACGCTGTGCTTGGCCGCTCCGGGTTGACACTCCAGCACGCGGCTTACTTCTTCGATACACATGCCTTCAAAGTGCCGCAGCACGAAGGCGGTTCGCTCGGTGGCGCTCAGCTCCTTCATGGCATCGGCCACGCGGTCGCGCACCTCGGAACTCAGGGCAACGCGTTCCGGCGTCGGATCCCCCGAGGGCAGCGAAAGAACAGGATCGTCCATTTCGGGGTCGGCCGGCGCCAGGTTTTCCGAGCGCCGTTTGCGAGACCGCACCAGATCCAGCGCGCAGTTCGTGGCGATGCGGTAGAGCCAGGTCCCGAAGCTCGCGCGTTCATCGAATTTGCCGAGTTGGCGATAGGCCCGCAGGAAGCTTTCCTGTACTACGTCCTCGGCGTCTTGTTCATTGCCAGTCATACGAAAACCCAACCGGAATAGCGCGCGGCCGTGCCGCTCCACAAGCACGCGGAACGCGTCGGTATCGCCCGAACGCGCTTTGGTGACGAATGCTGCGTCGGTCAGCTCCATCCAGTCTGATCGTTAGACTATGGCGTTATGAAGTGGTTAGCAAGATGGCAGGTTGTATGCCACTCCGGCTAAACCCATG
The DNA here is from genome assembly GCA_020073365.1 of Terriglobia bacterium. Lineage (GTDB taxonomy): Bacteria > Acidobacteriota > Terriglobia > Bryobacterales > Bryobacteraceae > JAIQFL01. The sequence continues at coordinate 331 of JAIQFL010000552.1, read as the reverse complement.
GTGGCGCAGGGGAAGCGCAGCCACGACAGCCTTCGTAGGGCGGGTTGGGAACCTGCCGGCTGGTTGCCAACCGGCCCGTGCGACGGTTGGCAACCGGCGCGCAGCTTGCCAAGCTGCCCAAGTAGCGCCTTACCGCTCCGGCCTCCAGCCCGCGAGACGCATGAGCACCGCTACCGGTATCCTAGGATATGGCCCTTTTCCTCACACTGCTCAGCGTCGCCCTGTGCTACTTCTCGCCAGCAGAGGTGGCCCCGACGCTGGCGCCGTATCACATCCAGCAGTACATTCTTGTGCCGGCGCTGCTCAGTTCCGTAGGGGTCTTCCTGATGCG
>JAIQFL010000551.1 GCA_020073365.1 Terriglobia bacterium | reverse complement strand
TCCACCTGGACCCTCCGCCGTCTCGCCGTCGCCGAAGCTCAGGTCTGGATCTACCAAATCGAGGGCGCGGACAACCTCAGCCCCAATGCCCCACTCGGCCAGGCCCTCCACAACTGCGACCGCACCCTCAGCCGCCTCCAGCGCATAGTCAATGGTACCCAGCGCAACTATCGCGACGCCCTCCACGAGCTCGAACGCCTCCAGGCGCTCGAGCTCGACCTCGATCCCCTCCCTCCCCCCCAGCGCGTTGCCCCCGAACCTGAACCCGAACCCGGCCTAACTCCTTCCCCAACCCCGCAACCCGCTGAAAGCGAGCCCGTTAGCCTCTCCCTCCAGTTCGTTCCGTCATCTTCTCCTCCACTCCCTCCGGCTCCCCAAAGAGGCCCCCCCAAAAAAGCTCCCCTTCCACATCCCCGGGAGCGGCTGCCCCTTTGACCCAATCGAGCCTCTGAAATGGAAGCGGTGTCCCGTCTGCTTTCCCCACGATTGCTATGCCAACGCCCAAAAATGACCCCGCAAAATATGGTGACAGGCTACGCTGTCCCAAGGCCCCGCCTTTGGCCGCGTGGACAGCGCTGCCTGTCACTGTATTTTGCAGCCGGCGCCTTCGCCTCCCAACCTCCTTTGGCGGCAGCGTCCCCAGTTTCGTCTACGCCCGCTCCGACCGGCCCTTGCCGTTGCGGATTCGCCGCCGCGGACAGCACACAAATCCGGGATACGAGGGTCGCGCATCCATACGGCTCACCAATGCCGCGGGCGGAGCTTCGTGTTTTGCACAATTCTTTTACATATTCTCGAAGCTATCCAATAAAGCCCTACTCGATAATCTTTTGCAGGAGGATCGAGACATGATGCCGACGGCCTTTCGACGATCAACCCGCCGCGCCCGCGCTCCGAAGCGCCTCGTCCAGCGTACGGAAACGCCCATTCAGACACGCATTTCCGCCTTCGCGCTGCTCAAAATCCTCTCGATTCTCGCAGAACAAGTAGGGGGGCCGTTTCGGGACCGCTCCAGCCTTGCACACTCAATATATTGACTGGAAGAAATGAGGTAAAACATGGCAACAGACCAACTCTCCTTCAGTACGTTAGGCGCGGCCAAAGACCGCGAAAAGAACGTCCCCCTGACCCTGGTGACCGGGCCGGAGGGGTTTAAGGCCGTCGCCTACCGGTGCATCCTCAATGAGGACAATGATGGCGCGCCCAACTGCTACGGTCCGAACAACCCGCCGGCGCTGGAGCCCTTGCGGTACGCAACCAGTCATGCAAGTTGGGTATTCAGCGCCACCAATCATCACTTCGAATGGCACGCGGTTGTCCACAGGACCCAGAAGCAAGCCGACGACGAGGCCGCCGCTCACAAGCCCCCCCGCTGGAAGATCGATCCAAATCCGGCCTTCCAGGACAATTCACAGAGCTTCCCGGTAGTCAAGCCAAGTGGCTTCTTTGTCTCCAGCACCTCGCTCCCCGCCCACCCCGGCAAAGAGGAATGGGAACAGGAACGCTACTTTAACGCAACCGATGATCCTTACGCCGCCATCACTCCCCCGTTAATCAACCAAGGGGTCAGACTGGGGGACTATGGTCTGGCGGTCCGCGCCGAGACCGGCAAGAGCATAGGCTTCATCTTCGCGGACAGCGGGAACGAAAACAAGGTGGGAGAAGTCTCGCGGAAAGTGTTCCGGACCTTTTTCCCGGGGGCCGATCAGGAGGGCAAGGACGTCATCTTTTTTGTCTTCCCCGGCTCAGGCGCCGGATTGAGCGGCGTCGCCGGAATCAAAGTGGCGCTAAAGAGACAGTTGACTAAGCTCTCCCAGGCGTTGAACGCCGATGAGCTGATTTTGCAATTCGCTCATCCGGAGATTTGGGGCTTTCTCGGGCCGATCGAGAGGCTCAAGGACAAGGATCGGGACTTCGACGCCCGATATCAGAACATCCTGCGCGCCCTCCGCGATAAGGGCTATCGGCCGCGGGTGGGTGATTTTCCGCTCCGGAGCCAGCCGGCTATGGGTTAAGGGACGGGGTCGTTTCCGGCGTTCCGCGGCTCGGCTCGCATAACAGTTCTTCGGCATGAGGTCGAGGAACCTCCCAGGCCGAATGGAATTCACAATCGGAGGACTACATGGGAATGACAGAGGCACTCCTCAAGAAAGCGGCTCGCGATCTCACCCAACAGGAGGCCTTCGACCTCTTTATTTTTCTGGTCGAGCAGGATGAGATCTCGGTCGTGGACCCGATCAAGACCAATGACGCGGGCGAGGTGACTTCCCTCAAGCCGGGAAGACAGGTGAAGATTCAGACCACCATAGCTGGGGTGGACTTCTTTAAGGCTCGGGGGATCAACCCCGGCGCCAACGGGTCCGCCGGCGCTACCCAGATGGCGTCCTTCACCCCGACTCCGGCATTTGCCGTCGTGCTGTACCGCCTGGCGAATTGGCTGTCGTCGGAATGGCAGATAACTCGCATCGTATATGGAGGCATAGGCGCGGGCGGCGGAGCAAATGCCACGGACTGCCATATGACCGGCCACTGCGTCGACTTCTACGGCGCGACGACCCAAGGGGGTCAGGACTTCGATGTCCGGCGGGATTGGTGGACCCGGACCGTGTATCGAAAGGACAATGGCAAGCCCCACGCCTCGAACGGCTGGGACCGCTGGTCGAACGATACCAACACCTACTTCCGCCTGGCGATCTCCAACGACGCCCAAGACCAGGTGCCGGCCCAGTTCTTCTCCGACGTCTACGAGTTCGTCACCGAGCAATGCACGCTGGGACCGGATATCGCGGATGATCTATTCCGCAATGGCCACCCCCTCCGGCCGGGCACGGTCATGCATCCCGATTACCCGGTGGCGGGCGTTCCCGGGGTGGTCGCGGGCCGGCGGGGACATAACGACCATATCCATTTTCAACTGGGGAACGCATATGAGTGACGCCCGGCGTCTCGAAGGGAGGAACTATGGGATACAAACCACCGAGCATTTCTGAAGATCTTCTGGGCTCCATCAACAGCCTGTTTAACCACCCGAAGATCAACGTCGTTAGCGACCGCTTCATTGGCAAGAAGTTTCTGTGCGAGTTGCCGGGCGGGCAGTTGTATTTCGAGTCGGCCCTCGACGTCGATACCGACGGTTCCGTCTATAGCAAGCAGGACCCCTTCGGCGCCAAGCCGGACCGCTCCGGCGTCAGCCCTACCTCCGCCACCGATGCCGCCGGGAAGTTCCTGGACGCCGACAAGATCAACTACTTTGTCCTGCCCAAAGGTGGATTCGACACCACTCATCACATTGGCTTGGGTGACGTCGCCGTGGTCATCTCCGGAACCCGGGTAGCCTACGCGTGTTTCGGCGACCGGGGCCAGAACAACAAGTTGGGCGAGGGATCCATCGCCCTGCACCGTGCGCTGGGACACGAGACCGTTTCCGGCGGACGTCTGATCAACGCCGCGAAAGGCGGCGAGGCCATCAATTCGGGCGTGATCACGATTGTATTCCCCGGTACTGGAAACGGCTCTGGTTTAACCAACGACCAGTGTGCTGCCATCGGCCAGAAGGCCTTTCAGAACCTGAAGAGCGACGCATACAAGTACGAGATGGATCTTCTCGCGCGCTACAAGACCCGCCAGATACTGATCCCCGACGACCGGGACGAACTGGTGGCGATCCTCTCCGAGTGGATGCAGGAAGTGCTCGACCACACCCTGCATGAACCCGGTACGGATGGCGATGGCGAAGATCTGGTCAACAACGGCGTCGGTGTGGACACGCTGCTGTACGCACCCCTCCCCACCACCCCCATGGCCGTGGCGGGCAAGCGATTCACGCCTCAGACGAAATCCACCGTCTACGCGGATCTTGTCCTGGGCCATACGGCGTCCGGCAGATGGTTTGTGAAGCAGGTCCGCTTCCATCTGAACCCCGTTGAACAGGCCCAGGCCGTCAAGGCCGAAGCCGATGCCGCCAAGGCCGACCTGAGAGCCCGTTTGCTGGAGAGAGCCAGAGCGCGTCAATAGTGGGGCAGGCGCTTCCGCCTGCCTCTGGAGGTTGGCCATTCCCAGCCAGTGGGACAGACGATCGGGTTTCGTCGTCTGTCAGCCGGCCTTCAGCCGGCCAGGGCAGGCGCTTCCGCCTGCCTCAGGCTTGCGGGCGACGCCCCGGATTTGCGGGCGTTCCCAGCGGCTGCTTCGCGGTCCCACCGGGTGGTACGATCCTTGTTTACGGGAGGTGCAGGTCTTTTGATCGCGGTACCTTCCAACCAGATCATGACCATCAAACTGGCGGTGCTGGCTTTGCTAGTGGCCGGCGCCCCTGCCCAAGCGCAGCCTTCGAGCCGCATCGTCAATGTCCCCGGGCGGCGAGCCATCAGCCTGAACGGCAGGTGGCGTGCCATCGTGGATCCCTACGAGTACGGGTATTACGATTTCCGCATGCAGCCGACCAAGACCGGCTTCTTCCTCAACGCCCATCCCAAGGACCCGAGCGAGTTGGTGGAATACGATTTCGATACGTCCGGACAACTGGACGTCCCGGGCGATTGGAACACGCAGCGCGAGAATCTCTTTTTCTACGAGGGCACCATCTGGTACCGGCAGGTGTTCGACTATCCGAAGAAGGCTGACACGCGAGTCTTCCTGCACTTTGGCGCGGCGAACTACGAAGCCATCGTATACCTCAATGGCGAGAAGCTGGGGACGCATACCGGAGGGTTCACGCCGTTTGCCTTCGAAGTCACCGGCAAGGTGAAACCCAAAGACAACTTCGTGGTCGTCAAGGTGGACAATAAGCGGCGGCGCGACGGCGTTCCCACGGTCAACACCGATTGGTGGAATTACGGCGGGCTGACGCGCGGCGTCTCCTTGATCGAGACGCCGGAGACTTACATCTTCGATTACTTCGTGCAATTGCGGAGGGGTTCCGCAGACACCATTGCGGGATGGGTGAAGTTGAACGGCTCACGGGCGGCGCAGCGGGTTACGGTGAGCATTCCGGAAGCCGGCGCCTCGGTTACCATCGCCACGGACGCGAATGGCTTCGCCGCGCTGAGCTTCCCGGCGAAATTGTCACTCTGGTCGCCGCAGAACCCCAAGCTCTACGATGTGACCATCGCGGCCGAAACCGACTCCGTGCACGAGGCCATCGGTTTCCGCACTATCGAAACCCGCGGGACCGAAATCCTGCTCAACGGAAAGCCCATCTTCCTGCGCGGAGTGTCGGTGCATGAGGAGGCTCCGTTTCGCGCCGGCCGCGCCTTCAGCGTGGAGGACGCGCGGACGCTGCTCGGCTGGGCCCGGGAAATGGGCTGCAATTTCGTGCGGCTCGCGCATTATCCTCACAACGAAAACATGGTTCGCGAGGCCGACCGCATGGGGATGATGGTGTGGTCCGAGTCGCCCGTATACTGGACCATCGATTGGGAAAACTCGGATACGTTCGCCAACGCGGCCAACCAGGTGGCGGAAAGCGTGGCGCGCGACAAGAACCGCGCGTCGATCGTCCTCTGGTCGGTGGCCAATGAAACTCCGGTCAGCGAGCCGCGCACGTCGTTACTGACGAAACTGGTATGGCAGGCGCGGGCGCAGGACCCGACTCGCCTGTTGACGGCGGCCATGGAGCACCACTCCGAGGGCGCCAC
>JAIQFL010000550.1 GCA_020073365.1 Terriglobia bacterium | reverse complement strand
TCCTTGAGGCGAGTGTTGGAACCGTGATGAGCGTCTGGTTCACCCACTACGTTGACAGGAGGGCCACGCCACCGCAAGGCAGCGGAGAAGTTGGTCACGGCGTCGTGAATGACCCTCAACTAATTGGCGCAGTCACTCGCAGTAAATGTTGTGTTGGACAAGAGTGATTTGCTCGGAGGCTGCCGTTCCTGACAGTTTTCCTCACTGTTTCTCCGTTAGTGAGCAAGGTTCAGCCGTCGTGGCCTGATCACGGCAACCGAAATCCGGCGGTGCGCGCGGATTTTCGTTGGATTCCTTTCACAGTGGTGCCAGATATCATGCAGGCTAGCAGGACTTTCCGCCTGGGAGGACCGTTTTGGAATGTCAACGTGATAGACGTTACCACTGCCAATGTGAAACCAGATAATTCTGTCACTCCCGGGGACGCAGGAGGGTTTATCGGCAACGCCAACCAGGCGAAGATATCGGTGAGCGAAACTCCTGATGCAGATATCGATAGGAACGCCAACGCGCGGAACGTCACCGCTCAGGGGGCGTCGCTAATCATCACATCGGTGGTGAACGGTGCGACTTTTTCAATAACACCGGGCATAGCGTCGGGATGCTGGATTACCATTTTCGGTTCCAATTTGTCCACCATCACGAGATCATGGACGGCGTCGGATTTCGTCAATGGCGTATCGCCCACATTCCTGAGCGGCGTTTCGGTCACGATCGATGGCAAGCATGCTTTCCTGTCCTATATCAGCCCGACTCAACTGAACGTCCTGGTGCCCGATGACCCGGAGATCGGTACGGTAACTGTGCGCGTGAGCAACGAATTGGGTGCAAGTAATGACTTTCTGGCAGAAAAGGCAGCGCTGTCACCGGGGTTGTTCCTGTTCACATTTCCGCCGGCCCTGGAGTATCCGGCTGCGGAACATTCGGACTACAGCTTCGCCGGCCCGCCTAACCTGATCCCCGACGTTAATACCACGCCGGCTCATCCTGGTGATGTGATTCTGCTCTACGGAACCGGCTTTGGCGCCACGAAGCCGCCGACTGCTACTGGTGCGGTCGTGACTAACGCCGTTCCGATCGATCAATCTGTCACGGCAACGATAGGAGGTGTTCCGGCAAAGGTGGCGGGATATTTGATTGGCCCAGGGTTGTATCAGTTCAACGTTACGGTTCCAGACCTGCCGGACGGGGACGCCGCCCTGGTGATCACCGTTGGTGGCAAGAGCACGCCTTCCGGCGTATTCCTTACCGTCATGCGTCCGTCCACCGGCGTATCGATCACTGTTTGGCCCTCTACGGCACTGGTAGCAGCGGGCCAGACAAGGAACTTCAGCTCCTGGGCGAACAGCGGTCCCAATGTCCCAGTCTCGTGGGCCGTGGACGGAGTTGGTTCCATCGACGCAACCGGTCTCTACACTGCGCCGGCCTCGGTTGCCAGCCAGACCAAGGCAACCGTAACCGCCACCTCGCAAGCCGGCCCTACGGTGTCGGCTTCCGCCTTGGTGATTGTCTTGCCGCTCGGAACTGCGTTGTACGGGACCGCCTTGGAGCCTTCCTTGGCAATCGGCGGACCTTCGGGCAGTCCGACGATGGTCGTCACTTGGTATCAGGATTTCGCGCCGTTTCCAGGACGTAATGGCGCACTTGGTCTGGCTGCGGCCATTTCTCACGATGGCCAGAGCTGGACGGAATCGGCAGTTCCAATCGCTCGCTGTCAGAACAATGGCAAATATGTTCCATCCAACGGGCTGAATTACATGATGCCGGCCAACGCTCGATCCGCTGTTGGGCCGGATGGCACCATTTACGTGGTTTCCATAGCTCAGTTGAACATGAGGAACAACCTGAGTTTGTTAGCTGCCTCCATGAAGTCCGGAACCTCGACGTGGAACGCCGTTCGCATCGAGGACAATTCCGGGCCAAACCAAGCCTTCCATTCCGATGAGCCCTCCATCACGGCGGATCCCAACGTCCCCGGTACAGCCTACGCCGTCTGGGAGCATACTTCTGGTTATCCTTGCAGCACTACCTGGTCTTCGCAGTACTGTCCATCACTGATCGGCGAACTCTCGGTTACCAGGGACTACGGGCGGACCTGGAGCGTTCCCCAGAAGCTCCCCGTTTCCGGGGACTGGCACAACTTCGCCTGGCCAAGGTTAGTCGTCGATCCAGTCAATCCGCGAACACTATATGTGTACTTCGCGGACTGGCAGACACTGGGGACTGCGGCCGATATCGAGTTCATCCGTTCCAATGATGGTGCCCAGACGTGGAGCCAGCCGGTCACCGTTGTACCGTCGGCGCAGGCAGCATCGACGCAATTTGGCTTGGTGGTGAATCCAAAAAACGGCATATTCTACCTGGCCTTCGTGCAACCCGGCCCTTCCTACAGCCTTGCGACGATGACCTCCACAGATCGCGGAGTCTCCTGGAGTACTGCTTCTCCAATTGCCACGAATGTCGGTACTACCGTGTCGATGGCTATGACCAGTGACGGAACGATCGCCGTGATGTACGACTCTTTTGGCCTGAGCGCGGGCTATTCGGTGGTTAAATCTGTCAACGGTGGCCACTCATGGAGTAAGCCAGTTCAGGTCGCCGCAGTGAATTCTTCAATTGCGCCTAACAACTTCCTGGGCGATTACGAGTTTGAACTTGCCGATCGTGGCGGGGTTTTTGCAGCCGCGTACGTAACCACCTTTCCTGGGGTCCGCCCGTCGGCTGCGGTCTATTATTCAGACATGGCGGGGACGACAACTCTGCTTTCAACCCTCGATCCATTCGCGGGGTGTACTATCAACCCGCTACCGTAAATGATCGGCAATCGTTGAAACCGTTCAAGGACATTGCGAACGCCGTCAGTGTACACAACGAGTACATACGGTCCACGCGCGCGAGGCAGAAAGGAGCTATCGAAAGGTCTTCATCGTTGCAGTGATTGCGGCCAGGACCAGCATACGTTCCAAGCCTTCGCGGAATAAGACAAGTCTCTCGCGCGAGCGGACGCCGGCCTCGATACTCAGGCCGGCAATCCCGGCGCCCTCACTACCCTTTCGCCAGCCCCCGGCGGGTGCCCTTTATCGGTCGAGCCGCCGCGGCCCGCCTTCCAGTTCTTCGTAGATCTGCCGATCCCAACAGGCTCCTCTAGCTCCAAGTTGAGATTCCAATTGTGCAAAAGGTAGGCAGGAATTAAGATGGTGGGTTGTGCTCCTAAGACACGAGCTGTGGCGCACCGTGCTCGTTGAGCCGTCGCCCATGAACGCGCGGGTGGTGCGGATGGCGGTTGAGCACCGTCAGGGGTCCGGTGCGTACGAGCGGCTGTCGGGTCACTTCATTGGCGAGTTGGATCCCGTCGCGCCGCTCAACGCGATCATCAACGACCTCAGGCTTGCGCCCAGGAATGCGCGCGCGCAGGTGGAGTATCGGGCGACCTTCACGCTGCTGCTACCGGCGGACGCAAAGGCAAGCGGCGTCTTGTGGTACGAGGTACCGAACCCGGGCGGCTCTCCGCTGAATCCGCGGCCGCACGGCGGCTGGTGGAGCAGCGACCTCTGCTGCCAGAAGATGCCGCTCGGCTGGTGCGCGAGGCCGAGTCCTGACGTTTTGCGCTGACGAAACATGCAACGAGACTCTTTGAGTGGGAAACGGCCTCTCGACGGCATCCGCGTGCTGGATTTCTCGCACGCCCTGGCAGGCCCGTATTGCACGCTGCTGCTGGCGGATTACGGCGCGGAGGTGTACAAGATGGAAGCTCGCGGTGGTGATATGGGGCGCGGTTGGGGTCCGCCCTTCGAGGGTGGCATATCGAGTTTTTTCCTGGGGCTGAACCGCGGCAAGCGCGGCATCTCGATCGACCTGAAGCAGGAGGAGGGAATCGAGCTTTGCCTGAGGCTGGTCGACCGGATGGACGTGCTGATCGAGAACTTCCGTCCGGGCGCGATGGACCGGCTGGGGCTGGGCTACAACACTGTGCATCGGCGGAACCCGCGGCTGGTCTACTGTTCGATCTCGGGTTACGGCCAGAATGGCCCGTCCCGCGACGAAGCGGCCATGGACTTGGTGGTGCAGGCCACGAGCGGACTGCTGAGCATCACGGGCACCCAGGACGGCGAGTCGGTGCGCTGCGGGTATGGCGTGACCGATGTGACGTCGGGCCTGTTTGCGGCGATTGGAATCCTGCTGGCTCTGCGGGTTCGGGACACAACGGGCGAGGGGCAGTACGTGGATGTCTCCATGCTCGATAGCATGATATCGACGATGACCTCGAACTATGTGGGCTACCTCGGGTCGGGCGTCATCCCGCGGCCCATGGGGACCGCGTTTCCGACAGTCGTGCCCTATCGCGTGTTCCACGCGCAGGACCGTGCTATCGCGATTGCGGTGGGGAGTGAAAAGCTGTGGTCGGCGTTCTGCCGGGCGATCGGCCGGCCGGATTTGGAGAAGCATCCCGATTACGCAAGCAACGCGGAGCGGATTCGCAATCGCGCCGTGCTGGAGCCGCTGTTGGACGGAGTTTTCAGCGCGCGGCCGGTAGCAGAGTGGATCGAGAGACTGCAGGGTGCCGGGGTTCCGGCATCGATGGTGCGAAATTTCCAGGAAGTGGCTGAGCACCCGCAGTCTGCCGTGCGTCAGATGTTTCCGGTGTTGGATCACGTCACCGCAGGTCCGCACCGCGTGACGGGGAGTCCGGTGAAACTCTCCCAGACGCCCGGCGGGCCCGGTGCGCCGGCGCCGCTGCTGGGCGAGCACACCGGATGGACGCTCCAGGAGTTGCTCGGGCTGGATGCGTCGTCGGTTAGCGCTCTGGCTGCGCGCGGCGTGATCTTCTCGTCCGAGACGGCGACTTAGCCGACGACATGCTCGCCATTCTGGGATTCGCGACCATTGCCGTTTCTGCTGGCGGTAATTCCGGCCAAGAAGATGGCGCCGCTGAGCGCATTGATCGCGGTGCCGGTTGCCGGTCGGCGGATTCGGGGTGAAGACAGCGGCATTCATGGTCAAAGATCCGGCGCGGCAAGCGAGAGCGCTCGCACCACATGATTATGGTAACGAGCGAAAGCGCCTGGGCGCTTTTAGTTGTCGATCGGCTTTCGCTCCAGGTGCTTAATGACCAGGACGGACGCATCGTGGTCCACCCACTGGCGGATTAACATGCCAATATGCCGCGTAGCGCGACTTTTGGCACTGTCCCCTATTCATCTCTTTGCTGCGATAGATCACCCCCGCAAACCCTGGCAAAGAGTTCCGTAAAGGCCTGAGATCCCCGCCGTTACCGCCTTCCCGCGGCCTCCTTCACGTATTGAGCCACCTGCATGCAAGTGGCGAACCAGACGCCGGGCTTTGACTTCATGTACGCCACAAACGAATCGAGATGCGCCATCGGCGCGCGATGGCCGCTTAGATAGGGATGCAGTGTGAGGATGAAGGTTGTGCCCTCGCGCACTCTTGTCCAACACAACATTTACTGCGAGTGACTGCGCCAATTAGTTGAGGGTCATTCACGACGCCGTGACCAACTTCTCCGCTGCCTTGCGGTGGCGTGGCCCTCCTGTCAACGTAGTGGGTGAACCAGACGCTCATCACGGTTCCAACACTCGCCTCAAGGAGGGCACTGTTTATGGTACAGGCTGCCAGCTTGTTCAATCAACTTC
>JAIQFL010000549.1 GCA_020073365.1 Terriglobia bacterium | reverse complement strand
ACTGGCGCGCGCCACCAGCGATATGCCTCCCCGCCCGTGGGCCACGCTTTCCGCAGCCGCCCACAACCGTCGCGTACGCTCATCCAGCCAAGCCTCCAACTGAGAGAAGCGCTGCTTGATCTCACCTTCGTCGGCCACAAGAACATTCTAGGCCGGAAATGGTTTAATTGCTACACTTATTTTCTTACAGATGCTAAGCTAGGAGTGAGTGAGCGGTCGAGCGTTGTATCTCCCGCTTTGCCGGTGCCCGGTACATCGATTGAGAAATGCCGCGTGTCCTATCGGCACACGTGGTCGCCGAGGTGCCAGATGCGTGCAGGCCTACCAGCGGCCTTCGCTGCTTCCGGGAAGGGCCTTTTCCACGGCCACCGTGAAGCCGTCAAGCGTCGCCCGGTCCGCCTGCGGCGACTCCACGACTCCGAAATATCGGCCTTTGAAAAAGCCCATCTTGCCCGGTTGCGCGGGGCGCCACTTCTGGAATGCGTCGAACGCGGTAGCGCCAGACCAACGAGGCATCTCAAAGAGAGTCAGTTGCATCGTTGGCGAGCGGGCGTACTCGGCCCGACAGCCCCGGTGCGCGCCCGATGTCCCACGTTACCTTGTCGGACAAATCTCTAGCTGTCCGCCGCTCGGTGCTGGATACCACCGTCTGCCAGTGTTTCCCGCACTTTTGCCGCCAACGCTTCGGGAGTGAAGGGCTTCTGAAGGTAGGCCAAATCGCTGTCGAGCACTCCGCGCTCGCCAATCGTCTCTTCGGTGTAGCCTGAAATGTACAGCACCTTGATCCCGGGCCGGGCTGCCCTCAGCTCCTCCGCAACCACCCGTCCGTTCATAAGGGGCAGGACCACGTCAGTCAGCAGCAGGTGGATAGTATCCGGATACCGTTCCGCCAGTGCAATTGCATCGGGGCCGCTGGAAGCTTGTAATACATGATGCCCATAGCCTTCCAGGATGTTGCTGATAAGGTGCCGCACTGCATCCTGATCCTCCACCACCAACACCGTCTCCGACCCGCGTTGCGCGGGTGCGGGCAGGCCCGCACTGGGCTGCTTCGCCAGATCGGGCTGGATGCGCGGCAGGTAAATATGGAAGGCTGTACCCTGCCCCGGATCGCTGGTGACCTCGATCCATCCCGCACTTTGTTGCACGATGCCGTAGATCGTGGCCAGCCCGAGCCCCGTGCCCTTGCCTGGTTCCTTGGTGGTGAAGAACGGCTCGAACAAGTGTTGCTTGACCTCTTTGCTCATTCCCATCCCGGTATCGGTGACCCCCAGGTAGACATAGGAGCCCGCTGCCAAATCGGGACACTGACCGGCGGAATCCCCATCCACTTCCACGTTCTTCGTCTCGATAATGACCTTGCCGCCGTGAGGCATCGAGTCGCGCGCATTCACAACCAGATTCATCAAAACCTGGTGCCAATGGCCCGGGTCGGCCATCACCTGTCCCAGAGCCGGACTGAGCTGGGTAATCACCTCGATGTCCTCGCCGATCAGCCGCCGGAACATCTTCTCCGCATCCGCCACCACAAGGTTCAGATCCAACGCCTTGGGTTGCACCAACTGCCTCCGGCTGAACGCGAGGAGCTTCTTCGTCAGCTCGGCGGCATGCTCTCCGGCCTGGCGAATCTGCTCCAGACTCGCCCGCGATTCATCCTCCGGTCCCAACCCATCCAACAGCAGCGCACTGTAGCCGTTGATCACGGTCAGGAGGTTGTTGAAATCGTGCGCGACGCCGCCGGCCAACCTCCCCACGCTCTCCATCTTCTGCGCCTGCAGGTACTGAGCCTCGATCCGTTTGCGCTCGGTGATGTCGCGCAACGCCGCCTGGCTCCCGGTGGTCTGCCCATCCTCTTCGACTTTCGTGACCAGCGCCTCGATCCAGAGACGCGTCCCGTCGGGGCGCACGCCTTCGTATTCGTAATGGTCGGGCACAGTCTCACCGCGCATCCGGCGGTTGTGCCGGTCGCGCAGTTCCGCCCGCCATTCCGGGGCGACGTAATCTTCCAGGATCACGTCGCGGATATTCCTCGCTTCCAATCCGAACCACTCGCGGAAGCGGCGGTTGGCAAACACCAGCCGGCCCTCAACATCGTCCATGATAATGGCGTCGTTGACGTTCTCAACCAGCCGCTGATAGCGGGACTCGCTTTCCTGTAGCACTTCGCGCGAGAGCTCCGTTGTCGAGACCAGTTGCCGCTCGGTCCGGTCGGCCCTTCTCTTTTCCTGCAGATAGTTGAGCAGGGTGAGAACCGATAAATTGCAGCTTAGCGCCGCCGTCGCGGACAGTGGGGAAAACAACATCCCGGTGGCTGACAGCACGACCGTACAGCCCGTCCAGACGCCGGCGGCCATGCCCAGGGTGATCAAAGCTCCCCACAGGGAACGGACCAGTACCAGCAGGAAGGTGGAGATCAAGCCCGCAACGAGCGCGAGCGCCAACTCCCACAAGTAGGCATCTCCAGGGCGGTGGAAGGAATCGCCCTGGAGGAGGTTATCGATCGCGGTGGCCTGGATTTCGACGTCTGGAAACAGCGCATCGGCGGGAGTTACCATTAGATTCTGCAGGCCCGGCGCAGACCCGCCGATGATAACAATGTTGCCTCTCAGCATCTCTTCCGGCACACGGCCGGCTAAGACGGCGGCCACCGAAACGTACGGAAACGTCCGCCGGGCGCCGCGGAAGCGCAAACGCAGCAAACTTGGACCTTCCAGCGGAACGGCCCGGTTGTCCAGGCGCAATCGCGAGGCACCGCGCGCGTCTGTGGCGAGCCGCATCGTGGATACACGCTGGTACACATTCAGCGCGGCCAAAGCCAGGCTGGGATAATACCGGCTCCCGTATTCGATCACCAGCGGGATCCGTCTCATCTTGCCGTCGCTGTCGGGCCCCGCGTTCAGAAATCCGTTACCTGCCGCGGCCTGGGCGATGGCAGGCACACTGCAGAGGGCACTGGTAGCGCGGAAAAACGCCATTCCCCCGGACTCGTTCGGGCTGGTAATCACGAGCGGAAGCGATTGGGCGCTACAGGGGGACGACTCCGCATCGTGGCCCTCGAATCTCAAAGTGTATCCGGCCACCGTAGGCTTGCCCGAGAGCGCATCCGCGAGAGCCTCATCGTTCGTGCCGCTCCGGGCCTCGCCAGTACCATCGGCCGGGCGGGGCGCCCTCCGATCCTCTTGGGGAAACATCATGTCGAAGACGACCGTGGCCGCCCCACGGTCGAGGATGCGCCGTGTGATCCGGCCCAGGAGATCTCTCGGCCAGGGCCAGGGGCCGAACTGCGTCAGGCTGGTTTCATCGATTTCGACGATTACCACGCGTCCGGACGGTTTACCCGGGCCGGCCCATCCAGTAAGCAGGTCGCCTACCTTGTGATCCAAATTCACCAAGGGCGCGGGGCGCACCAGGAAAATGCCAACTACCGTCAGTACAACCGCCGACCCTGCCGCGATGACCCGCATTCTCCGATACCTACCGGACGATTACCTCGACTCGACGGTTGCGCGACTCGGCTACGCCGCGGACCGTCTTCACGATTAGGTCGGCGTCCCCATGGGATGAGACGAACAGATCGGATGCATTGACACCCTGGCCGATCAGAATCCCCTCCACCCGGTGTGCTCTCCTCATCCCGAGCTGGTAGTTGAACTGGGGAGTGTCGACCGTATCGGTGTGGCCAGTTACCGTGATGGCGGTCGAACGGCGTTCCCGGATGGCGTTAAGGATCGCCGGAAGTTGGGCCGCGGACTCCGGAGTCAGCACATCCCTGCCCTCATCGAAGTAGAGAGTGAACTGAACCTCGGGCAAGGGGAGGACATCCAGCGCGGCCCCGAACAGACGCCTTACGTCAGCCGGGTCGAGAGGGAACGTCGGGCTCGGCGAGACATCCGACCGCTCCACTCGAACCGCCTGATAGGATTGGCTCAGATCCTGGGCGCCGGCCGCGTTTTTCACCACGATGCCGCCGGCCTTTCCCTCGGGATCGGGCAGGAGAACGAACACGTTCTGCTTGGGCGGAGGCGGAATAGGAGGCGCCTGCACGTGTTTCCGCGCACATCCTCCGGCCAAGACGATCAGGACCGCAACGCCGATCCGAAGCCATTTGCCTGCCATCCAGCCGCTCCTACGTCCCTTCGATCGAGACAGCAAAGTGGGTTCCCCGAAGCCCGATGACGCCTACGGGTGTCTCGACGCTGACAGATTCGGGCGAAAACCGGGCGATTCTGCCGGAAACGTACGCCAGTACCCCTCGAGCGAGTCGAAGCACCAGACCGAACTTTCCATCCACTGGCTCGTAGACGAAACGGTCGATCGTCAGCTCAGTGTTCGGCCCGAGAGCGATCCTCGTGCCGTCTTGAAGAATGACCCCCAACTGGCCATCCCCCGACGTCTGCAGGACGTCGTTCAGCAGCAGGTGCATGCCTTCGCTGACGGGAATCGTAGCGGCGCCGCGACGTACAACGGCGCCCCCTCGTGCTGTTTTCACGCTACCCAGGACGCTCTCCGCGCCCCGGGCTGAGAAGGTCAAGCAAACGAGAACAAGAAAGACCACTCTCATTCCTGTCTCCGGCGCCAATTGTCGCGATCTTCCGACCGTTGCAACGAGTCTATCACGACCGGGAAGGATTTCGGTCCGGCCTCTACAAGCGGAATCCGACGTGCGGTAGTAAGGCCCTCTCCGACCCCCAGACTGGCCGATCGCCGTTTCTGGACGGACGTGACGCTGGCCGGCCTGTTCGTGTGCAGGCTATCCGGGCAGTCCAAGCGTGAAGTGTGCGTTTCGATCCTTTTCTTTTTCCTAATAACATATAATTCGACCTTGAAATCTGAATTGCCGTGCGCTATTTTCAAGACAGCCGACAATTCTATTTCTGCGGGAGGTGACCGATGACGCCGTCCTTAGTTGAGGCCTTGCCGCCCTTTCTGGAAGGGCCCGACATGTTGAAGACGCCTTTCCCAATCCGGGTGCAGGAAACGCGCGACGACCTGAGCCTCTGCTTCTTGTGCATGCGATGGTCCGCCGGCGATCCCGATTGCAGCGCCGGCAAGAGGTGCGATTACCAGATGGTGCTCGACGAACTCGAACGCCCGCACTAAGTCCTGGGTCCACTTCCTTCCGGCTAAAGCGGCACCGGAGCGGGCGCGATGCCCGGACGGTTCATGCAAAGGGCAGGCGCACCCCAGAGTACGCTCTCATCCTCGCAGACTCGGGCGTGAGAGGACGTCCATGCCGCTCGGCCCCCGAGCCTCAGTAAAAGGACGCGACGGAAGGGGCGCGTCCTGCTCATCGTCCGCGATGAGTTCCAGCCGGGTATTCCTCGATCGGGTTGCTCGCCAGCAGAGCCCGTCTCCGCTTCGCCGGCACCCGCATACTCACACGCGCCCCACGGCAGGTCTGGCACAAGGGAACTTTCTCTTTTGCCGGCAAAAGGGACATTTCTATTTTGCCTCACTCTTGTCCAACACAACATTTACTGCGAGTGACTGCGCCAATTAGTTGAGGGTCATTCACGACGCCGTGACCAACTTCTCCGCTGCCTTGCGGTGGCGTGGCCCTCCTGTCAACGTAGTGGGTGAACCAGACGCTCATCACGGTTCCAACACTCGCCTCAAGGAGGGCACTGTTTATGGTACAGGCTGCCAGCTTGTTCAATCAAC
>JAIQFL010000111.1 GCA_020073365.1 Terriglobia bacterium | reverse complement strand
CGCATCGCGCCGACGGCGATGCTGTTCATTCCGTGCCGCGGCGGCGTGAGCCACCGGCCGGATGAATATGCCGCCCCGGAAGCCATTGCGGCCGGGGTGCTGGTGCTGGCGGAGGCATTGGGGGAGTTGGCGGCCTGAAGGTCTGGCGCCAGTCCTTTCGTACCCCGCGGCGTTACCCCGCGGCGTTACCTCGCGGCTTTACCTCTCCACCAGGCTCGGCGACTCCAGCGCCCGCAGAGAGTGTTGCCGCCATTCCTCGATCCGAGCGCGCGTCAGCTTCACGGCAGCCTCCGGTCCCTCCTCGATCGCCAGAATCAATTCGTGGTGATCCTCCGCCAGAGCGAGATAGTCGGTGGGCAGCGCTTCCAGGTGATCGCAGAGAATGTAAGCGAACGGCGCCGCGGCGATCGCCTGGCAGGCCTGGATCAGGAATGAATTGTCGCTCAGCCGATAGATTTCCTGGTGAAACGTGTAGTCCGCCAGGCAGAATTTCGGCAGGTCTTTGGCGCGCGCGGCCCGCCGCATGCGCTCCACCTGCTCGGCCAGGCACTCGCGCGCCTCGGGGGACCAATTCGCCGCAACGCTCCCCACCGCGGCAGGCTCCAGCACGGCGCGAACGGCAAACAGTTTTTCAATCTCCGCTGCCGTGTACCGGCTGACATTCGTCGAGCGATTCAAAAGCTTGGTGACGAGACCCTGATTGTGCAGGTCCTGCAAGGCCGCGTTTACGGTAGCCTGTGAAACGCCGAGTTCCTTCGATAGCCGGGCTTCCAGCAGGCGCTGGCCCGGCCGCAGTTTGCCGGAAAGAATCTCGACCAGGATCGCCTGGCGAACCTGTTCGGCCTTGCTGATTACCTGGATGTGCATGGTTCAGACTCACCACTCCATGCGGACGCCCAACCGGCAGGATCGCGCGCCGGAGGCATCCAGCCCGCCGCCGCCGCTGCCGGTGCTGCTGATCACTCCGGCCGAAGCCAGGCTGCTGATGGTCAGGCCCGGGTTGCCCCAGTTCGGGTGATTCAGGATGTTGGTGGCGGCGAATTCCACGCGCAACCGCAGCCGTTCGCGTTCGCTGAAACTGAAGTTCTTGGCCACTCCGGAATCCACGGTGAAGGAGCCAGGGCCTTCGATGGTTCCCTTGGCCGAGGTGCCGAAAGCGCCGGGACTCGGCGGGCCGAACGCCGTCAGGGCGAACCAGTTATTCACGGATCGCTGGTCGGACGGCAGGTTCGGATTATGAAGAATATTCGGCCGGAGCGTGGACGTAGGAACGCTGCCAGTGGTGTATCGCGTATTGGTGGGATCCGGTCCGGACCACTGCGGCGTCAGGAAAAAGCCCGTGCCCCAGGTGGAAGCCACCATGACTTGCCAGCCTCCGAACGCCAGGTTCGCCAGCCGCCCCTGCGAGAAAAGCTTTTTGCCACGGCCGAACGGCAGTTCATAAATCAGGTCGCCGGTAACGCGGTGCGTGGGGATGTCTTCCCAGGCGGCCCGCTCTCGCGCCAGGTTATAGGTATCTTCGGGCGCCTGATCGCGCTCCAGGTCGCCGATGTCGCGCGCCCAGGTCCAGGAGAAATCGTACAGGAGCCCACTGGTGAAGCGGCGCTTGACCTCGGTAGTGAAGCCGTTGTACTGGTGGCCCCCGCCGTTGGTGGTGTAGGTGATGTTGGGATAGGACTGGAACAGCCGCGGCTTCTGTGTGAACGGAACGGTGCTGGCCACTGGCTGGTTGATGTTGGTCTGGATTTCGCCCTGGCGGGTCCCCGTGCCCACATAGGACAACCGTACTCCGGTCTTGCCAAACTGGCGCTCGATGGTGAAGTTGTACTGAAGCGAGTAGGGAATGCGGAGGTCCTTCTTGAATGCGCCGGGCAGCGATACCGTGGTCAGTGCCGCGACCGACGTGGGAAACACTTGCGGAAGCACTACCGGATTGGTAGTCGGGTTGGTCTGGCTGGGTTCGTTCACGACGAACGGCGTGCCCGCCGTGGTCACTACGGTGGGCACGATGTCGTAATAGACACCGAAGCCGGCGCGGATGACAGTCTTCTCGTCGAAGGGCCGCCAGGCGATGCCGATGCGCGGGGCGACGTTGTTGGTGTCGGTCTGGATCAGACCGCTCCCCGAGTAACCCGCCTGGGAAGCCTCCACCACGTTCACGTAACCTTTGGGCATCAGCGGGCTCACCTTGTTCAGAGACCCATCCGCGACCACGATCTGGCCCGTACCAATATCGAACAGCGAGGCCGTACCGTTGCCCGATCCCCAAGGCGGAAAATTGGACAGAAGGAGCCGAAGAACGCCTGCGGCGGCAAGTTCGTGGATTTTCCGGATTGGCCGTGTCGCGGATGCAGACGTCTTCGAACACCACATCGTGGACCAGGCCGGTAACCCACGTGGAAGTTGGGCGAGTTCATCAGCGTAATGCGGTAGAGAACGAAATTATCGCAGTGGTTCAGCACCATCAGCCGCGGATTGTTCTGGCTCCCGCCGGCACGCGCCTGGTCGGCCAGGTTCCACCAGGTGATGTTCTGGCCGAGAATGGTTTCGCCGCCGCGTCCATCGATGACGCCATCGCCCATCACTCCGGAGTCGGGCACGTCGTCGCCATTGATCAGGGCCTTACAGCCGTGGCCGTCCTCGGTGATGGTGCCGCAGACGCCGGGAGTGCGATCGTAGTCGCGAGGGTTGCGGGAAGCAAACAGGTACGCGCCCCGGTCGACCACCAGCACGACTCCGCGGCGCAAGTTCAGCGGTCCGGAAAGAAAGGCATCGGTGCGCGCCGAGGCTCTGCGGAGCACCACGGCGCGACCCGGCGGGCAGGCGTCGATAGCCGCCTGGATGCGCTGGGTATCGAGTTTGGTCTCGTCTTCCAGGGCGATGGACATGCCAGCGCGTCCGATTTTCGCTTGGAGTGTCGAACAGGCCGGGGGGATGGAAGGTTCGGTCACCTTCCGCATGTCCTGGGCGGAGAGGGCGGCAAAGAACCCCTGTGAAACCAATAGAATCAGCGTGGGGGCGGCAGACAAGGCTCGCATATCGATTACTGATTATCATTAAACTACGTTTACGGGGGCCGTGGCGAAGTTCTTTTGAGGGCTGGGCTGCCGATGGCCTCTGGCGCTTCTTGGCACACGGCAAGTTTCGCGCGCGTGCGCGCGAAGTTGATCGAGGACTGGAATCTGGCGAGGGCCCAGGCGCAACTCAGGCCCATTGCGCCTCTGGAGTAGATTTATGTTGAAGGACATTGTTGCCGCAAGACCGCTCGGCGATTATCGCTTGCATCTTCGGTTCGAGGACGGCGTTGAGGGCGTGGTCGATCTCGCGCCCCATCTCAGCTTCCACGGAGTCTTCGAGCCGCTGCGTGACCCCGCCTACTTCGCGCAAGTCCGCGTCGACCCTGAGTTGGGCACCGTAGCCTGGCCGAACGGAGCGGACCTTGACCCCGACGTGCTCTACGGACGCATCACCGGGAGGCCGCTCTTGCCGGAGCACGATGTCCATTTGGCACATTAGATGCGAGCCTCCTTATACGCCAGGCAGTCGGGCAGGGCACGGCGTAAGATCGGGCGCGTGCTCCGGCGCGAGGTTAACATCGCTATCGCAAGCTTGCAGCGGACGACGCTTCGAGGGCCGATGGCCGTCCACAAGAGGCTGCCCAAACGAGTAGGCTAAGGCCAAGGCGATCCGGCCTTGGTTCGCACGTCTCCTGTTGCTCTGCGCCTTCCGCGTTACGGAGTGAACGTTCCGTCTGTCCCCGTGTTTTCGTGGGATGATGGGAAGTTCTTCAGGCCATGACACAGCTTAAGGCGCTTTCTACAGCGGTTCTCGTTCATATTTCCAAACTACTCAACGTGCCCCTGAAGGGGATGGTGGCCGTCATCGCGTTGCTCGATGAGGGGGCCACGGTGCCGTTTATCGCGCGGTACCGCAAGGAAGTCACGGGCAACCTGGATGAGGTTCAGATTCGCGACACCCAGGAGAAGCTGGAGTACTTCCGCGAACTGGAGGAGCGCCGCGAAACGGTCCTCCAATCCATCCAGGAGCAGGGCAAGCTCACGCCGGAATTGAAAGGCAAAATCGAGGCGGCGCTCGAAAAGACCGGGCTCGAAGATCTGTATTTGCCGTACAAGCCGAAGCGCCGGACCAAAGCGTCGATTGCGCGGGACCGCGGGCTCGAACCACTGGCGCAGCTTCTCTGGGATCAGCAGGCCGGTGAGTTGCGGCTCGACGACTTTGCGGCTACCTTCGTCAGCGAGGAGAAGGGCGTGGGATCGGCGGCCGAGGCCCTGGAGGGAGCGCGCCACATCCTGGCGGAGTGGATCAGCGAAAATGCCGAGTTCCGCAAATCCGTTCGCGGCATGATGATGGCCGAAGGTGTGGTGGTGAGCCGCGCCATCGAGGGGGCCGAGGATCCCGAGGGCAAGTTCCAGATGTACGCCCAGTACAGCGAACCGGCCAGCAAGATTCCGTCGCATCGCATGCTGGCGATTCGCCGCGGGGCCAAGGAGGGCGTGCTCACCTTCGAGATCGAACTGGATCCACAGAAGCCCCTGGCCTGGCTGCGTGCCCACGTGATCCGTGCGCCGGGGGAGTGGGTGGCGCACCTGGAACAGGCGGTGGAGGATTCCTACGAGCGGCTGCTCAACCCTTCCATCCAGACCGAAGTGCGGCTGGAATTGAAGGACCGGTCGGACGAAGAAGCCATCAAAGTCTTTCGCGAGAACCTGGAGAACCTGCTGCTGTCGCCGCCGGCGGGCATGCTGACTGTCCTCGCTATTGACCCGGGCATCCGCACGGGCTGCAAGATCGCCGTGGTGGACGATACCGGCAAGTTTCTGGAAAACTCCGTCATCTATCCTTTCGAGCCGAAAAACGACCTGGTCGGATCCGTAAAAACGCTGGCTTCGTTGATCGCTCACCATAACGTGCAGGCCATCGCCATCGGCAACGGCACGGCATCGCGCGAATCGGCGGCCTTCGTCCAGGATTTTCTGCGGCAGGCCAACCTGACGAAGATCTTCAGCGTGACGGTGAGCGAGTCGGGCGCGTCGGTCTATTCCGCCTCGGAGATCGCGCGCCAGGAGTTTCCGGATCTCGACCTCACCATTCGCGGGGCCATTTCGATTGCCCGCCGCTTGCAGGATCCGTTATCGGAGCTGGTGAAGGTAGACCCCAAGTCGATCGGCGTGGGGCAATACCAGCACGACGTGGACCAGAAGCGGCTCAAACAGAGCCTGGAAGCCTCGGTGGAATCCTGCGTAAACCGCGTCGGAGTGGATCTCAATACCGCCTCGTGGGCGCTGCTGCGCTACGTGGCGGGAATCAACGAACGGACGGCGCTGAAGATCGTGGAGTACCGCAACGGGCACGGCAAATTCCGTTCGCGCTTCCAGTTGACGGCGGTGCCGGGCTTCGGTCCGAAGACCTTCGAGCAGGCGGCGGGGTTCCTGCGCATCCGCGGGGGCGAGAACCCGTTGGATATGACCGCCGTGCATCCCGAATCGTACGGGGTGGTGGAAAGGATCGCATCGTCGCTGGGCGTGACGGTGAACGAACTGATCGCGCGGCCGGACCTCGTCGAGCAGGTCAAGCTGGAGGGATTCGCCACCGAATCGGTGGGGATGTACACACTGGGCGACATTCGCGAGGAACTGCGCAAGCCGGGGCGCGATCCGCGCGACAAATTCGTGGCGCCCCAGTGGCGCGAGGACGTGAAGGAGATCGCGGACCTGAAGCCGGGCATGACGCTGGAGGGCGTGGTCACCAACGTCACACGCTTCGGAGCGTTCGTGGACGTGGGGGTACATCAGGACGGGCTGGTTCACGTGAGCGAACTGGCGAACCGGTTTGTAAAGGAAGCCAGCGACGTGGTGAAGGTGGGGCAGATCGTGAAGGTACAGGTGCTGAATGCCGACCCCAAAGCCAAGCGCATCGCCCTTTCGATGAAGGCCCTGGAGCCCGCGCCGGCCGAGCCCAAGCGGAAGAACTTCCAGAAGCCGGAACAGAAGGCGGCGTCGTTGCAGGATCAGCTTGCGTCGCTGTCGTCGAAGTTCAAAGTGCGGTGAATTGCCCCCTATTCGCGGGCGCCCGCAAGAATGTCCGCTGGAAAGCGGACATGGCCGGCCGGAGGCCCACGAGGGTGCTTGCGGACGGCAGCCTCACTCGCTACACTCCCAATCAGAGGTTCTTATGAAGAGTCGGATTGCTTTGATCTGCGCACTTTTGATTTTGGCTGCCTCTTTGGTTTCCGCACAGATGACCGGGGCCACCTACACCAACACCGGCGGTGGCGGCATCCGGGGGAGCGCATCCTTCGGCGAGCCGCCTCCATTCGCGAGGCAGGTGATTACCGGCGCGGCGTATTCCGGTGAGGAAATCACGGAACGAGTGCAAACGCTGGCGGACGGAACGCATATTACCGAAACCCACGTGCAGCGGAAGGTCTATCGGGATGCCGAAGGCCGGGTGCGCACCGAGCGTCCGCTGATGATGGGCAACCCCATGACGAATTCAAAGCTGGAATCCCCGATAGTGATCGAGATCACCGATCCGGTTGGCGGCTTCCGCTACGTGCTGGACACGCAGAACAGAGTGGCGCATCGTCAGGTGTTGCCTGCGCTCACCGGCCGCCAGATGGGGGCACCGAGACCCAGCCTGGCGTTGCAGCCCGATGGGGGGACCCCGATGATGGGCGGGATGGGTGGCGTCATGGGAGGCATCATAGGCAGCGTGCCGTCGGCCGCGCCACCACCGCCACCGCCGCCGTCGGGCGCCCCCCAAGCGATTGCTACGCGGCCGCTCGCACCCGGAGACATGCCTGCCCCGGCGCGGGCGTCTGCGGCAAGGAGCGGCGAATTCTCTGCGATGCTAGCCCCCCCTGCCGGGTCGAATGCCGACGGCCAGATTCGGCCTAAGTTCTCCACGGAATCGCTGGGGACTCAGACCATCGACGGCGTCCTGGTGGAAGGTACGCGCAGCACCGTGACATACCCGGTCGGGATGATGGGGAACGATCGGGAGTTCTCGACCACCACCGAATCCTGGACTTCGCCGGAACTGAAGCTCTCGGTGCTGTCGAAATCCAACGACCCGCGGACGGGTCAGAACACCTTCCGCATCGCGAACCTAAGCCGCACGCCGCCCGATCCGGCTCTGTTCCTGGCGCCTTCGGACTATACGATCGTGGACGAGAAGGGCGGGTTCACCATCGCGTATGGCCAACAGTAGACCCGGCACCCAGGCAGTGGGACAGACCATCGTTTTCCGTGGTCTGTCTTGCTTCGCAAAAAGTGGTCTGTCATGCGCCGCAAGAATGACAGACGACAAGAACCGATCGTCTGTCCCACTTATAGGCCACTTATTGGGTAACTGTGAGCGTCCCCGCCGGGCTCGAAACGCTACCTACCTTGACGACCACCGGTTGCGGCCCGAGGGGGGCATTTGACGGCACGGTGATGTTGATCTGCGTCACGCCCACCAGGTAAGGAATCCCGATGAACACGATGTTCGCCGGGATACCGCCAACCGTCACCGAGACGGGCAGCCGCGGCTTGGGCAATTGAGACAGGTCCGCGACGGGTGCCGGCGGAACGCCGGTGGGAATCGGGGGGGAAACATCGCCGTCGCCTGTAATGTAGAACGCCAGCGCCCCTCCGCGCCTCGCAGTCGCTGTGGGCACCAGAGAGCCGCCCGCCACAAAGATGCCCGGCGCGGCTGCATTTACCTGGAATGAGGTCACCGCGACTTGCCCATTGTTGTTGACACCCAGGACGGCGGTTCCAGCGGGAGTTTCGTACGGGACCTGGATGTTCAACTGAGTAGGCGAAACGTAGAACAGCGGTGCGGACACACCGTTGACCGTAGCCGACACGCCGGCCATGGAAAGCGGCAAGGGCAGGCTGGCGGCCGATTGGGTGCCAGACGACAGTCGCGTGCCAAAGACGCTCAGAATCATGCCGGGAGCGAAAGCCTGCTGGAACGATGCCGCGTTGGCAACACTGGAAATGGTGACGGCGGAGGACGCGCCGACCGTGAATGTGACGGGGACGTTGATGAATTGCGGAATGGTGTTCAGCGACTGAAATACCAGAGTCGCCGTGTACACACCGTTCGCCAGACCCGCGGTCGAAGCGGACAGGTTCACGGTCGCCGAACCGGTCCCCGACAGCGGAAACACCACCAGCCAACTGGTCTTCTGGTTGGCCGGGAACACCGAGACCGTCCATTGCTGCGTCCCCGGAACCACAACCCCCACGTTGGCGGTCGCCGTTTGCGCAGCAGTCGCAGTCAGGGCAACCGAGTTCTTCGAAACCGAGAGCGTGCCTGCACCGGGAACTGGACCTTGAAAGGGCACGGAGGCCGTGGCGCTGATCTTATTGCCGGCGGCATCCGTGCCGTCCATCTCGTAACTGATGGTTTCGGGCGGATTGATGCCGGTCCAGCAGATGCCGGCCTGCAGCGTTCCCAGGGGCGCCAGCCTCAGCGAGCCGAACCAGTTTGCGATGACGCTGGTGTAGTCGCCCCCGGCCGCCACGAAACGGGTCAATTGCACGCCAAAGCCATTCTGTTCCTGCAGATTCAACTGCTGGTAATACTGGCAGTCCGGGCGGGCTTTGGGATTTTGAACCACCGTGCCGGGCGAACTGGTCAGCGCCATGGACGACGATATTTGCGGGCCGAGGAAGGGAACGGAAATCTGCTGGGTCCACTTTTGTCCGCCGGCATCCGCGCCGGAGAATCCCAGAACAAC
Source organism: Terriglobia bacterium (assembly GCA_020073365.1). Taxonomy (GTDB): domain Bacteria; phylum Acidobacteriota; class Terriglobia; order Bryobacterales; family Bryobacteraceae; genus JAIQFL01. The sequence continues at coordinate 22,936 of JAIQFL010000111.1, read as the reverse complement.
GGTTCCCGGGCCGCTGAGATTCCTGGCTTTCAACGACGCCGAGAGGGTTCCGCGGGCTGGTAAGCTGGCGCTTCCAAAAAGTTCCTGGATCCGGGATGCCAAACTGGTCCCGGCGAAAGTGAAATCGGTGAGAGTGGTGGCCACTCCCGCAATCTCACTCAGCCGCACGGTGAAAAACCAGGTGAACCCATCCGCATCCGGCTGCTGCTCGTACACCGGATTGGGCACGACCGATGGAACGATGGCGGATGTCGTGGTGGGCAGGGTCACGGTGACCGTGATCGACCCGGACGAGGCGTTGAAACCGGAGTTCCCGCCATACGACACGGTGATGGTGCTGGCGCCGACCGGGAGTTGGCTTCCGAAGACGGTCAGGGTGGCGGTGGCGGTACCGGCGGAACCCGTGAGGCTCGCGGTCCCTAAGGAAGTCGTGTTCAGCGTGAAGCTAACCGCTCCTGTGGGCGTGGTGGTTCCGCTGCTGGCCTTCACGGTGGCCGTGAGCACGGTGCTGCCGCTCGCCAGGAAGCTGGTGGAACTGGCAGTGACGGTAGTGGTGGTCCCGCTCGACGAGCGGCCACCCCACAGCGTCACCAAATTGAAGGCGTCGGCGGAACCCAGCCCGGTAGCCTGGTCGTATCCCACTCCGGCGCTGTAGCCCAGACTGCCGTTGGTGCAATTGGGAGTGCCGGCATCGCAGGGAACGATGATGTTGCCCACGGTGACGTCGTGGAAGATGCTCGGCGTGCTCTGCGCCAAGGCATAGAGAGTCGGGTTGATGTTTCCCAGCCCCGCCTTGCCCCCGTTGGAAACCTGGTATTGATTGAGCAACGAGACCATGCCCGCAAACACGGGCGTGGCAACGGAGGTCCCGCCCACCACCTGCAACGCGCCGTTGATCGCAAAGAGGTAGCCGTCATGGTCAGGGGAAGCGGCGAAGGCCACATCGGGCACATCGCGGGCGCCATCGTTGGGCACTCCGGGTCCCGTCTGCCAGGAGGGTTTCGTGAAGAACATACTGGCGCCGCCGCCCCCGCCGTCCAACACCTTGCGCGCCGCGGTGTCATTCCACGCCATCTCCGGGATGTAGGACAGCGCCGAGCCCCCGTTGGCACTGTTGGTGGTGTTCCAATACTTGCCGTTACCCTCGTTGAACTCGGTACCGCCCACGCTGGTCACCTCCGGGACGCTGCCCGGGAGATCGACAGCCAGGCCGTTCTTGGCGGTAGCGCCCGTATCGCAATCGGCCGCGCCATTGTCGCCCGAGGCGGCGAGCCACGTAATGCCGGAGGCATTGGCCTGCTGCGCCAGCGAACGGAAGAAGTTGGCGGAACTGGCGGGGCTGGAGGAGATCTTCGGCTCGCAATAGCCATAGCTCATGCTGATCACGGGCGCCAGGGTGTGGTCGATGGCGTACTGCACGGAGTTGTAGACATTGGTGGAGTTGACGTAAACGATGGTGGCGTTGGGAGCGATGGCTCCCGACCAGTCCAGATCGAGGTTAGCTTCGCCGAGGTCATCCTTGCTCGTGCCGGGGTCGGACGAGCCGGGAATCAGCACGACTTGCGGATCGTTGGCGGGCAGCCCGAACTGCTGGCGAAAAAATCGAACGTCCGTAAGGTCCACGTCCGTCTGGCCGACCACCACGATTTTCTGTCCGGACCCATTAATGCTGCGGCTGTAGAGCGGGTTGATGTTGTAAATGGTGCCCACGTCTCCGGGCGCCAGCAGGTGGCCTCCGCCCGACCCGGTATAACGCGGGCCGGCCGGCGGGAGCGGTCTCACCTTGGCTCGAGGCTTCGGACGAAAATCGTCCAGGCCGCGGATTCCCAGCACAACGCTCTCCAGGACTGCGGGAATGGAAGGTTCCGTGGCGTTGGAAATGTGCGGCTCATTGTCCACGCGATAACGGTGGATCTCCGTCAGGAAGGCCGATTGGAGTTGTCCGGCGGTGCCGCTCAAGACCACCCAATTGCGGCTTTGCGCCACTTCATCGACGCTGAGGCCCATGGACTGGAGCCATGCGACCACCTTGGCCATGTCGCTACGGCTGAGGCCGAACCGATCCGCGAATTGCTCGGGCGTCAGCCAGTTGTGGTAGTTGGGCGATGCGGGATCGCGTTGTTCCTCCAGCAACTGCTCGAGTTCGGCCAGTTGACTGGGTGTTTGCTTCATCATCAAGGTGATGCCTGTAATCTGTTGCGACGGGTCCACCGGACCCAGATCGTATTGCGGTTGCGCGCCGGGATGAATGTTTCCCTTCAGCACTGCGGTGCGGCCGGGGTCAATCTGGCCGATGCGGTTCGGCTGCGCCAGCAGGGCAGGCAGCAGACTGGAGAACAGGGCGAAGAAGGCGATGGATGTGCGTTTCATCACAGACTCGTGAGAGTCTACCAGATCGGAGGCGGGAGATTCAATAGGCTATTTGTGTCTATTCGCCCCTATTTTGGCCATGATCTCTCATGAGCGGTGTCTGAAGTTCGGCCGCGGCGCGGCGGCCGCACGTCGCTGGCGAAAGAGGGCCGCCAGGGAATCGCGAGAAATCCCTGGGAGCGTAACACTCCGCTCGGCGCCATCCGCCCCCGCGACGGTGAGGACAAAGGGGGCGCGGATGGAGTGAATCGGCATCAGTTCGCGGAAGGCGCCGGTCACTGATGCAGCCCGAAAGGCGCTGCTCTCTCCACTGAACTCGCGCATCCAATCCGCCATCAAGGTATCGACGACATAGCCATTCACATTCAAGATGCGATCTCCGCGCTGGAGGCCAATGTCCGTCCCATAGACGTAGGTGGCCACCAGCCGCCCCTCATCGTCCACGGCGGCGGCGGCATACACTGGGTGGATGGCGATTGAGCTCGCAACCATGACGGCGGACGACTGGGGCGCCGTTCGCGAGATCTACAGGGAAGGGATTGCGACAGGAAACGCGACTTTCGAGAAGACAGTTCCCGATTGGGAGAAGTGGGACGCGGGCCATCTGCCGCACTGCCGGCTGCTGGCACGGTCGGGGGACGAGGCGCTCGGTTGGGCCGCCTTGAGCGCCGTCTCGGGGCGGGCGGTCTACGCCGGGGTGGCGGAGGTGAGCGTCTATGTCGCGGAGCCGGCGCGCGGGCGAGGCGTGGGAACGTTGCTGTTGAGCACCCTGGTGGCAGCTTCCGAGGAAAACGGGATCTGGACTCTTCAGGCCAGCATCTTCCCGGAAAACAGCGCCAGCATGGCCCTCCATCAGAGATGCGGATTTCGCGTGGTCGGCACCCGCGAGCGCATCGGCTTTATGGACGGGCGGTGGCGCGATACCGTCCTCCTGGAGCGCAGGAGCGCTATCGTGGGGCGTTGACTCCCCGCGCCTACTTCAAGGCGCGGTCGAAGAACACGACCATCATCTCATTCATCTGGCGAGACGCAGCGCCCGATACGCCATGGGCCTTCTGCGGGTACAACATGTACTCGAACTGCTTGCCGGCCAACTGCAAGGCGTTGGTCATCTGCAGGGAGTTCTGGAACAGGACGTTGTCGTCCTCGAAATTATGCACCAGCATCAGCTTGCCCTTCAGGTTCTTTGCTGCCTGGGGCAGCGCGGTGTCGCGATATCCGTCCGGATTGTCTTTCGGCAGGCCCATGTAGCGCTCGGTGTAGATGGTGTCGTAATTCATCCAACTGGTGACGGGCGCTCCCGCGAAGCCGGCGTGGAATACTTCGGGAGCGTTCAACAGGGCATTCACCGTCATGAATCCGCCGTAGCTCCAGCCATGAATGCCGATCCGTGCCGGGTCGACGAAGCCCAGCGAGATCAGGTGCTTCACCCCGGCCACCTGGTCGGCCAGTTCGGCGACTCCGAGCTTGTGGTAAATGGCGGTCTCAAAGGTGTGGCCGCGGCCCATGCCGCCACGGTTCTCCGCCTGCCAGATCACGTAGCCTTTGTGCGCCAACACCTGGTCGAGGCTGATTCCCTGCCAGGAATTGCGGACCGGCAAACCCACGCCCGGGCCGCCGTACACGCTGACCACCACGGGGTACTTCTTCCCGGGTTGGAAGCCGGCCGGTTTGATCATCCGCCCGTAAAGCTCCGTACCATCCGGCCCTTTGAACTTCACGATCTCGGTGGGTAGGATTTCGTACTGGTCCATGTCGGTGCGGTCGGCTTCGCGATAGACGCCGAGTTCCTTGCCGTCGCCCGAGTGGAGCGTGGTCCGCGGCGGGGACGCGAGGCTCGAAAAAGTATCCAGATAGTACGCGCCGGTAGAGCCCATCGAAATGCCATGAGTGCCTGGCTCCGGCGTGAGCGCGCGCTTATCCTGTCCATTCAGGCCGATGCTGTACAGGTGACGCTCTAGCGAACTGGGCTCGGTGGAAGTGTAGAAGAGGCGGCCGGCGGCCTCGTCGACCCCGTTGATCGCGGTCACTTCCCAACCGCCTTTGGTCACCTGCTTCACGTCCTTGCCGTCGTTCGAATACAGGTAGATGTGGCGGTATCCGTCGCGCTCGCTGGTCCATAGCAAACGCTTGCCGTCCTTGAGGAATTCCACGTCGCCCTGCAGGTTGATCCAGTACGGGTCGGACTCCTTGAAGATGGTGGATGGCGAGCCGGATTCTACGTCGATGGAGAGCAGCTCATCGCGGTTCTGCACGCGATTGGTGCGCAGAACGTACACGCTGCGTGCATTGGGCATCCAGCCGACACGCGCCACCAGGTACGATTCTCGCGTGTCGCCGACGTCGAGCCACCGGGTGGGACCGCCCGTTGCGGAGACCACGCCGAGGTGGATGTCGGGATTATGCTCGCCGGCCTGCGGGAAGCGCTCCGGCTCATAGACCGCGCGCACGCGAAGCAGGTCCTCATGCGGCACCAGCGGTTCGCGGCTCATGTCAAATTGCAGATACGCAACGGATTTGGAATCGGGGGACCACCAGAAGGCGGTGCCCAGGCCAATTTCCTCGGGATAGACCCAATCGGTGCCGCCGTTGCGGAGCGTCTCGGTTCCATTGTTGGTCAGGCGCGTTTCCTTGTGGGTGGCGACATCGGATGTGTAGATGTCCCAGCCGCGGCGGAACACGATGGTCTTGCCATCGGGCGAGAGCTTGGGGTCGATTTCGGGGACGGGGGTCTTGGTGATCTGGTCCCACTTGCCGGTGTCCACGTGGATCAGAAAGACATCGCCGCCGGCGGTGTAGAGCAGGGCTTTGCCGTCGGCGGACCACGCGAGGCCGCCGGTGCGCGCGCGGCGGTTTGTCCAATCCACGGGGCCGTCCTCAGCGGGAGGATTCATGGCGGCGGCATCCATCGCCTCGGTGGATACCAGTTCTTTCGCGGACCTGGCGGCGGGGTCGTAGATCATGAGGCTGCGGCCCTGGCGGAACACGAACGACCTGCCGTCGGGAGCCCAGGTGCCCGCGCCCGGACCGCCTGCGCCGGCACGACCGCCGCCGCGGCCGGCCAGGCTCATCGATTCGAGGGTGATCGGTTTCTTCTGCGCGAAAGCCGGCGCGATCAGTAAAAGGAAGACAGTGACCTTCAGCATGGTTGTGATTGTAATCCACGGCGGCCGGCGGCGTGGGAGGGCGTTGGAGGAGGAAGGCGCGTCGAGGTTGGACGTACAGAGGATGACACTCTCGAAAAACACAGACGACGAAAAACGATCGTCTGTCCCACCTTATGTTCTGCTCCCCTAAAAACAAGACCGGCCGGGCCTCCGTACCAGTGGCCCGACCGGTCCTCGGCAGCGGCTCTATCGCTTCACCGGTGCGCCTGGGCGCCATTCCGCGAGCGATAGAGACGACACGTCACAACGCTGCCGGTCAACGCTTCCTTCTCTCAGTGACGCCCTGATTATACCCCAAAATCAGATAAGAGTATCCGAAATATTTTGGACCTGTGAGACTACGCACAATTTCAACCCTGGCCCCACCACCGCTAATAGAAAACTCCAATCCAGCGCTAATAGAAAACTCCAATCCAGCCCATAGAAAAGTTCCATTTGGGCGCCCGCAAGTCTGTAATAGACAATAGCTTAGACTGTACCTTCGCAAACAAATCCCTATCATGAGACACATGCCAGAGCTCTGTACGCTTTCGCTCTTCGCCCTGCCCGCGATTCTCCTGGCTCAGGCCACCCCGGATATTTCGTCGAGACTTTCAACACTAGAGGCCGCCACGAAATCCGCACAAAGCGCCGGCGACAACGCCTGGATGCTGGTCAGCTCCGCCTTGGTCCTGATGATGACCGGACCCGGCTTAGCCCTGTTCTACGGAGGCCTGGTAAGGCGAAAAAACGTTTTGGGCACCATGATGCACAGCTTCGTCCTGATGGCTGTAGTCACCGTAATCTGGGCCGTGGTGGGATACAGCCTGGCGTTCGGGGGCTCGTCGCCATTCCTCGGGGATTTCCGCTTCGCCTTTCTGAGCAATGTGGGCAGCACGCCCAATCCCGACTACTCTTCCACCATCCCGCAGCAGACCTTCATGGTCTACCAGTTGATGTTCGCGATCATCACCCCCGCGCTGATCTCCGGGGCCTTTGCCGAGCGGATGAAGTTCAGCGCCATGCTGCTGTTCACGGTGCTGTGGTCGTTGATCGTCTACTTTCCGATGGCCCACATGGTGTGGGGAAAAGGCGGGCTGCTCAACACGTTTCTGGGCGGCAAGATCCCCAGCCTGGATTTCGCGGGCGGCACCGTGGTGCACATCACCTCGGGAGTTTCGGCGCTGGTTTGCGCGCTCTACCTGGGCAAGCGAATGGACTATCCCGGCTCCGCGATCAAACCACACAACCTGGTGATCAGTTTCATCGGTGCCTGCCTGTTGTGGGTGGGATGGTTCGGCTTTAACGCCGGCAGCGCGCTGGCCGCCTCGGGCCTGGCCACCAGCGCGTTCGTCGCGACGCACTTTGGCGCGGCCGCCGCCACGCTTGGCTGGATGGGCGCGGAATGGATCGAAAACGGAAAGCCCAGCGTGCTTGGCGGGATTTCCGGCTGCGTAGCGGGTCTGGTGGCCATCACCCCGGCCTCCGGCTTCGTCAGACCGTTTCCCGCGCTGCTCATCGGGCTGTGCGCGGGTGTGGTTTGCTACCTGATGGTGACGCGCGTGAAGGCGAAATTCCGGTATGACGACGCGCTGGATGCCTTCGGCGTGCATGGCGCCGGCGGAACCCTGGGAGCCGTCCTCACCGGTGTGTTCGCCACCAGCGCGGTGAACGAGGGCCTGAAGGATGCCGCCGGCCACGCCATGCCTTTGGGCCTGGTAGATGGCAACGGCGGGCAGGTGGTAAACCAGATCATCGCGTGCGCCATCGCCTGGATGCTGGCGATCGTGGGCACCTTAATCATCTTGAAGATCTGCGACATGACGATCGGCCTGCGCATCACCCGCGACCAGGAGGTGGAAGGCATCGATGTCGCCCTGCACGGCGAGGAGGGGTATATATTCGAGGGATAGGTGGGGCAGGCGGTTCCGCGTGCCTCCCCCGCTTGCGGGCGATTAGTTCACAGCTCGTTCGTCTGCCAGGCCCCACAGGATAAATCATGAAGAAAATCGAGGCAATCATCCAGCCTTTCAAGCTGGACGAAGTAAAAGAAGCGCTGAAAGCTATCGGCATCGACGGCATGACCATCAGCGAAGTCCGCGGTCACGGGCGGCAGAAGGGCCATAAAGAGGTTTACCGTGGGCAGGAGTACAATGTGGACCTCCTGCCTAAGGTCAAGCTCGAAATGGTGGTGGCCTCCAGCCGTTTCGAGGAGGTCATCAAAACTCTCACCGCCGCCGCCCGCACCGGCAAGATCGGCGACGGCAAAATCTTCGTCTACGAGGTAGCCGAGGCCATCCGCATCCGGAACGACGACCGTGGTGAATCGGCCCTCTAGCTCGATCCTCGCAACCGTCCAGAAGACCTTCCTGGCTACGGGCGACGCCATAACCGCGCTCGCCGAACGAACCTTGCAGGTGGACCACCTGGTGATCGATGGCGCCGCGGAGCTCTGCCGCCTCGCGGGCGCCGCCGTGCTGGCGGTCGGCGGCTACGGCCGTCGCCAGTTGTTCCCGTTTTCGGATGTCGATCTGCTGCTCCTTTTCGAGTCCGAGCGCCTGGCAATCGCACACAAAGACGCGATTTCCGCGTTTCTCCAGCGACTCTGGGATTCCGGCATCCGCGTCAGCCACTCGGTGCGTACGCCCGACGAGTGCGCCGAGGTGCACGACCGCAACATCGAGCTCAACATCAGCCTCCTCGACCAGCGCTACCTCATCGGCGACCGCGGGCTCTACGCCGACCTGGCGCGCCGCCTGCCGCGCTTCATTCAAGCCAACCGCGATGCGCTGATCCGCAACCTGGCGCAACTGACCCGCGAGCGCCACGCCAAGTACGCCGGCACGTTCTATCACCTGGAACCGAATGTGAAGGAGACTCCCGGCGGCCTGCGCGACTATCAACTGGTCTGCTGGCTTCAGCAACTGCACGGAACCGAAATCGCGCGCCTGGGTGTGGCCGACCCCGCGCCGGAGCTGCAGCAGGCGTTCCGCTTCCTGGCGCGCCTGCGCTGCTACTTGCATTGCCAGTCCGGGCGCGACAATAACCTGCTCTCGTTCGACGCCCAGGATGCCATCGCCGAGGAATGGAACTCCAACGGCGGTTCAGAAACGGCAGGCGAAAGCGCCGGCCCCACAGGGAACTCCACAGGCGGTTTAGAAGCGGCAGCGCAGACCTCCTGCCCCGACCGGAGCTCCACCGACGCGGCCACCTGGATGCGCGCGTACTATCGCCACTCCCGCGCCATACACCGCGCCGCGGTTCGCGTGCTGGAGGCGAACGAGGCCCAGTCCAGTTCTCTGTTCGCGCAGTTCCGCGACTGGCGTGGGCGCCTCTCCAACGCCGATTTCAGCGTGCATCGCGAACGCGCCCACTTCCGCGCGCCTCAACGCCTGGGCGTGGAGCCGGAGCTGGTCCTGCGCCTGTTCGAGTTCGTGGCCCGCCATGGGATCCGCATTTCGTTCGAAGCCGAACAGCACATCGAGTCACGGCTCGACCAGTTGCGCGCCTGGTTCACCGAGCCCCGCCCCCTCTGGACCGCGCTGAACCAGATCCTTTCGCTGCCGCACGCGCCCCTGGCCGCGCGGGCCATGCACGAAACCGGCGTGCTCCTGGCCATCTTCCCGGAGATGGAACAGATCGAGTGCCTGGTGATCCGCGATTTCTTCCACCGCTACACCGTGGATGAGCACACCCTGGTGGCCATGCAGAACCTGCTGAACGTGCGCGCCGGCTATGCCGACCTCCTGGCGGAGGTGAGGCAACCCGGCCTGCTGATGTTCGCGCTGCTGTTCCACGACACCGGCAAAGGTTCGCTCACCGAAGGCCATGTGGACGGTTCCCTGCGGCTGGCCCGCGCCGCCATGGCACGCATCCGGATGCCGGAGCAGGACCGCGAGACCGCTCTGTTCCTGATTCAGAGGCACCTGGATCTTTCCGCCACCATGCAGGCGCGCGATGTGTTTGACCCGCAGACTATCCGCGACGTGGCCCACCAGGTGGAGACCGTGGAGCGGCTCAAAGCGCTCACCTTGCTGACCTATGCCGATATCAGCGCGGTAAATCCCCAGATCATGACGCCGTGGCGCTCCGAACAGTTATGGCGGCTCTACCTGATGGTCTACAACGAGCTGACGCGCGAGTTGGAATCCGACCGCATCGAGACGTTGCCCTCCGGCCCGCCGGGACGCGTCGCCTTCCTCCAGGGCTTCCCCACACGCTACCTGCGGACCCACACCGAGACCGAAATCGAGGGGCACATGGCGCTGGAGGCGAAGAGCCGCCAGCGCGGCGTGGCCGTGGATGTCCGCAAACTGGAATCCGCCTGGCAACTGACTCTGGTGGCGGGCGACCGTCCCGGTCTGTTTGCCGCGGCAGCCGGAACGTTGTCGAGTTTCGGCATGAACATCCTGGAAGCCGAGGCGTTTTCGAACCGTCGCGGCTTGGTGCTCGACACCTTCACGTTTGCCGACCCGAGCCGCACGCTGGACCTGAACCCCACGGAAGTGGACCGCCTCCGCACCACCGCGGAACGCGTGATCGCCGGCAAGACCGACGTCGCGGAACTGCTGCGCAGCCGTCCCAAGCCCACCCTCCCCAGCCGCAAAGCCCGCATCCCGGCGCGTGTTTCGTTCGACTCCGCAGCCAGCCGCACGGCCACCCTGATCGAGATCGTCGCGGAAGACCGTCCCGGCCTGCTGTACGATCTGGCCTCCGCGATTTCCTCCAACGGCGGAAATATCGAGGTAGTCCTGATCGACACCGAAGCCCACAAAGCCATCGACGTCTTCTACGTGACCGCTAATGGCAGGAAGCTAACCCCGGAGAAGCAGCAGGTTCTCGCCGAGTCCCTGCGCCGCGCTTGTTGAGACGGTATGGCAGCGGGGCCAAAAGGCTCACCGCGGAGCAACTCCCTACGTGCGGGCCGCGCTGGGCCGCAGCCCCTGCCCCGGGACCCGGTCTGGGATCTGACAGACGACGAAACCCGATCGTCTGTCCTATTTTGCCTGCCCGTAATACGCCCCTGGCCCATGCTTGCGGAAGTGATGCTTGTTGAGCAGCGCTTCCGAAATCGGCTTGGCTGCGGGGTTGATCGTCACCGTCTGCCACGCCATGGCCGCCACTTCTTCGACGATCACCGCGAGGTGCGCCGCGTCCCTCACGGTCTTTCCCCAGCAGAAGGGAGCGTGTCCCGCGACCAGAACCGCCGGAGAATGCCGCGGGTCGTGGCCCGCCAGGCGGCGAATGATCGCCAACCCGGTGTTGGCTTCGTACTCGGTCTCGATCTCCTCCGGCGCCAGCGGCGCGGTCACCGGTATCGCGCCGTGAAAGTAGTCCGCGTGCGTGGTCCCGAAGCAGGGAATCTCGACGCACGCTTGCGCCCACGCCGTGGCATGGCGGGAATGCGTATGCACCACGCCGCCGATCGAGGGGAACGCACGGTAGAGCGCCACATGGGTAGCCAGGTCGGAGGATGGCCGCAAGCTGCCTTCCACTACCTTCCCCTCCAGGTCCGTGATCACCATATCGGCCGGCGTCATCTTCTCGTAGGGGACGCCGCTCGGTTTGATCGCCACCAGGCCGTGCTCGCGGGAAACTCCGCTGGCATTTCCGAAGGTGTAGATCACCAGGCCCCTGCGGACCAGTTCCAAATTGGCTTCCAGGACTTCAGCTCGCAGCGCTTCCAGCACTCTTTCCTCCCCGCGCGCGAGCCGCGATGCGCCGCAGCTCGGGCAATACTTCGCCGATCTCGACGGCCCCCGACCGCCGCTCGCCGAATGAGAAATACAGCTTGCGATACAGCGCGTACAGTTCCTGGCACGTCGCGGCATGCGCAGGCTCCGGCTGGATGACGGCGAAATCGGGACACAGCGCGTTCTGCGCCTCTTCGATGGTCCGGAATGCTCCCGCGGCCAGAAACGCGAAGATCGCCGAGCCCAGGCTGGTGACATCGCCCTTGGGCACCAGGATCGGCTTGCCCATCACGTTGGCGTACACCTGGTTGAGCACCGGGTTCTTCTGCGGAATGCCGCCGCCGTTGATGATGCGGCGCACGGGCACGCCATGCTCCTCCATTCGTTCCAGGATGACGCGCGTGTGGAAGGCCGTCCCTTCGATGGCAGCGAAAAGCTCGTCCTGTGCGGTGTGCGTGAGACGCCAGCCCAGGGTGATGCCACTTAGCTCGGGATTCACCAGCACCGTGCGGTCGCCGTTGTCCCACGTAAGGCGCAGCAAGCCGGTCTCGCCGCCGTGATAGCTCTCCAGACCGCGCGAAAGCTCGGCCACTGTGCTCCCGGCGCGCCGCGCGATCGCCTCGAAGATATCGCCGGTGGCGGAAAGCCCCGCCTCGATGCCGGTGCAACGCGGGTCGACCGATCCCTCGACCACGCCGCAGACGCCCGGAATCAGCCCCGCCTTTTCGCTGATCGCGACGATGCAGGTGGAGGTCCCCACCACATTGACCACGTCGCCCAGCCGAACGCCCGCGCCGATGGCGTCCCAGTGCGCGTCGAACGCTCCCACGGGGATGGGAATGCCCACGCGCAGCCCCAACTTCTCCGCCCATTCCGGCGCCAGGCGCCCGGCGACCCGGTCGGACGTCTCATAGCGGCCGTCGAGCTTGGATCGCACGCCGCCCAGGAGCGGATCCACCGATGTCAAAAACTCCTCGGGCGGAAGCCCGCCCAGACCGGCGTTCCACATCCACTTGTGTCCCATGGCGCAGACACTGCGCGGGACCTCGGCCGGATCGTGGATCCCGCACAGCACGGCGGCGACCATGTCGCAATGCTCCAGCGCCGTGCGAAAGCGCTCCCGCTTCTGGGGATTGTGGCGCAGCCAGTGCAGCAGCTTGGCGAAGCCCCACTCCGAGGAGTAGATGCCGCCGCACCAGTCGATGGCTTCGAGCCTGCGGGCGCGCGCGGCGGCCGTGATTTCGGCGGCTTCCTGCCAGGCGCGATGATCGCACCACAGGTAGTAATCGTCGATGGGGTTCAGATGCTCGTCCACCGGGATGATGCTGGAGCCGGTGGTGTCGAGCGCGATGGCTTGGATAGCATGGCCGTCGATACCGGCGTTCTGGATGGCGCTGCGCATCGCCTCGGCCAGCGCTCTCATGTGATCGGCGTGGCTCTGGGTGGCGTGGTCGGGATCTTCCTTTTTCCGCAGCAGCGGGTATTCGCCCACGCCCGCGCCCAGCCGGCCTTTGGCGCTATCAAAGATGGATACCCGGACGCTCAACGTTCCGAAGTCGACACCTGCAACGATGCTCATAGAGAAGAATGATTGGGCCACGAATGAACACGAATGAACACGAATAAAACAAGTGCCGTTGCTTTTGTCTTATTCGTGTTCATTCGTGTTTATTCGTGGCTATTATGTCTTTCTTGTTTTACTGGTGCTGGTGTACGCTCCAGCCCAGGTACCGCGAAGTGGCTTCCCGCACCGCGCCTGAGACGGGAGCCAGGTTGGCGGCCACGTGATGCTCGAAGCCGCGCTCGCAGATGTAGCGCAGCAACCCTTGTAGATTGGGGATGCGCACTACGCCCGCGCCGCCGAAGGTATCCAGCGGATCGTCGGTAAAAGCGCCCTCCCCGACGTAGCCGGCGATCTTACCCTCGCGGTCGATGGTGGAGAATCGCGCAAAGCTCATCGGCCCGGACTTCACCAGCCCCACGCAGGTCCCGTAGGTGTTCTCGCGGCCCACCGTGCCGGCGATAATCTGCTGGAAATCCATCTTCACTTCGCGGAAGAAATGCTTGGGCAGATTGCTGCAATGGAAGCAGACGGCCTTGTCGGGGTCCTCGCCGTAGTTGTTGTTCCAGTCCAGCAGGGCGCTGGGAGTTTCCGAGGCGAGCTGCAGCGCGTGCATGCCGACTACGCCGCAAATGTCCACTTCGCAGGCGCTCGACATCAGGTTCTCGCTCATCATGCTCATCACCGTGCAGGGCACCACGCCGAAGAACTCCTCGAGCGAGGTCCAGCACTGCACGGCGCTGATGGCAACTTCGGTTTGCGCCATCCATTGGTCGATCACCGCGCCCAGCTTGGCCATCTTGAGCAGGGCGTCGCGGGGCACGCTCCCCGTGGAGACGTACCGGCATATGGCCTCCATCTTGGCTAGCGCGGCGGGGTCCTCATCGCCCATCTGCGCGATGCGCCCCAGGATTTCGGAAAGGTCGATGGGCTCGATGGAGATCCCGTTGGCCTCTAGAATCTTCTCGCTGTAACGGACCGTGTTGAACGCTGCCGGGCGCGCTCCGATGGCTCCGATGCGCAGGCGGCGCAGGCCGCGGACCACGCGGCATACTCCCGCGAACCACTCCAGATCGCGGCGGAAGAAATCGGAATCGGGGGCCTCGGTATGACGGGTGGTGAGCGAATATGGAATCCCGTACTGCGTCAGGTTATTGCAGACCGACATTTTGCCGCAAAAGCTGTCGCGCCGGTCCGTGATGGTCATCAGGCCGGGTGTATCCGGCGTGGCCTGCACCAACACGGGCACGGGGAGGCCGGCCGCGCGCAGCGTGTCGGCGATAGCGCGCTCGTCCCCGAAATTCGGCAGCGTGATGATGATGCCGTCGATCTTGTCGCTGTTTTTCCGGAACAGGTCCGCGCAACGCGCGGCTTCGGCGCGCGACTCGATGGCGCCATGGCGCGTATCATCGGGGCCCGTCACTACTACGCCATGGCCGGCTTTCTCGATCGCCGCCACCATCTCGGTTCGCCCGCTGTCGGCGAGATGGCCCGGGAAGAATCCTCGATTCCCGACGATGACCCCGAACGTCATCGGGCGTGCTTTGCCGTTGGTCATTAATCGTTCCCTTTCCTCGGCCGGAACCGCACCGAGTATATAGTGCCCATGATGATGAGAAGGACGCCCCACCAGATACTGGCGTGCAGATTGGACAGCACCACGCGGTGCTCCGGCGGAGGCGGAGACGCTAACTCGTAAAGGCCGGCGCCGAGAATCAGGATTCCGTATGCCAGCAACAGGATGCCGATGAAGAACCAGATGGAGAGCATTCCGGGACGATGCATTCTTTAACCTACCAGAAGACGACCTGCAAGATGACAAACGCGACCGCCACCACCCCGGCCCAGAAAATGGGGCGTTGGTATATCGGAAGATGGCCTTCCGAGGGGATCTTGGTACAGCCGTAGACCAAGCCGGCCAGTTCCGACTCGGGCTTGGGCTTCGTGACCAGGCTGACCAGCACGGTGACGAGAGCGCAAATAATGCACGACCAGAGCGCCCGAAACATGTTCTCGGCCATATCCTTGGCTGCCGGCGACAAGGCGATGTACCGGATGGCCGTGGGGTCGAGCTTCACCCAGGCCCACATGCTGACGGAGGAAACCGTTCCGGCCAGCAGGCCCCAGAACCCGCCCGCCGGCGTGCTGCGCTTCCACAACATGCCCAGCAGAACCGTGGCGAACAGCGGGGCGATGAAGAAGCTGAACAAAGCCTGCACGTAATCCATGATGCTCTTGAACGACATCACCAGGTACGCGGTGCCGATACTCACCAGCACGCCCAGGATGGTGCACCAGCGGCCCACACTGACGTAGTGCGCATCGGTGCCTTCCTTCTTGAAGAAGGCGCGGTAGATATCGTAGGTCCACACCGTGGCGAAGGCGCTCACATTGCCGGCCATGCCGGACATAAAGCCGGCGATCAGGGCGGTGACTCCCAGGCCCAGCAGGCCCGGTCCGCAATAGCGGGCCATCATGATGGGCAACACTTCGTTGTAACTATGGCCGCCGGTAGCCACGGCCTGACTCTCAGGCACCAGAAAACCTTTGGGAAGCAGCGCCAGGCCCAGCAGCCCCGGCAGGATCACGATGAACGGCACGCACATCTTGAAAGCGGCGCCGATGATGGGGGCAAGTTTGGCCGAACGAAGATCCTTGGCGGAGATGACGCGCTGCACCACCAGGAAGTCGGTGGTCCAGTAGCCCATGGAAATCACGGCGCCCAACCCGAACACAATGCCGATCCAGTTGATGCCCATGGGGTTGTCGTTAAAAGAGCCCAGCCCGCTCCACATGTGGGTGAAATCCTGCCCCGGGTAGAGGTTGTGGATGCGGTTGACTACGCCGCTCCAGCCGCCCGCCTCGATCAGCCCGATGATCGAAACCAGCAAGGCGCCCAGCCAGATGAGCACGAACTGAAGCACCTCGTTGAAGATGGCGGAGAGCAATCCCCCCAGGACAACGTACAATGCCACCGTGATGGAAGAGACCCAGATACTGAAATAAATGTCCCAGCCGAGAAACACCTTCAAGACGAGGGCCATCGAGTACATGTTGATGCCACTCATCAGCACGGTCATGAAACCGAAGGAAACGGCGGAGAGGGCGCGCGCCGGTTCGCCGAAGCGTAGTTTGAGGTACCCGGGCACCGAGTGGGTCTTGGAAATGTAATAAAAGGGGATCATCACGATCGCCAGGAACAGCATGGCGGGGACCGCGCCGACCCAGTACCAGTGCGCTGCCAGGATGCCGTATTGGTACGTGGCGCCCGCCCAGCCCATCAATTCGAGCGAGCCGAGGTTGGCGGCCAGAAAACTCAGGCCGGCCACCCATGCCGTCATCTCCCGCCCGGCCAGAAAGAAATCTTCGCCGGTTTTGGTGTAGCGTTTCAGGTAGAAACCGATTCCCAGAACGGAGATGAAGTACAGGACAATGATGGCGAGATCCACGCCCGAGAGCGTAAGCAAACCCGACTGAGAGGTCTGAAACAGGAGCGCGGGCAGTGAAGGCATAGCTGTAATCGCTTACTGTATCACAGGCAATCTGGCTGGTGTGGGTGTTGTATAGGTGTGAGCTGGGGGGCAGGCGGACCCAGTGGGTACCCCGCTGCCTGCGGTCGAGCGAAACTCGCCGCGCCCCGCTTCGCGGACCGCCGGCGAGGACAGGCGAATCGTCTGTCCCACCGTTTCTGGCGCTAGCGACTGCCAGGCAGGGTGGCCTCCGCTGCTGGCATCCAGCCCGTCCTACTGCGGCGCCGGCCCCGTGGAATCGCGCAGTACGAACTCTGGATCGATCACCAGCTCGGGGTCGGCGGCGGCTGTCTTGCCGGTCCGGGAAAGCAAGGATGCGCAAATGAGGTGGCCGATTTTTTCGCGCGGGATGTGGACCGTAGTGAGAGCCGGATAGCAGAATTCGGAAAGCTTGACGTTGTCGAACCCCGTCACCGACACATCTTGCGGCACCCGAAGCCCGCGCTCGCGCAGCTCGCGCAATGCCCCCACCGCGGTGATATCGTTAACACAAATAATCGCGGTGGGCTGGAAGCCCGTGGCGAGCAACGACCGCGTGGCTTGCCGGCCGCCTTCCAGCGTGTCGGCATCGGCGGCGGTGCGCACTTCGAGCGAAGGAATTCGCGCCATGGCGTCCATCACCGCCCGCATCCGTTCATTGATGGGCCCCAGTACGGCGTGGTGGCCCACGAAGCCCAGGCGGCGGTGCCCCAGGCTGTGCAAATAGTCGATCACTTTTTCGATGCCTCGCCGGTAATTGACGCGGATGCTGGTGATGTTCGGGCGGGGCGTGCCAACATCGTAAAAGACTACGGGAATACGGCTCTCGTTGAGCTCGTCGATCAGCTCCGGCGCCATTTCCGAGACGATGGCCGCCAGCCCGGCCACGCGCCGGCCAATCATCAGGCGGATGCTGGTGACCAGTTGCTCGGAGCGGTAGTCCGTGTTGGCCACCACCACTTCATAGCCGGCGGCATGCGCGTCGCTCTCGATGGTCTTGTAGATATCGAAGAAAAACGGGTTCTCCATGTTCGAGGCGATCACGCCGATGGTGCGGCTCTTGCCTCCGGCCAGGCTCCGCGCATGGAGATTAGGGTAATACTTCAGTTCGTTGATCGCTTTCACGACCCGCGCGCGCGTTGAACTCTTGACTACGCTGGCATTATTGAGGACGCGAGAGACTGTCGCGGTGGAAACCTTGGCGCGCCGGGCCACCTGTTCGAGGTTCATGTCTGTCCTTTTCATTGTACTCGTGTTAAATCCATTTCGGCGCGTTCTGTTAACTGAATTTAACTGTTGACATGCACGCTGACAGCGCTTACACTAACACCAACAACCTCGGCCCATTGGGTGAAACGGTTAACTCTGTGCCCACGAGGTTCTTCAAAGGGGAGTTGGGGCAAATCATGAAGAACGAGCGTGTTAGCAGGCTCTGGACGTTTCTGTTGGCAACCGCGCTGATGCTCGGCTGCCACACCGCATTTGCTCAAATGCGAATTGTAGGCATGATCTCGGGGACGGTTACAGACCCGAGCGGCGCCGCGGTGCCAGGCGCCAAAGTTGCACTGAAAGACGAGGTCAACGGTACCACGAAGGAAACCACTTCGAATGGCTCCGGCCAGTTTCAGTTCCCCGACCTGCCCTTCGGCGCCTTTGAGTTGACGGTCAGCGCGACAGGGTTTCAGTCGTCCATAACGAACCACATTTCGGTAGTCGCCAGCCAAACCACGGACGTGCCAGTCGCCTTACAGGTGGGCCAACAGACCCAGACTGTGACGGTGGAAGGCGCCGCGCCCATACTGGATACTACTACCCAGTTGGTGGCCACCACGGTGGAACCCAAGTTGATTAATGAACTGCCCCTCGCGGCCCGCCAGGCGTTGGCATTAGCCGCCCTGGTGCCAGGGAAAACCAATGGCAGCAACGGCGACACCCGTTTCAACAACATTCCCGGCGGCGCCGTGGAAGTAACGGTGGATGGAATCAACGACGCTTCCAACGGGTATAAGAGCGGCGGCACGGTATTCTACACCACGGTTCCAGTGCGCCTGGGAGCCCTGGAAGAAGTTTCCGTGGAAACCAGCGGCTTGGGCGCGGATTCCGGCGCTGAGAGCGGTGTGAACATCAAGTTCATCACCAAGCGCGGCGGTAACCAGTACCACGGCAGCGCCTTCTACCAGCCCACCAGCGAGCAGTTCAACGCCAATAGCTGGAGCAACAATGCGAACAAAGTTCCGCGGGCCTATAACCGCAACCATAACTTCGGCGGAAATCTCGGCGGCAAGCTGGTTCCGTTCGGCTTTCTCAAGGACAAGCTGTTTTTCTTCTTTAACTACGAATACCTCTACAATCCGCAGGTCAGGGTAAACACTTACAGCGTGCTGACACCCGCGGCGGCGGCCGGTAACTATACGTACCTGGTGAATGGCACTACCAACCAAACCAACACAGTTAACCTGCTCACTCTGGCCGCGTCGCAGGGCGCGCCCAACAAGCTCGATCCCGTGGCCCAGTCAATCATCGCGACCAACGCCAAGATCCCTTCGTATGCCACCCGGACCGCCAGCTCGGATTTCAACCGAACCAGTTGGCAGTGGAACACGAGCAACAACCTCTACCAGTATTTTCCGACCACGCGGTTCGATTACTACATCACGCCCAAGGAACAATTGACCTTCGCCTGGAACCTCGAGCATTCCTGGCAGACGGGCTATGCGTTGCTCCAGGATGGCAATCGCGTCAATCCATTCCGCATCGGCGGGTACTTCGTATGGAACATCGCCTTGCAGTCCACTCTTTCGGCCAGCATGTTCAACGAATTCCGCTACGGCGTGCAGCACAGCGGCGATTCAAACGCGTCGGCCACCCAGGGCTACGGCACCAATTTCACCTACAACGGCACTCCGCTCCGGATCGGGGGCACACTTCAGTTCGGCGCAACGGTGCCGTACATCGATCAACAGAACGTCACCGGGCGGCACTATATCACTACGATTTACGACACCTTCACGAAGATCAAAGGGAACCACACCATCCAGGCTGGCGCCAGTTACCGGCGCACTGACTGGCATGACACGGGCGAGACCTTCCCCTTACCGACGTACGCCAATGGGACACCGAGTGGCGATCCGCTGCCCGGACAACTCTTCACGGCGGCAACTCTGCCGGGCGACATTAATACGGATCTGGGAAATTCCGGCGGCGCAGTCCAGCTTTACAACGAATTGACTGGTAGGGTTTCCCAGGCGCGGCTTGGCGTGGTGGTTGACCCCGCAACCAGGCAGTATGGCGGTTTCATCAACCATACCTGGACCCGTACCTACATGGGCGGCGCTTTCGTCCAGGACCGGTGGCGCCTCAAACCCAACCTGACCGTGAACTTCGGCCTTCGTTGGGAAGCACAGGGCGATATGTACGATGTCGAGGGTATCACCGCCATCCCGAGCCTCAGCGACATTTACGGACCCTCGGTGGGACTGTTTTCTCCCGGTGTTATGAGTGGAAATACAAATCCTGTCGCCACCATTGGCCACCACCCCTATAAGCCGGATTACCTCAATTTCGCTCCGAACCTGGGCTTCTCCTGGAACCCCACCGCGGATTCCGGCCTGCTCGGGAAACTCGTGGGCACTCACAAGACCGTGATTCGCGGCGGCTACTCGATGTCTTACTATGACGAGGGAACCCAGATGTTCGCGCAGAACCTGGGCAATAACATCGGCAAGACCGCCAGTCAGACTTTGATACCCGGCCAGAGTGTCTTGCCCGCCTTCACCACGCTTTCGGATGTGGTTGCCAGTCCGTTAACGCCAGCGGCCTTCACGGGGATCGCTCCCTATTCCCCGGTGGACATCCAGGCTAACAATACGTTTTCCTCGCTGTTCTACGGGATGAAGCCCACCCTGGTGGCGCCCTATACGATCAACTGGAACTTCGGCATCCAGCGCGAACTGGCGAGGGGCACGGTGCTCGAAGTCCGCTACGTGGGCAACCAGGGGCATCGTTCCTGGCGCACCAGCAATTTGAACGAAGTCAACATCTTTGAGAACGGTTTCCTCAAGGAGTTCCAGAATGCCCAGAACAATCTGACCATCAATCAGGCTAACGGAAAAGGAGCTACCTTCCAGAACAACGGCCTGGCTGGCCAGGTGAATCTGCCCATCTTCGACGCGGCGTTCGGCCCTCGCGGTACCGTCCCGGCAATCGCAGCCGCTTCCGGGTACACGAATCCAACCTTCGTCACCAACCTGCAAACCGGCGCTGCCGGCGCTCTGGCAAACTCGCTGGCCACCAATCAAAACTATGTGTGCCGCATGTTTGGCAGCAGCTTCAGCCCCTGCACACAGACTCGCATTCAACCCTCGGCCACCCAACAGTACAACGCTCCGGGCAACTATCCCATTAACTTCTTCCTGCTGAATCCCTTCGATGCCGGCACCCTGAGTTACGTGGACGATTCCGGCTGGAGCAGCTACAACGGCCTCCAGGTCCAGCTCCGCAAGCAGTTCTCCCATGGCCTGACCTGGACCACCAACTACACCTTCAGCAAGGGTCTGACCAACCTTCCGGCAGACAGTTCCATTCAGAACGCCGACTATTTTACGTGGCGTAACCAAAGCCTGGACCGCAGGCCTTCTCTGTTCGACCAGAAGCACGTCCTGCAAACCTTCGGCACGTATGACCTGCCCATCGGCAAGGGGAAGAAACTGGCAATCAACAACCGTATTCTGGATTCGTTGTTTGGCGGCTGGACCACCAGTTCCATCATCCAGTTCGGCACCGGCTTTCCGACCCAGTTGACCGGCGGTTTCAATACCTTCAACAACCAGGCATCCGGAGTGCAACTTGCTCCCGGCGTCACGCTGGACCAGATTGCCAGTATGTTCCACGGCCAGCCGTTACAAAGGGTCAACCAGACCGGTAACTCGAACCCGCTGTTAGCCCGGTCAGGCGCCACGGATCTCACGCGGCTGGCGGTTCCTCTGAGCCTGGTGGGACCGGATGGCAGGGCCAATCCTCAGTTCCTTACTTACAATACAACACCCGGATCGCTGGGCCAGATCCTGTACATTTACAGTAAAAACAACTTCAGTTGGGACGCGGCCCTTACTAAGGCCTTCAAGATTACCGAGCGTGCCAAGTTCGCGATCTTCGCCTCGGCCTCCAACATCCTGAACCACCCGAGTTGGGGCATGGGCAGCACCAACGCAAACAGCACGTCGTTCGGCACCGTGGGTGCTCCGGGCGGCAACCGCACCATGACGTTCCGCGGCACGCTAACCTTCTAGCCAGCTACCACGACCACTCTCCGAGCCCGCCGGTTGCAGCACCCCGGCGGGCTTTTTCTTGTGGGAAGGGTCGTCAAATCTCCCACAGCTTCAACCCGCCGCCGTAGAACGAGACGGATCCGTCTTCGCTGATCTTCAGGACGGGGCCGAAACGGGAGGCGTGTACGGCGGCGGTGGAGCGGCCGCCATCCTCGGCGGCAAGCTCTTCGCCGGCGTGCCGCAGGATGGCGCCGAAGGCCAGCAGACGGCCGCCGCGGTCCATCACAATGCCGCCATCCACCCGTGCGATGCTTTGCAGCACGCTCAGCTCGAGGTTCAGGACGTCCTTGCGCCGCAGCAGGTAGTGGATCTGGCCTTTGCTGTACCCCGGCGGCCCGTCGTTCTCCAGCAGGTCGGTCGGTGACACCAGCTCACGCGCCGATTCGGGACGGCGAAGCACCACGAAGAGGCCGCCGCGGCGATGCTCGGCGAGGTTCAGCGCGGCGGTGAACAGCCGTTCGGCGAGCGCCACGTCACCCAGCGCCAGTTGGAATTCGCGGTACTTCTCCACGATATCGGTGAGGTGCCAGCGGCCCTCCATAAAGTTGAAGACCTGCACGCCGCCCGCGAACACCTTGATCTCTCCGTTGGGCGTGAGCACCAGGCAGATGTGGCCGCTGTCGAGTGTGGCCAGACTGTGGGCCAGGTAGCGCGCGGAACTGGGCGCCGGCAGCGGCGCGGCATCGTGGTGCCGGGAGAACTCCTGTATGTCCACCAGGTCCACCAGCATGCCGTCGCGGTCCACCAGGAAGACCGTTTGCAGGCCATCGCAGAGCCTGTGAAAACTCTTGATGCCGACCAGCGAATTGGTGTACCGCAAAGCTCCCTCCGGCAGCACCGGGTCGGCGTGAAGGGCATCCGATCCGCTGCCCGTCAGGATTACGCCCGTGGAGATCCGGCGGTTCTCATAGGTGAGCAACGAACTCTCGCGCAGCACCTCGATGGCGTTGGCCACCACGTCGGGCTGGCAGGGCAGCGAGTCCTCGCTCAGGTAGGGCGTGTGATCGAGAAAGGCCGAGACATAGCGATCCTCCGGCAGCCCTTCGAACAGGGCGAAAGTGGAGGTGGCCGAAACCGCCGAGAAGATGCTCCGATAGCGCACGGAGAGCACCGCGCCGACCGCGCCCAGCAGCCGCAACTGGTCTTCCGTAAAGGGACGGCCGGGGCACGCGAAATGGTAACGGGTTCCCATCCATTCCAGGTCCACGCCGCCATCGGTGCGGCTGTGAAACAGCAGCGTGGGCTTCACCTCGGGCGCGCGCCCCACCGTTACCAGGCTGGCGTCGGGGAAGAAGTAGCGCACGCCACGCTCGAAGAATTCCCCGTACAG
>JAIQFL010000110.1 GCA_020073365.1 Terriglobia bacterium | reverse complement strand
CTGGCTCATCTTCTACACTTTGCCAAACAAAGTGGCGGCAACTTGCTGATTTCACACAAGGCGATGCCTTTTAGCGCGAAATCCTAGTGTCACGTCTCCTTGCGAATCGTCGATAATAAGACTTGTTTATCGGAGTAATATGGAGCCATGATAGTGACATAGGAGCGCCGCTTTGTTCGTTCGTACGCAGACCAACGGTTCCCGGACGTATCTACTCATCGTGGATAACCAGTGGGTGGACGGCAAGGTCAAGCAGCGCGTTGTGCTTCGTCTCGGCCGCCTGGATGAGTTGCTGGCCAGCGGTCGGCTCGACTCGCTGATTCAGTCTCTGGGTCGGTTTTCCGAGAAACTTGCCGTCCTCGGCGCTCATGCGCGGGGCGACAGTATTACCACTCGCAGCGCCAGGATCGGGCCGGACCTGATCTTCCAACGACTCTGGCAGGACTGCTCGATCAACAAAGTCCTGATGACCTTGCTGGTAGGGCGGCGCTTCGAGTTTTCCGTCGAGCGGGCCATCTTCCTCACCGTGCTGCATCGCCTCTTCGCGCCCGGCAGTGACCGTGCCGCGGAGAAGTGGAAGGACGACTACGACATCCAGGGTGTCGGCGATCTGGACTTGCACCACCTCTACCGGGCCATGGCCTGGGTGGGCGAGGTTCTTCCGGAGGATCAGCAGGACGGGGCCACGCCTTTCGCTCCCCGTACCAACAAGGACCTCATTGAGGAAGCGTTATTCGCGCTGCGCCGGGACCTGTTCTCCGATTTGGACCTTGTGTTTTTCGACACCACCTCGATCTACTTCGAAGGCGAGGGGGGTGAGAGCCTCGGCCGGCGCGGGCACTCGAAAGATCATCGTCCCGACCTGAAGCAGATGGTGGTGGGCATGGTGCTGGACCAGAATGGCAATCCGCTCTGCAGCGAACTCTGGCCGGGCAACACGGCCGACGTGAAGAGCCTGGTGCCCATCGTGGAGCGGTTGAAGACCCGGTTCGGAATCGGATCGGTATGCATAGTTGCCGACCGCGGGATGATCAGCGCCGAGACTCTGGCGGAAGTGGAGAAGCGGGAGTGGAAGTACATTCTGGGCGTCCGCATGAGGAGTTCGACGGAAGCCAAGGCGGTAGTAGCGCGCGCCGGCCGCTACGCGGAAGTGCATCCCAAAAGCGACGACCGGAACGATCCCTCGCCGCTGAAGGTGAAAGAAGTTTGGGTCGAGGATTCGCGTCGGTACGTGGTGTGCTTGAACGAGGATCAAGCCACCAAGGACCGCCACGACCGCGAAGCCGTGGTGGCTTCGCTGCGCGATGCCTTAGGCCATGGAGACAAGTCGCTGGTGGGCAATAAAGGGTATCGCAAATACCTGTGCGCAGGAGGAAAACAGTTTGCCGTGGACGAGGACAAGATCAAGGAGGAAGCGCGCCACGACGGCAAGTGGGTGCTGACGACCAACACAGACCTCCCGGCGAGGGAAGTGGCGCTGAAGTACAAACAACTGTGGATGGTCGAGGATGTCTTCCGCTCGATGAAATCGCTGCTCGATACACGGCCGGTTTTTCACAAGTGCGACGAGACTATTCGCGGCCACGTATTTTGCTCGTTTCTGGCGCTCCTGTTGCGCCGGGAACTGGAAGCCTGTTTGGCGCGCAAGGGGTGGAAACTGGAATGGGCTGACGTCATGCGGGATCTGGACAACCTCATTGAGATGGAAGTTGCGATCAGTGGGAAGGGTTACGTTTTTCGCGGCCAGACTTCCGGAGTGGTGGGCAAGGTTTTTCAAGCCTGCGGCGTCGCCATGCCACCCGCGCTACGCCCATGCTGAACTTATCTCCAGATGGGCGCAGGCGGAGAGAAAGCGTGTCACTAGGCCGTTTTCAAAGTTGCAAACCCTTGGAAATGCGTAACTTCCGCGGACATGGTGTAGAAGATGAGCCTGGGCCGGTTTTCTTTGCTTGATGGTCTCCGGTGTCTTGCGCGGGATCGAGAAATTCGCGGCTCAGGCTGCATGGAATAACCCGGATTTGGTCTGGATCACGATGCGGGGCATGGTGAATTGGACCTGCAATGTCTTCCTGCCCGTCTACGCCGTACTGCAACTGTTGCACGGATTCATGCTGTATGCGGGTATCGGTCATCGCATGTATGCCGGCGGTGCCTGGATGCGGCACTTCAGCGCCGCCGCACTTTGCTTGGCTTTGTCGGGCGTGCTGCGGTTGGCGGAATGGTTCATCGCGAAAGGGCTTGGCGGCATTAGCTGAAGGAGGGACAAGAAACGTCATGGCACTCAATATCAGCCCCGTTCACCGCAATCTACACACGCGGGTCAGCTTCTTGTACCTGGAGTTCGAAGATTGGTTCGTCGTGATCGGTTTAGCGGCCCTCACCAACATCTTCGGCCGGTGGGTCGATCGTCAGTTGTTCGGGATACCAATGAACGTGTTTTTGCAGTACATCGTCCCGGTGCTGAGCATCCCGTTTCTGATGCTATTCAAGTATGGAAAACCTGGTGGCTACCTGAAGGACTTTCTTGCCTGGTACACCAAGCCCCGGATCTACTGTGGGCTCGAGCCGGATTCGGGAATGAAACTCGACTACTTCAAGGAGGAGGAGATCGATGCCAATGACCATCGAACAGCATAGGGCGTCTTTGCACCAGCCCGCATTCTCGGAGTTGCTGCCTGTGCGCGACATCTTGAACGACGTGATCATCCGGACCACGGGCGCTTTGGTTGCGGGCTACGAGCTCAGTGGCATCAACTCGTACTATCACAACGACGATGGCCGAAACCGGACGAAACTCGCGCTCGAAGCGCTGATCCGTTCACTGCCCGAGCGGTCCATGCGAATGCAAGTTCGGTTCGAGGTCGCCGAAGGGCTCGGCGATCTGCGGGAGCGGTACCAGCAACAACTTCGGAATCAGAATCCAACGCTCTTGGCCCTTGATCGGTTGAGAATTGACGCTTGGCGGAAGAAGGAGCAGGAAGGCTACTATCTACGGCCGCTTCTGCATGCTTACTTCCACTGGAATCCAACAGTTCATCACGAACTTCCCGGCGCCGCCTTCGGCAAGGCGGTAACGAAGCGCTTCAACCTCCATGCCTTGAGCCTGTCGGCGAATAGGTGCATCCAACGAACAGCGCGGGAACACGATGATGTTCTGTCTGAGTTTGGGTCCATCCTCTCCGGTGTCGAGCAGACGCTGAGAGCGACAGGAATGGGAGTGCGGCGGCTGACAGACGCAGAGATCTTCCTCGAGGTAAAGCGATCTCTGAATCCGTTGATGTTGGACCGGATCCCCCTTCGTCGGCCGGAGTCCTCGCTCCAACATCGCACCACACGGGAGCAGATTGTCAATACGAATATCGAGCACGAAGAAGAGACGTACATCCGCGTCGGCGGCCTGTTGTACTCGTTTATCACCTTGAAGGATCTTCCCGATGCAACCTTTCCGGGGATACTGCGTGATCTTGTGGGCCTCGACTTTCCGATCACGGTCAACACCGACGTCATGATTCCGGACCAGGCGGCGATGATCAAGCAGTATAAAGGACGCCTGAAAAAGATGCAGGCCGCGCAACGGGACTCGCATGGCGGGTACCGCATCGACGTTGATGCCCAGGTGGCCCAGCGCCAGTTGATCGAGACACTCGAGAACCTGATCTCAAGTTCGCTCAAAACGTGTCGTACCAGTATCGTGATCGGTGTCCGCACCTCGCAACCCGTGCAGAGCCACCGTGACCTCGCCGAACACGAACGGGTGCTGTCAGATCGGCGCCAGAAGGTCCTTTACACGGTGATGCAAATGAACGGAAGCAGGGGACTGCCCGAGGATCTAGCCAAGCGGCGGCTGTTCATCGGGGGCCTTCCGGGGATGACTGAAGAGAACCAGCGGGAGAATGATTGCCTGACGGTACATGCGGCCGACCTCCTGCCCACGGAAACCTCCTGGCGGGGTACACCGCAGTTGCCGTTAATCTTGCTCGACACACCTCGACGTCAGCTTGTGCCCTTCTCTCCGTGGGACTCGTCGCTCGCCGACGCCAACATGCTGATCATGGCGGCCTCCGGCGGCGGCAAGACCTTCATGGCGATGCTGTTCCTGCTGATGATGGCAAGACTGAAGCCGCTGATCTCGATTCTGGAGCGCGGTGATTCGTACCGTCCGCTGGTGGAATTGATGGGTGGTCGGTGCATTGATGTGGACCTTGAAGGAAGCATAACCCTCAATCCGTGGGACCTGGCTCCAGGTACGGCAACGCCCGGTAAGGACAAAATTGCCTTTCTCAAGAACCTCACCCGCCACATGATCGGGGACAGCCCGAATTCGGACACGGCCTTGCTCGACAATCTGCTCAGCGAGGCGATCGGCCGCACCTACAAGCGTTGCGCGATCCGGCACAGTAACCCGACACCGACATTCAACGACCTGCGAGAGGAGCTCCAACAATGGCGCGACGAAGAGCGGATCGAGCGGACCGTGGAAGAAGCAAAGTTGGCGGCTCTCAAACTCCGCGAATGGACTGGGGAAAAGGGAGTCTACTCGAAGTTGTTCGACCAGCACACGACGTTGAAGACGGACGCCGACTGGCTGTTCTTCAACGTGGAAAGGCTGAGCGACGATCCAAAGCTCGAAATCGCCATGAGCATGATGATTGCCCATGCGATGCAGGAGCGCGCCTCCGGCAGAACTGGCCAGCACAGCATCACGGTTCTCGACGAGTGCTGGTCATTGCTGGACTCCAACGTCCTGGCGCCCGAAGTGGTGCAGCTATTCCGGACGGCGCGAAAACGCGGCGGGAGCGTGTGGGGCATTTCGCAAACGCTGGAAGACTTCGTCGGGACGGACACGCAACCGCGTATCCACGGCCCCGGCATTGTGCGAAACGTTTCCACGAAAATCATCGGCCGGCAGCCCGGAGACGTGAGCCCGCTAGCGACCCATCTGGCGCTCAATCAAGTAGCTCTGGACGAGATCAAGCACTTCGGAGCACCGCGGAAAGGGCGAAGCGCAGAGGTGCTGCTGGTCATTGGTGAGAAGGCGGAGACCACACAGACGATTCGTCTCGTGCCGACGCCAGTGGAGTACTGGGTGTGTACGACCTTCCCACGAGAACGCATCTATCGAACCTATTGCTTCACCAGGAATCCAACCAAGCCTCCGCTGGAAGTGTATGAGGAACTGGCTCAGAGATTCCCGAACGGACTCGCGGACGTGCCGCCACTTCCCGAAGAGTTGTCGGGTGCGGTAGCTGGCGCGGCCGTGCGGACGTAAGGAGAAACGGTCTTATGAAGCTCCTAACGCTATTGTTTACAAACCTGCTTGCCTTCTTCATGTTGACCCGCGTACGGCGCGTGGTGGCTCTGACCTTGGCTGGAGCTATTGCCTTTACCGCCGTGGCGCCGCCGGCAAAGGCTCAACTCGGCATCCCGGCCATCATCGCAGCCGCAGCGCAGGTGGTGGCGACGATTACCAACGTCATCGGGCCTCTGCTGAGCGCTATCCAGGGCACGGTCGGCGCGATCAATGGAGTGCTCGGCCAGTTTCGCAACCTCTGGGAGCAGGTGGTGTACCCAC
This sequence comes from Terriglobia bacterium, assembly GCA_020073365.1. Classification (GTDB taxonomy): domain Bacteria; phylum Acidobacteriota; class Terriglobia; order Bryobacterales; family Bryobacteraceae; genus JAIQFL01. The sequence continues at coordinate 26,248 of JAIQFL010000110.1, read as the reverse complement.
TTCAGTTGATCAATCGGGCGCGAGCGCTGGTCAGCTCAATGATTGCCCAGTTCCGCGGTCTGCTCACCGCTCTGATGCAGGTGAATGTTTCGAGCGCCCAACTGCCTAATCCCGTTCTGCTCGAAAGCATCATGCGCAATCGAGGCACGGGAGACTTCGCCCAATTGACCAACGCCTTCGGGCAAACCTACCGCGCGATTCCCCAACCGACGGATGCCCACCCCATCGAGCGAGACCTTGCGGACATCGACGATGCTATGGCCCTGGCGAATCTCAAGACCCTCAAGGCCTCGGACGCGATGGTGGACCAGATGATGGCGGCCGCGAATGCGATTGAAGACGAGGGTGTAAACATGGCTCCTGGCGAGGCGCCGTTCCTGGCGGCAGCAGGTATGACGGCCTCCGTAAAAAGCCAGGCCATGATGCAGCGGATGATCGCGGCGGCCATCCGGCAGGAGGCGGCGCGCGTGGCTCACGACAACACAATACGGAAGCGGAACGCCATGTTTGGCGCACAATTCCGGAACGACATGCAGACGATCTTCAAGAAGTAAGGAGGGGAAAACGCCATGCTGGAGATTCTTCGGTTTGTGAAAGGCCTGACGAACTGGGCCTGGACGCATCGCGCCAAGATTCTGGTGCTGATTCTAGTGATGACCATGGTCGTGCCGCAGCCTGCAAAAGGCCAATTCATTGACGTCGCTGCAATCGTGTCGGCGATCGGGGCGATCAATACTGCGATCACGAACGTCATCGGCGCCGGATTGCGAGACATCAGTGGTGCATTGGGTGCGGTCAACGGGGTCTTGAACGCCATTCAGAACTTCTTCCAGAACACCATCTACCCGCCGGACGCGATCAACCGTGCTCGCGGCGTGGTCGGTGCGGTGCAGGGGTTTTACAACGTCATCCGGGGTTTGGCGAATCTCAATGTGGCTAGCGCGACGCTCGCTAATCCCCGTCAGCTTGAAGCGGTTCTCCTCTCCCGAAATGCGGGAAACATTGGCCAGGTGCCCAACCGCTACACCACCGTTTATCAACCTATACCGCCGGCGACTGATGCTCCAGCGCCGATGCGGGATCTGATCGACATGACCGACGCTACCGCACAGGCAGCGCTGAAGAAGGCAATCGCCATCGACGCCGCTGCGGACCAGATGATGGATGCGTCCGATCAACTGGCGGCTGAGCTCGCGGTGGCGGCGCCGGGAACCGCTCCGATGATTGAGGCGCAATCTGCCGCCATGTTGGTGAAGGCGCACGCGCTGACCCAATCTGCGACGGCTGAACTTTTCCGCATTAGAGCCATCGACATGGCGAACACCGGAGCCGCCCTGAAATTCAACGCGAGTCACGCGAGCGATACGCGGCGCGATCTCACGAACATGTTCATGAAGTGAAGAGGAGAAAGGCGATGTTTTTCTTCGAGCAGACCTTTCAGACTGTGCTGAACGGCATCGACGCTGCCGGCGGCCCAATGGGGGCAATCACCAACATTGCCAACGCGATTTTGCTGCTCTGCGCACTCTTTGCCGTATATGAGGCATACGCCCGCGGAGGAGACGCGCGCATGATCGGTATCGCCGCGGCCAAATTCCTGATTCTAGGTTTGATCGTATCCAACTACAGCACGATCTTTCGCAACGTCAACGGAGCATTCAATCAGGTTGCGGCGACGATTTCCCCAAATGATTGGGCGAACAACTGGATGCTGCAGGTCAATCAGTACTTCAACGGGCTCGGGAATACGAATTGGTTCAACCTGGTTGTCAGCAGTATCGTGGCCCTGGTCAGCGTGCTCGTGCAGTTGGTCGCCGCCGTCGTCTTCCCGATCGCGCTACTGATCTTCACAATTCTGTACTGTTTGTACGGGGCGGTACTGTACACGGTCGGGCCGATGGTGCTTGCACTCTACCCGGCGTTTGGTGTCGGTCAATTGGCACGCAGTTACCTGGTAAACGTGTTCGTATTTCACGCCTGGGGCATCGTGTACGCCTTGTTCAGTGTGCTTCTGACGGCCATCAACGCTCAGAGCCTGGGCGCGATGCTGGCCGCAAACAGTTTGGGGGGATGGTTTCAGGGCGCCACCGGAGCTCTGCTGATGTCGCTGGCGAGCATCCTGTTTGCGGTCATGGTGGCGCTGATCCCCTTTCTTGCGCGACGAATCGTCACCGGGGAAATCGGCAGCTCGATGATGACGGTAGTTCACACAGTCAGCACAGCGCTTGGCGCGGTCAAGGGCATTCCCATCACCAAGAAGTAACGAAGCGGGCGTGGAAACGCAGAGGAGCTAAAAGAGATGTTCAAACTAAAGGAGAAACCCAGCGGTGACCCGGCTGTCCCAGAAAGAGCTCGCTACACAAAGTACTACGAGCACGATGGCCAACTCCGAGCATATGCCAATCGGTCGATGTTGATGGCTGGGCTCTTCGGAGTAATCGCCTTGGTCTCGCTCAGCTTTGCAATTTATGTCAGATTGCAGCCGCCAACCGTCATTCGCATTTCCGCTGACGGGGAAGCGACGGTGGTCGGCGGAAGGCCCGCCGGGGCCACGTCGGCGGTGACGAGAGCCGGCCTACTAAGCTTTCTGGCGGCACCCCCTGGCGAAGCGGCGCCAACGGACATTGAGGGCCGCTCCGTCGTCAGGAGGTTCCTTGAAAGCTACATGCGGTACACGCCCACGTCGGTCGACAAGAATCTAGCCGACGCGCTCAACATGATGACCGCCAACCTGCGCATGTATAGTCTCAACCTGCTCCGGGACCAGGATTTGATTGGCAAGATCAACGAGGAGCAAATCACCTCGTCGTTCAAGATCCGTTCGATCGATCCCCTTCCCGGTCAGCCGTGGACCTACCAGGCGTTTGGCGTGAAGGAGGTCCACCGGGTTCGCAACAAGAGCGAGTTGACGGACCGGATAGTCGCCAAATACCAAGTGCGGTTGATTCAGGACCGCCGAACGGAGCGGGTGCCGAGTGGCCTCCTAGTCGCCGAGTACAGAGAGGACCAGATGGTGGGTGAAAAAGATATCGGTCTCTTGCAGGAGTCAACCCTGCTAGGGAACCGGTGATGGGTTCCGCCAGCGCCGTTTTTCTGAGAATGGCCTTCTCCGGAACGGCGCTGATGGAACCGTGCCAGGTTTGATCTGGCAATCCTGTGTCTGAAAGATGACGCGACGCGGCCTGCAATCTTTCGGGGAGCGCAGGCCGCGAGTTTTGACCAAGGAGCAATGCGATGGCAACAGCAACGACAGAAGCGGCGACCGGCAGAATCGCGGAGCCGAAAGCTACAGCAGGAAAAACGGGACCGGTTTCCCGGCGCCGACGCGGCGCGAGGGCGGCCGAACCGTCCACCGCTCGATTCTTTCTCATCAAAATGTCGGGTAACGGGACTGTGGAGCTTGGTCAGGAAGTCGCTTCAGAGAACGAGGCGATGGTTGAGTCCTTTCGCGTCGGTGGCAGCTTCGCAGTTGTTACCGAGTGGAAGGCCCAAGTCGATCTCGCGACGGGTGTACCCATCATCAAGAAGGAGGCAGTCAGGTCCGAGAAGAAGGTAACGCATTCATAACCGGCAGCACGGCTTTATGCACGTAAGTGTTGAAGCGACCTGTAGCTCTGATACAGGAAAGTGCTGGTCGGGTTTCCATGCGAATCCTGGCCAGAGTTCCTCGCAACCCTGGCCACGGATAGCAAAAGAGACCCATTCCAGCGGTCTCCTTGCTGTTCTGGCAAACCAGACGGAAAAGGAGAGTATCCATGTTGAGAAGCAAGATGGCAACACTGCTCACAATCGTTTCCGCAATGCTCATCAGCGCCGGCATGACCTGGCAACAGCGTCTGCTGTTCATTGGCGGCATTGCGTTCGGTGTAGTGGTGGAACCGCTCCCGAGTCTTGTGGATGAACTCAAGGAACGCGTCGCGGAATGGCGGCGTTTCCGGCAGTTCAGCGTGAAGGCCAAGGCGGCGTAACAATACAACAACCCGGTGACGGCTCTCCGAGCCTGGCACCGAGAACTTGATTCAAGTTCACGGCAACAGGCAGAGAGAAGGCACCGGAGACGGCGCTTCTATCTGTTTGTTGCCCATTCAACACACAAACAGATAAGGAGAAGGCCAATGAAAACGATAGTTAGGTCCCAATTGCCAGTGCTGGCGTTGGAAATCGATGAGGAAGGAACGGTCGCTCAGAAGTCGATGCAAATGACCCGGCAAGGACAGCTCGAAAACACGCTCTTGGAGGCGCTGTATCCAGGAATCCGTGTGGCTACTGTCGCAATCCCGGGCACAGAACTCGACGAGTACGGGCGTGCGAAGGTGGAACAGGCTCTGGCGACGTTTCGTGTTGGTGGGGTGGAGTATCGCCTCATCGGCGCTTCGGGCTCTGCGAAGAACGGCAAGTACTACGTCGTCAACAAGGAGTTCGAGAAGCCAATCGCTGAGCGTTTCCAGCAATGGCCCGAAGCGGCGATCACCTACTTCGGCATCTTGATCTCACCCTGCAAAGTGCGGATCGAGGAGCCGGATGTTCGAGTGCTCGTAGTGGACGACCGCGCCCTTGGCACCAATGACTGCCGCGGTTGGATTCGGCGTTCGATGTTTGAAAAGCTGGATCTGCCCGCCCGTCACTTCTACCAGTTCCGTCTCGCATTCAACCGGACTCAGGCCAAGGGCAGTTTTAAAGTGATGGAGAATGACGTCGCTGAAGCACTCGGCGCCGACATCATCCTTCCCAAAAGCTCCATGAAGCCTGCGTTAGCGGAAAAGTCAGCTCTAGTGAGGCTTTGTTTCGGCGACGCGCAGTTGTTCCGGGGCCCAGCTGTGTTGGGAATCCGGGAGATCTCGCGGCAACTGGAATACGAGTCGAGCTATACGCTGCTGACTCACGCTCCCGAAGACTCGATCGACCTGGAGGTCTTGCCGCATGCGCTCGCTCAAGTGCGGAAGCTGAAGACCACCGTCGAGGAGAACAACTTCGAAGAACTATTCCGGCTCCTGGGCACCTCGAATTCGTCACGCCCAGTACACGCAGACTGGGATGCCATGGAAGACGGAGAGTACACGTCCGCGGAGCGAACTGTGGTGGAGGCGGCGCTGAAGGCTGATGGCAGCGGTCAGCTCGTAAAGTTCCCCTTCATTAACAACCAACTGCAGCGGATCTTGTGCCGGTGGACGTACAAGCTGTGCACCGCAGGTGGCTTCCGGTTGCCTGCCTTCGCATTGGCTGATGACGGCTACCTGGTGGCTCACAACGGAAGGGTCTACAGCGGTTCGGACTGGATGCCTGAGGATTACGCCATCACGAGTCTCGGCTCCCGGCGCCTCCTCGAAGTTCGGTATCCGATTCGCGCCAAGGACGACCTGCTCCCGCTGAAGAGCCTCACTGGTCCTGATACGGTAGTCCGGTTGATGAACGACTTGAGACGGCAAGGCAGCTCGATGTCTGAGCCAGAGGCCGTCCAGCAGATCGTCACCGGGCAACTTCGTCTGGATCACACCATCACCCTGCACTCGAAAACGGCGGCGAAGAACGGAGGCGACTACGACTTCGACGTTGTTTGCATGGTGGAGGAGCAGCGCTTTCCACGGTGGGTCGAGGACCGGTTCAGTCACCGCGAAACCTTCTCAAACGAGAAGGACAAACGGAAGAAGAGGCGCTCGGCCTGGTGGAACCTGCCACAGGTTGCGGTTTCGGCGAAAGGCAACGGGATCGGGGTCATCACCGACCTGATGACGTCTTGCCTGGCTGCCGGACGCTCTGACCTTGCGGAACTGCTGGCGAAAGAACTTCAGGCGGCACTCGATGCTCTGAAACACGGCACGATACCGAACCAGGACGTGATCATCAATGTCCGCAAGCAGGTCCTCACCGCTCCATGGTTGCGGTTTAAGGACGAGAAGCGCGCAGGCGACTTGCCGCTGCACTTGACCGTGAGCCCCACGGACAAGATCGGCAAGTTGTACAACGTACTTCGGAAAGAACTGGACGACTTCTTCAGCGATGTCCGGCCTCTGGCGGACTTTCGCGGTCTGATTGTCAACGGGCGATTCGATCGTAAAATGTACAAAGAGGCAGGGCAGATCGCCACGGTCTACGGAGTCAACATTTCGCTGATCTTGAAGAAGCGCGACAAGTACCAGCAGGAAGTGACCGATGCCCAAGCAGAACTGAACGCGTGCGACATGAACGACGCGGCGGCAAGGCGGAAGGCATTCAAGCGTCGCAATACGGCCAAGGCAGCGCTGCATTGGTATGAGGAACGCTCCCGCCAGGAGATGCGCAACATGATTCACCTGGTGCGGAAGTGGGCCGAACGGAAGTCGAAGAACGCCTACGACTGGTTGGCGGCTCTCTACGCGATCACGTGCAAGGGGAGCAAGAGTACCGGGAGTATCGTGTTTTACGCGTTTCCGCAGGAACTCGTCAACATGATCGCGGAGCGCACTGGAGGCCGTCCAGTCACCGTTGCGATTCCTGATCTGGTTGACGGGGACGTATACATCGACGAAGACGGCAACGTTTACCTCGTCGATCAGGTCGGCGACGGCCAGGGACAGATCATCGAGAGGGAAACCTTCCTCATGCAAGTAACGAGGACGGGTGACCTGATCTACGATCACGGCCGAACTCAGCGGATTCATCCCGTGGAGTTCGAATCCGGGCGGGCGGAAGTGAGGGACGGCAAGCTCGAACTTCTTGGTTCCAGGCAGAAGCCCAAGGTTCCGAAGCCGAGGTTGGACGAGTAGCGTGGCTTTCGGGGAGGTCTGGGAAACCGGGCCTCCCTGTAGGCTTCTCTGAGAAGTAAGGCATTGACTGAAGGAGTGAAGCCCATGAAACGCACTTTGATGCTTATCGCAATCGCGACCCTGACCGTATTCGGCCAGAAGATCGAGACACAGACGCCGGACCGGAATAGAGTTACGCGCCTGGGTACGACGCAAGACCATCTCAGCGTGATTGAACTCGGCGAACCCGTCACGCAAGTGGCCGCCGGCAGTTCGTCGTTCAAGATAGAATGGCGCGAAAACAAGGTTTTCATCCAACCGCTGGAGCCTGGCGCGACCACCAACCTGTTCATCTGGACCGCCTCCGGCCGTCTCAGTTACGAACTGGTGCCCGCGGGCTCCGTGGAACAGATGCACTTCGCGATCGACCAGGACCCAGCAACCGTTCAGGCCAAACGGCCGGAACCGGTCGAACATACGCCGGTCGTCGAACAAACCAAGATACCTCCTGCCATGCTGATGGAGAGTTCGCCCGTCAAGGTGGTCGGATCTTCAAGAAACCACGAGAAAGTGGAGATCTTGATGCAGGACGTTTACCAGAAGGATGGCCGCGTCTACCTTCGGTATGCCATCGTCAATGGAGGCCGGACGGTCTACTTTCCAGCGGCCCCGGACGTATTCACTCTTAACTCGCTGCGCGCGCCGCAGTCGCTTATTCCGCTGGCAAACAGCCAGCTTGCCGGCGCCTACCAGCTTAAGTGGAAAGGCGAGGCACGCGTTCCCGTGGTCCACACCGAGTTGCAGGCACCCGTCGTTCGGCCAGGGCAAACCGGCCACGGCGTGACCACGTTCGATCTGCCGACCGCCAGCGAGCCGGGACTTCGAACGGTTGTCAAACTAGCCTTCCCGGCCGACGCGGCCGGTAATGTGAGCGCAATTCTGGTGCTGTAGCCATGGCTGACTACAGGCAAGTCACGACCGAGGACGTGCTGGAAGCAGTCCGGAGACGGCAGCCGCTCTGTGATGAGGTGGCAGTGGATGATCCGGTGACAGCCGGCAAGGTGCTCGCCGCGTTCGAAACCAGGATGGAACAACGGCGGGACCTTGGAGTGGTGAACCGGGCGCTGAATGTCGTCCTCGAACCTCGAAATCCCTTCGAGCCCGAGAGAACACGCAAGCCGAAGCGGGAAGCCGTCATATTCGGAATGCTCGTTGCCGTTGTCGCCGCGGCATTCCTGTTCTTCAATCTCGCCGCACCGCGGCTGCAGGTATACCCATGAGCGACACCTGGAAAGCTCGCCTTGACGGAGCACTGGGCCGAGGGGAGGTTGCTGGGTTGTACTTCACGACCGCACTGCTCGTCGTCGTCGAGTTCTGCTTTGTGTGCTGGCTGAATCGAATCCCGATTCCGGACGTACCGACCGCAGGAGCCGGGTTCATTGTTTTGCCGCCGTGGTATCGGAAGCCGCGCTTCGAAGTGACGCTTCTGCTTACGATCCTGGCGGGCCTGTTGTTTTCAGTTTGCTGGGGACTCTGGGATCTGTGGCAACAAAGAAACGACCCGGAATCTTGGGAGAAGGCCATTCAGTCGGTCAAACAACGGGTCAGGACGGCGACATCCGTCGCCGCCCTGACAGGCTTTGAACTAGCACTGGTCACCTATCTCCGTTATTGAAGCCCACCACAGTTATCCCGCAAGTTCCCGAAAACTCCCCCTTGGAGGTGAGACCCATGATTCGAGATTCCTATCCGGACACTTCCCGCGATCGGCCGTCGTTGTCGGCGTCTCCGATCTTTGTGTGCACTGCACTGGCGGGACTGATTCTGTTCACGCTCTGGTTCCTCGGCACTAGAGCCTACCATTTCACCGATCTTCAGATGGCTGAGCTCTTCGTCTACTGCCTCCTTGGGATCGGCGTGCCCGGCATTGCGATCTGGGTCTTAATGAAGCGGCGGGATTGGAAGGAAAACCAGAGACGGTATCCACCCTTGGTAATGAGCCCAGCCGCGGATGCCAAGCATGTCGAGAAGGCTTGGAAGCAAAACGCCGTGGTGCTCGGTTACGACGTGCACGGAACGCCGTGGTTGTGGCCGGACAAAGTGCGGGTCATGCAAGGAATCGTCGTGGGCATGACGGGCAGCGGCAAGACCACACTTCTGAAGAACATCATCACCCAGGACCTGACTCGGAGGGTCGGCCCTGCACAAGACCGGCACAAGGTCCCGATGGTCATCTTCGACGGAAAGGGTGACCTCGACTTCTTCTATGAACTGCTGCCGCACATCAACCGGGCCGGGCGACTCGGGGATCTGCGGCTGATCAATCCCGCGCGACCGGAGCTTTCGTGCCTGTACAATCCTTTCCACACGACCGACGAGAACTACATGGCGCAGGTGAACATGGTCTTCGGATCCTTCAATCTTCACGATGAGTTCTTCGCCAAACACCAACTGAATTACCTCGCGGACATCGTCCGCATCCTTCACTACACAGGAGTTGCCTTCAATTTCTACGACGTCATCGTTATGGCGCTGGATGAAGAGGTCCTCCGCGAACAGATTGAGAAAGCTCGCAGGCACATCCAAGCCGACCGTGAAGTATCAATGCAGCGCGGGCTGAACTTCGAGATGTCCGTGCGGAACCTGCTCGAATCGTTTCATGACCGGGAGAGGGTGCCGAAGATTCAGGGTCTGCTCAACGAGTGCATGACGTTTCTGGACGACGAGTTGTCCGTCATCACCGGCCCCTACGAGGACCTGCTCTCGATCGACGACGTGATTGACCAGGAGCTGATCCTGTTCGTGACCCTGAACATCAACAAGAATACCGAACCGGTTCGAGCACTAGGGAAGATGCTGCTGCAGAACTTGCAGCTTGTCGTCGGCAAACGGTACGAAAGCGAAGAGGAGCGGAGACGGATGAACCGCCCCATCCTGAGCGTGGTTCTGGACGAGTTTGCCCCATTCGGGTACCGAAATTTCGCCCAGATTTTGCAGACGGCTCGCGGCACCAACACCGCCTTCCTGTTCTCGATGCAAAGCCTGCCGCAGCTTCTTCAGGTTGGCAAGGGATTCAAGGATGACGTCACCAGCGCGCCAAACACGAAGATCGCAATGCGGACGCAGGACGAGGAGACGTCCAAGTTCTTCATCCGGGCGTCGGCCGAGCACACCGTAACCAAGCGGACCGTGTCGCTGGTAAGGGAACAGGTGTTCGGTTGGGCGCGATTTGAAAGAGGCACGAGCGGTTCGGAACGGGAGGAGCGGGAATACCGCGCGGAGGACGAGAGGATCAAGAACCTGCCAAAAGGGCAAATGCAGATCCTCATGACGGACGACACGGAAGGGACGTTGCACCGGCACTTGCACGTACGCACGCCGCCAGACGTGGAAATGCGGGGCTTTGAAATGGAGCTGGCGCCGCGATTGCGCCAGTCGAGACTGGACGTCCAGGGAGCGAATCTCCGGTTTAAAGACCCGGGATTGGCGGCTTCGTTCGGCAGGCGAATGCAGGGGAGGAGGTAGCCAAATGTTAGGAAGAGTCAGATGCATCCTCTATATCGGCGTCGTAGCTGGCTGGATCGGGCCCACGCCCGCCCAATGTCAGCAGCCGGTGGGATCGAAGGTGGCCAGTCCGCAGCAACCAGGAGCCGGACAGCGGAACGCAGCGCAGCAGCCCGTACCCAATCTGTATCCGTCCCGGTCCGCGCAGCCGGTGCCAGCAGCGCAGTATTCGCCCCTGGCCGCCCAGGGCGGCTACCGCGGCCAGAAACTGACATGGTACGAGGCGCTGTTCCGTTCGCTAAATCCGAAGAACGTCGACTGGGGTATGAGCTGGGAGCAGCGCCGTAGCATCTTCCTGGAGAACTCGATCGGCAACAAGTACTTCATGTACACAGCGGCGCTGTCAATGCTACTGGTCTATTCCTTCGTGGTCATCGTCTGGCAGCGTTGGAACCATGCGGAGAGGCTCAAGCAGTTGGCCCAGGGAGCGGCCGATGCCATGAACTACGCGCAGTACTGGAAGGCGGGCGCCGAAAAGGCCACACGAAAGCACAACACCCACATCGAGAAATGCAATCGTGTGATCGAGGCCGGGGAGAGCGGACTGCCCACCGGTGACACAGCCGAAGCTGGCGCACTACGACAGCAGGTCGAGGGAATGAGAATCGAGGTGCTCAACCTGACCTCGGAGAACAAGCGGTTACGCCATGATCTGGAACAAAAGTCCACGGTGGTGGCGGACCTATCGATTCGCGTTGATGATGCCACGAAAAAGATAGGTAGCGGCAACGGACCTGGGAATGGCGCCAAGGGTGGCGAGAACTCGGTTCAGGTCGCCACCCTTGTGGACAGAATCAACCGTTTGGAAGAGACTCTGCGGGCCGTTCGGCTGGAAAACGAGCGCCTCAAGGGAGCCTAGAGGCCACGATCATGCTGATCTCGGTATTAGGCTTTGGGAGCATTTGGACGCTGCGATCCACGGGAAAAGCGCGGGCCCCGGAACGGTTTGACACTCGGGAGCTTGCCTACTACAACACAACCGGGGTCGAAGTCGGGGGCAAACTGCGCAATCGGCCTCGGGTGTATGGCGTGGCCCGATTCAACGGGAATTGCGGATTCCGCCCTGAATGTTGGCACCCCGTGCTGTACAAGGTGTTCGACTGCGAGCCGCCGTGCACATGGAATGGCCACCAGAAGGTCCTGTTCAAGAAGCTGCTTCGAAAGCCAGAGATACCGGACGCGTACCTGGTGGTCGTGAAATCGGAACAGACTGGCGGCTTCATCAAGGGCGGAGACTGGCTGCATCGCGAAACCACCTTGATATCGTTCAGTGAATTTGGGCCTGACCAGGAAGTGATGGTTGTCATGCCGGCCTTTGGTTGGGTGCGAGGCGTGCTCGGAACGTTCTTTCTGGAGCCGGTGGCAGCCCGGCCTTGGGAAGCGCGGCTCGTGCTATCGGCGGCTGAATGAGACGGCGATGGGATACGTGAAAGGATCGATCGACCTCAGTTCCACGCAGGACGGACTACTCCTCGAACAGGTGCTGCGGTCGCGTCACGCCACGCACGACCAGCTCTGGCAGTTCTTTCAACTGAAAGCAAGAGAGAATCGGCGGCGCATCTTCAACTGGCGGATGCTTCGGCTGGTCCAGCACGGACTGATTACGCGATTAAATGTGAAGTACTCGAAGCCAGGATGGGTCTACGCGATCAGCGAATCGGGCGCCGCCTACTTGGCCGGCAATGGCAATGGGGCTGCCCTTGTAGCATCGAAGGCGTTCAAACAACTGGACGATCCCGTCGTATTGCATTCGTTGGATCTCAATGATGTTCACCTGACGCTGATTCGGTGCGGCGAATTGATTCGCTGGAAGTCGGAACTGGAAATCCTGTGCCTCAATGAATTGACCGGCTTTGGCTACGCCAAGGACTACGATGCGGTGATCACGATCCATTCCGATGGGGAAGATTCCACGTTCGCTCTGGAGTACGAAAGACAGCCGAAGGCGGCCAATAGATATTGGCAAGTGCGGCAGGCTATTGAAAAGGAGCGCCAAGTCAGGTGCTTTCTCTACTTGACGCCGTCGTATGAGCTCCTGAGTTACGTCGCTGCATTCTTCGACCGGTGCGCGAGGGCCGTATACTTCGGCGTGCTGGAAGACTTTCGGCAGCACGGACTCGACACTACCGTACTTGACAGCCGCCGCACACTCTCGTTCCCGTTGCGCGCAGTATTGAATGGAAACGGCTCCTAGATGTGCACTAAGCCTTCCTGACGGCTTCCCCGCGACTTCCTCACGCCTTCCTCCCCCGCGCTTGAACTCGCTGTGATGATTGGGTTTATTGATTGACTACCTGCTGATCAGCGGTGCGCCTGTGGCATTGTGGAGTTGGCAGCGTGGTTTGCGGGCAGAGGAGGGGTATTGTCGGTCCGGGAATTGGGCCAGTGTGGGGCGAGTTGGTGGAATGCTGGCGGTGGGCAGCGTTGGGCTGGAGTCGGAGAGGAAGTGAAAATGATGGCAGCCGAACAGCATGAAGCGGGCCGAGGTTGGTCAGGCTAGAGTTTATGGGTCGGCGACAGTTCATCGTTAAGGTCGTCGGACGTGCCGATCTTGAGGATGTCACCAACCTCAGTTTGAGCCCACCGTCGTACGAATGCGAGACGGTAGGCAAAGAATTCGAAGACTGGTTGCCACGGCTTTTGGCGCGGCTTCCCGCCCGCAACTTCAGGATAGAGCCGACCAGCAGCAATACGGACAGAGCACATGTACAGCATGGCGACTGAAGGTCACTGGCGCCAGTCAACTTTCCGGCAACGCCGTCTTGCGTGCGCGATCAGTAGACCGTGGACAAGTAGTTTTCTTCACGACGAACGGTCACCTCAGGAAAGAAATATGTTGTCGAGGCTGGTGGCCTTCACAGATCGTGCCGGGGCGGACCGTTTGCCAGTTCCTGGGAATCTGGGAGGCGTCCCCAAAATGCTGCGTGATCGAGAGGAAGTTTCCGTCCCCCTTCCGGCCGCTTCCTTACGCTCTCAACGCCGCCATTCATGCTATGAAACCAGTACAGCAGTGAGCCGCAGACCAAGGAACCCTCCTCCTTGTCCATGTTATTATTCCGGCTCTTCTGGCGCGTCTGCCTTGGGCTTGCGTGCCCGAGGTCTTGTGACCTTCGGCGGCTTTGGCGGCTCCTTGCCGACTCGCCGCGCGAGCACGGTCGTGACCAATCGGGTTCCATAGTTGGATGCCGCCTGCCGCACGAACACGAATTGCACAGCGAGCACCAGCAGGTAAGTCAGGCCAACCTTCATAGACGGAATGACGAATAAGCCGGCTGCGCCGTAAAGCACGAAAAATACGGCACAGAGGCTGGTGTAGTCGCGCAAGAGCAGGAAGTCGCGATGCACCTGGCGGACCGCAGTGTCATTCTCCATCGTTTTGTAAATCCGGTACCATGCGCGGTTCTGTTCCACCGGATCGACCGGGAAGGCGCCAGCGTGAATCTTCTCGAGGGCGCCGACGTCGATGCGCGGATCGCGCAAGGCGTGCACGCTGAACGCGCGATGGCCGGGCAGAGCGTGATGCCAGCGAAGGAATACAAGCCGCGCCTTCGCTTCCGAGCTGAGCAGCCCGGTCAGCACGGTCGCGACGATGAGCGCCACGCCGACCGGGAGCAGGTTCTGCGCGTCAGTGAAAATGGCGCGCAGCCCGTCAACTTTAATCGCGTTCGCTTGGACCACGCCATAGAGGAAGAGCGTATTCACCGCCACGATGATCCAGAGCTGCCAGCGATACTGATCCTTCAGAGACTTCCCGCCTCCGCTGTGCGGCGCCGCCTCCGCACCGGCCGCGTTAATCATAGTCCTCGACCTGCGGCGAGAACGGCAGCATGGAAAGCGGACCGTAACCCGGCCGCGCGGGGAAACCACCCCAGTAAACAATCTTGATGCCCTGGGTGGCGGCAACCTTATAGCCGCGCCGCATGAACGCGTTGAGCACCATCTTGCGCGGGTGCGTGTCGTCATCCTTCGGCGCCGATACGTAGGCCTGCGAATGCGGCAGCGTTCCGTTCGGTTTGATCAGCCCCAGGATCTCGTTCAAAATCGTGGGCCCGACATTCCGCCGACTGCCGTGATGTGGAACCTGGACGAGCATAAAGTCCTGCAAGGCGAGGCCGTTCTTGTCGGCATAGCACTTCGCCATGGTCAGGCCCCAGATACCGGCGTCGCCGGTCAGGAGCACGCGCCGGCCGGGACCGAAATCGCCGTACAGCACAACGCTGGTTTCGTTGCTGGCGCTCGTGCAGCCTCCGTCCTTGAGCCGTTCGTTCTCCCAGCTCTCGTCGATCCACTTCTGGACCTTGGCAGCCGCCTTCTCGAACAGCTGCGCCAGGAAGCCCGGCGCCTTCCCGATCCAGAAGCCCGCCGCTTCAATCGACGCCTGATCGGGATCGGGCGTGCGGTCGAACTGCGGAATGAAGTACGGATACACATTCTGGAATGGAGACACCACCCGGAACGGCCCGATCGACATGCCGGCGAACGGCTGCTGTATGGTGATGTTCTTTTTGAGCGCAGTGTCCGCCAACTCGGCGACGATGTCGTACTCCTTGCGAATTTCCGTCGCTAGTCCCTGATCGGTCCAGCTTTTGTTGGCGAAGTAAGGCCGCGCCGCCGCCGCGAATTCCCACGGCTTATGCAGCCACAGGTTCTTTACCGTCAGGCCGGCGAGCACTTCGCGCATGCCTGACGCGTGGTCAGCATCGGGATGTGTCACCACTGCGTGCGTCACCACGGCGTTGTAGCCGAAGTTGCTTTGGATATGGCTGACGACTGCCTTCCCGGAATCCAGATTGCCACCGTCGATCACCATGATTTCGTAGCCGTTGGCATCGCCATATCTGACAACGATGGCGTCACCAGCCTTGCAGCCGTCGCCGACAGGGAGAAATTCGACTTCGCAGTTCATATCGCCCTCCCGTTCGGACGCAGCCGCGCCCGAAGCCGTGCAACCCTGGTCCGGGCGCCGCCCGCCGTGATGCCGGTCATTTCGTGATAAGCCACCCCTGCCGCCACGGCCATCAGCAGCCCCCACTCGTTCGGGCTCACGCTCTCGCGGATCTCCGCCAGCCGAACGCGGGCCAGCACCCTCTGTTCGGAATGATGGTTTTGCGGCCGGAGGTACATGCGCCGGAGCCGGGCATGGTTCCGCTCGACCCAGGAGCCGGTGTCCACCGCTCTGTTCACGCCGCGCTGAAATTCTTCTTGGTTGGGAATGCTGCCGGATTCGACAGCGTTAAGGAAGTTGGTAAGACCGTTCTCGATACCCCAGGACCGGTCAGTTATCCGGCCGCACGCCGCGGCCTTCGATTGGTGCTCAGCGTAAACGCACCAGGGAAATGGCAAATCCACCAAAATCATCTCCTTCTGTCGGGATCGCTGTTGACCCCGCGATGGTCAAGGTCCAGATCAACTTCCCCACTTGCTGCCGAACTTCAAACCGGAGCGCTGTGCCCGGATCGAAGCCGTTGTCGGCCGCCTATGGAGAGCCTACCTGCCCTTCACTATATTGTAGTTCAAAAGTGCTGAACGTTACTTGAAGTGACGGGCCCGGCTCCGGAGAGCAGGGCCCCGCCCAAAATCAAACCGTCGCCGTGCCCAACTGCGTGGCGTACGTGTCGGACCACTCCTTTCTGAACAGATCGAACGTATGCACGCGTTCCGGGTCCTGCAGCGCCATCGAGCTTTGCGCCCGCGCCAGCGACAGCAGCATGAGCTGCAGCGCGACGAGAGCTTCCTTTGCGCCCTTGAATGTCTGCGGTTCCGACGCATTCTCGTCCACATCCGCGGGCGCGCCCTCCGCGGCGCGCGTATCCAGGGTAAGCGCGGCGCTGCTGAGCGGAGCGTACAGCCGCTCGTAAAACGGGTGAGCGGTGTTGATCGTCAGGATAATCTTCCCGAAGCGCTGATCGACGTGATAGAAGGGCCAGTAGACATCGTGCTTGTAGTGGATAATGTGCTTCGAGTTCTTGACGCGCTCGAATGCCTCCTCGTCCGTCTCCTTCTCACGCTTCAGCATCATCGCGAGCGTGCGCAGGTTCTCATCAAGTTGGCGACGCTCTTCCTCCGTGGTAGGCGCCGGCGCCGGCACCGGCTTCGCCTGCCGGTTCTCCGCCTCGTCCGCTTTCATCTCGCTCTCACTCGGCTTGCTGCCATGGCGGCCGACAGTCTGCTCACTCTGGAATTTCTTGATCTGTTCGCGCAGCGCGGAGATTTCAGCATCCAAGGCTGTGGAGAGGTCATTCAGAACATAGTCCTTCGGACGGATGCCCTGTTTGTTCGCTGCGACGCCGAAGGCCTCGTCCAGCTGCCCGGCGAAGTCGATCTGGATGCGCAGCCAGTTCGCATCGCTGTGGCGCTTCATGATTTGAGGGATGGTGCCCACGAAAACCTCGCGGTCGTTGCGCAAGACCGAGATCGTGTTGTCGTCGTACAGATGAAGGTCGTTCTTGCGGACTTTCAACGGCAGCGATCCCCAATCCTGAATTGGCAGCGCGTAGAGCCGAACTGTTGCCGGGGCCGTTTCGGCGTTTTCAGGGTCTTTGTGGTTGTTCTCCCGCCTTTTGATTTCGATCACCTTGGAAAACACCAACCGGCTTTCCTTCTCCTTGATGTCCGGAATTCTGGCGTGCCGGGCCGAAGCCATGGAGTAGGTCGGGTCGAAGGGTTCTACCAGACGATTGTTAACGTAGAGCTTGATCCCTTTCGCGAGGAACCGGCGATACACGCGGGACATCTCTTTAACCGCGTGCTCGCATAGTGTGCGCGCCTTTGCGAAAGTCAGCCGATCGCAGGACGGCAGGAACACGATGGTGCCTGATTTGCCGAGCCGCTCCCGCAGGTCATCTGTTTTTTCGGCAAAGAGCACCTGCTCATGTTTGTCCGGAAAAGACATCGGCTTCGTGAGCATCTCCGAAACCTCGCTTGGCAGTTGGTCCATCAGAGTCGGGTCCGGCAGTTCAATTAGGTTCGCCCGCTCCTTCCCGATCGCTTCGACGTCCAGCGTCATGTTGTAATAGGCTCCCGTTTCCTGCCAGGAATACAGGTCCATCACCGGGCACATGCTCAACGCTGCCGTCTTCATGCCCATGCCGTACCGCCCAATGCCGGATCGGTTGTCATAGACCATGGAACCGCCGAACGACGTCGCAAAGCGAAGGATATTGGGCGCCATGCCGCCCCCGTTATCGACCACCAGCACGTCGGTTTCGTACGCGCCCTTTTTGCCTGTCTGGCGGAAGTAGACACGCACCTCGGTCGCTCCCCACTGTATGGCGTTGTCCACGTGCTCACACAGGGCCGAAGTGGTGCTGTTGTAGCCCACGTCGCGCAGCGAGCTGATAAGGGTTTGCCCGAAAAACAGCGGGACCGTTGCTTTTTCTTTGATGATGCGGTTCAGGACAGCCTTACCGCCGCGCGGGGCTTCTTCGCCCCATCCTGTGGTCTGGACATCTACGGGAATCTGAACATCCGCTTCCGGGACATTCTGGGTATTCTGCTCTAACATCTCGTTCTCCTTGTTTTGTGACCCCGGCTGTTCGAGGTCAGAAGTCGAGAGCGTTATGGGCTCTCACAAAATTAGGAGTCGAAAACGGCCAAACGTTACGACAGGCGGCAAGACACTAGAATAGTCCGCGCTCTTCCTGGTGCGGGTTACCCGTCGTTTACTGCGACCAAGACATTGAGCAGAAAGGACTTGAGCGCCGGCAACTGGCTATTATCGCGCCCAGGACAAGGTCGGACGCGGCCACGCTCGTGTACATGTAGGCGGTCGGGCCGCGGAACGCTGAGGGATGACGGATAAAGAAGTTCTGGGTTTTGCCCTCCATCCGCATCCCGGTGCCGTCACCAATATGCATGCAATGGCCAGCGCCGGCAAAACTTGCCCTCGAAAGACTCCGGCCCAAAGAGTCGCGTGACCGGAAAGTGGCGTTCTGCGAGTGCCGCTGTTCACTTGGTTGAGAAAACGCCCGACACACTGAAGTGGATGGCCAGTCAGAGGACCGGGGCGGATTGTCGGCCACACGGAACTTGACTGGCGAAGGCCTCGTCGACATAGGTCGTCCGTTTTCGCGATGTGTCTACGAACGCACGGCTTGGGATTCAAGCTGACCCACTAACCCAACTCCCGCATCGGATCGTCGGTGGTTGCTTTGCGCGCTGGCTGATAGTCTGACACCGCCGCCAGCCCGCGACCGCCAACACCTTGCGGATGCCGAGTTCGCCCGCGCGCCAGGAGGTGACATCTATGTGCGGGGAACAGTCGGGTCAGTACGCGATTCGGAAAGCGAACTGGCCGAGCACATCCCCCGGTGTGCCCCACCAGCTCAAAGCGTCCACGTCGCGGGGGTGGGCAATGCCAATTTTCGCAATTGAACGAAACGAAAGGAGAACAAGTATGCAGGACACAACGATGACAAACGGATCATCGTCACCGCCGGCGGCGGTTGCGATGAATGGACAGTCGCATGGCGTTAGTGCGGCGACGACGATCACACCAGAACGGGTTCAGGAACTGGTAGCGGCACTGGAAGACCCGTTCGATCCCAGTGAGATCAAGTGGCGTGTGACGAACACGTGCAAGGTCGGTGGGCCGAAGGGTCCTAGCGACCGAGGCCAGATGTTGGCGTATGCCGATCCGCGGGCGTACACCGACCGACTCAACGATCTGTTCGCGCCGTCTGGCTGGACCAGAGACTACAACGTTCAAATGGTCCAGAACTTCGAACGGAAGGAACGCGGTGCGACAGAAAGGACCATTACGGCGAAGATCGTGGTGACGTCCAAGGTCACGATCTACGGATTGGGCACACATACCGGACTCGGCGAGGAGTGGGCTGAGAACGACAACGCCGGCACGGCAGCGGAGGCACAGGCTTTCAAGCGGGCATGTTCGTGTTTTGGGCTTGGCCGCTACCTGTACGATCTGGAAGGACAGTGGGTAGATCTCGACGAGAAGAAGCGCCCGTTGGAGACGCCGAGGCTGCCGGATTGGGCACGTCCAAAGTTGCAACGTGGCACCGAGAAGAGCGGAAGCGGCAAACACCATGCCAATGGCCAGCCGCAAACACAGACCGGCGGGGCGAAAAACGTCAGAGGCGGTCTGTACCGGGATGAACTGCTTGGGCACGTTAAGGCGCTCTGCGGGACAGTCGGCTTCAGCCTGTCCAAGAACGTGCTGCGGGCTGTAGCGAAGGTCGAGGATCCGGACAAGATTCGAGACATCGCGAAGCTCACGGCTGCTTTCGAGAAGTTGCAGGATATGGCGCGCGGTGTCGAACGTCTGCGGGCGGCGGTGGTGAAAGCCGGGGAGCAACGGTACGCGGCATTGTGCCGTGAACTAAATCTGCCAAGCGAGTCCATCGACGACGTCCCGGACCGGGCGGTACTGCGTCGGCTGGTCGAAACGCTCGAAGGTGGTTCCACGCAAACGCCGAACGGTACGAGCAACGGCCCGGCGGGAAACGGATCGCAGCATGACACGGCGGGCTTGAGTGAGTTGCGGGGCCGGCTGCTTCGCGAGGCGAACCGTGTTTCCGGTGCGACAGGACGGCCGCTTGCCGTCGTGATCAACCAGGCAGCGAACGGAACATTCACGTTTGCCAACTTGAGGACTCTCGGCGCCGGCGACATCGGCAAGGTCCAGACGGTACTCACGGAGCTCCAGAGGATGGCAACTCCAGCGTGACGCCAGCGATCTCGTGATCCAGGAAGAAGGGAGGCGAGGGAATTGAAGGAAGTGACGGTCTTCACGGATGGGTCGTGCTTGGGCAATCCCGGGCCTGGCGGGTGGGCATGCATCCTGCGGTATGGGAAGCACGAGCGCATCCTCCGGGGTGTGGCACCGCATACTACGAACAACCGGATGGAACTGGTAGCCGCCATCAACGGCCTGAGAGCCCTGACTGAAATGTGCAGAGTCACGGTGATCACCGATTCCCAGTATTTGCAGCAAGGGATGACGGTGTACCTTATGCGTTGGCGAAGCTTCGGCTGGTGCAACAGCCGCGGAGAAGCCATTGCGAATCGGGATTTGTGGGAACTGTTGTCGTCGGTGGCCGGCCAGCACGAAACGAAGTGGCACTGGGTCCGCGGCCACGGATCTGATCGAGACCAGGACCGCTGCGATATTCTCGCGAAAGAATCAGCGAGAACGGCAGCGGCGGGAGGGATGGCCAAGGACCTGGCGGCCTGACTCCTATCCTTTATGTATGCGGGCGTGAATCGACGCGCTCGCTTTTCGGCTTGGAGCCGTTCCGCGCTCCGAGCTTTCCGTTGTAACCCCCACACAGGCACTCGGCCGAAGCTAAACGCCGGTGTATGTTCGCACGGCGAGTCGGAATCCGTGTGCCTGTAAACCACTTGGCTGCGAAAAACGAAAGGAGAACTGCGATGACCGCGATGAATAGTTTGATCGTGAACGAAGTGCTGCGCGTGCATGGCCCGGACGCACAACGTCTTGGACTGGACCGGCTGGATGAGGATGCGCTGATCCTGGGATTTGCGCGGTGGGCAGAGGGGCTACTCAAGAAGTGGCTGGATTACGCGAAGGGCGCCCTTCTGTTCGTGATGGTACCCGAGGAACCCGAATCGGGGATGTTTTACATCTACGACCGGGCTCGGCAGACGTTTTTCATGGTGGATCTGGCTGAAGCCGGGCGGTACGGCGGGTATCGGCTCGAGGAGTTTGAGCAGATGGCGCAAACCTTTGGCCTGAAGGCACTTGCGCAGAACCCCCGAACGCTCGCAGGGACGCATTGAGACGACTTTTGAAAATCGAAGGCGTTTCAGTGTATAGACGAACAGGGGGAGAAAAACAGCCATGGACCACCGGCTACCAGCAACACGCGAAATGGCCCAGGAGTTCAGCGAGTTGTTTGTGAACCGGCGGGCCTACACCATTCAATCCATGCGGCCGCACCCGGAAAGCGGCCGCCACTACTACTACCGGCCGAAACCGCGGGATGGCGGCGAGCCGGTGGCGGTTACCATCGAAACCGTACGGCGGCACTTGGCCGGGGAACTGACGATCGGCATCTATGCCATCAATCCGGCCACGCAGAGGTGCAAATGGATGGCTATTGACGCCGACTACAAAACGGCGCTCGAAGACCTCATCAAGGTGCAACGTCAGTTGCAGGATGACGGGATCGAGGCCGCGCTGGAAAAATCGAGACGCGGCGGGCATCTCTGGATCCTCTTCGAAACCCCAGTTCTGGCGCGCGAGGCGCGCATCTACATCTACCACGTGGCGAGCAAGCTCGATGTTCAGGTCAAGGGAACCGGGCTGGCCGATGGAATCGAGATCTTCCCGAAGCAGGACGAGCTGAGGCGGGAGGAGTTTGGCAACGCGATTCGCGGACCCCTGGGGGTCCATTGGGGAGCGCGGGAGAGCCGGGGCTGGCGGTATTGGTTCTACGGTGCCGACTACAAGCTGGAGGATCAACTCGCGTACCTGAAGCGGATCGAGAAAGTGAAGCAAGAGCACCTGCAGCGAATGATTGCTGGAAAGGCGATCCCGCAGGAATTCGCTCAGCACGCGCGCCGAACAGAGTGTCCAAAGTATTTCCACTCGAAGGCAGGCGAGTTCCGAATTCTGGAATACGTCGAGGTGAAGAGGCAAGCCGGCCGGAACTGGATAACTCGCTGCCCGTCGTGCGCCGCGCAAGGGAACGACAGGAGCGGAGATAACCTGGCGATCTCGGTCGAGGAGCCTCGGAAGTACTGCTGCTGGGCGGGCTGCACGAAAGAGATGATTCGCGCGGCACTGGGCCGGCCGGTCTCCGACCGGAGGCTGGCGTGACCGGCAAGGGCTCGATCTTTCCCAACGCAGTTGCCGCAGAGCACTGGATCTCAAATCGAAATGGAAGGAGTTTCAAAGATGCCGAATTCGGAACAATCGGAAGGGAGAGACAACGGAGCGAGGCCACCGAGCCTCGCAGCGCGTGGTGAACGGCGCCGGATCGAGCGACGGTTGCAAGAGGCAGGAATCCTGTGTCTGCCCGAAGTGTCGCTCCAGTATCAGACGTTGGCAAAACGCTCAGTGCTTCGTGGTGTGGAGTCCGGCGGGGCGGTCAAGGAAATCGGGCGCTACGTGACCTTCTGCGACGAGAGGGGTGAGCGTCTGGCCTGGCTGCAGCCGATCGACTCGGTCGGAGTGAATGGTCGTCACGCGGTGGTGATTGCGCTTGGGCTGGTGACCGTGGAAGTTTTCCGCGTGCGAAACACCTATGACGTGTTGATTGCGAAGTACGATGTGTCGCAACCGGCGGAGGGCCAGCGCGGCCGGATCGAAGCCAGAGTGCTGTTCCGTGGCCGCCAGGGACATCTGCCGTTGGATCTGACCGGTGAGGAGAAAGGGATGGCGGGTCAGATCGTTCCCGAATTCTTCAACAAGGCTGGAGAACGTGTCGAGATCCCGCCGGAGTTCGTGGGGGCGCTCAAAGGCGCCGTGCGCGGCGCGGCCTGTGTGGGATGCACCCATCAGCACTATCTAACGGCTCCGAAAGCGGGGGCGGCGGCGAAGAAGGCCGATGCTGTCACTCTGGTGGCGAACGGCGAGCCGGCGCCCTAGCGTGCATACGGTGGCGGTTTGATCGGTCACGGTTGTGAAAGGGTTCTCGAAACGGGGCGTGCTATGGAACGACTCAAGAATACAGGTTTGGTACTCTGCCTGTTCGTTGTGCTGCTGGTGATCCTCAGCAGCTACTTCCGGGCAAATGAAGTGGGTGCTTTCTTCGGCGCGCTCGCCGGGACACCACTTCTGGTTCATATCTTTAACCGCGTGGCGCCGAGCCGGAGCAAGCCAGAGTCCGAAAGGACCGCGACGGCACTCGTCGCGCACGCAGAGCCGATGCCGCGGCCGACCGAGCAAGTAGTAGTGCTTCGGATGGAGGGGCCGACTGGACGGGCATGAACGGTGACGCTGAACGGGTTGATTGTTCGTTTCGCGTCACGCCTGAGGATAGGCGAACCAGAGCGAGCCGCAGACAATTTCAGCGAGCTCCGGCAGAAAGAAGAGTCGTCCCGTGGAGTGGCACGGAAACAAATTGTGCTCAAACACGATCCAAAAGCGTGGGAAGAGGGCTTCAGCGCCGGAGAGAGTGGGGTACGAGATCCGCTCCGGTGCCCGTATCCCGCAGGAACTACCCAAGCCTGGTCATGGCATAGCGGCCATGTCGAAGGTGATGCCAAGCGTCAGGGCTACAGCTACAGCCGCGGCGCGCTTTCCAAAGAACCGCCATCACACGGCCCAATCATCGCGTAGCAGGGAGCCATAGGTGACCTATGCGAGTCGGAACCAAAAGTGTTCTCTTCGGAGCGCACTGCCTCTTTATCCATCCATTCTTCGTTGCCCTTGGCTGGTTGACCCTCTGGGAGTTCCCCTGGGATCCGCGCCTTTGGGCAGCGTTCTTTCTCCATGATCTGGGCTACTTGTTCACCGAAAACATGGACGGGCCGGAGGGCGAAGAGCACGTCCATCTCGGAGCGAAGATCATGGGTTTGCTTTTTGGCCAGTGGTGGGCCGACTTCACCCTTCGACATTCGCGCTACTGGGCTAAGAGGAACGGCGTGAGCGTTTCAAAGCTCTGCTACGCCGACAAACTCGCGTTCGCGATGACACCAGGCTGGCTATACCTTCCTATGGCCCGAGCGACGGGAGAGCTTGCCGAGTACATGGAAAAGTCGCGAGATCGGCAGGCCGGCTGTGTGGCGTTCACGGAGAGTGAACGCATCCAACTTGAATCGGGTCACCCCGCGCAATGGCTTGAAGGGCTGCAAAGCTACACGAGGCGTTGGGTCGAGGAGCACCAGGGCGGCGGACCTGACACATGGACCGTCGTGGCTAACAGCAACGCAGCAGGATGACGGTGGAATCGAGCTTGCGAGGAAATCCTGGCAGCGTTTCGGCACGTGGCCTCGGCGGATACTGACGATTTGCCAGCCATCCGGCACGCTCAGTCCGAGTGCTCGCCCCCCTGGTTTCGAGCCTTCGCTCTACACTACGGCGTCAGAAGGATCTGGCCCATTGAGCCGACCAAATGTCAGCAACGTTTTGCGTCAACTTGAACGGCGAACATCCCAACTTCCGGATGGCCCCTGGTCCGCTCGCGATCCCCAGGGAGAGTCCTCCGCCACGCCGGACCACCCGAGGCGGGCGGGCCCGTCTTACGTGTGATAATGCTGGCGTGCGCTAATTTCCAACCGGTCGGCGTAAAGATGAGTTTGGCCGGAATTTTTTCTGCGGATAGAGGTTCATAGTGAAGCGCTGCACGCCAGGTCCAGACACCATCTTGGCAGGGTCCAAAAAGGCCGGGAACGCAATCACTATCCGGCATTACTCGGACATGCTCAGGGAAAGGGATCGTGAACGCATCGCCCAAATGATCCAGCTTCGGTTTAGGGAACGCTACCTGGATCCCGCGCTCGACAACCCTAAACGTCATGGATTCGCGATGCTCGCTGTCTGCTGCTTGATGGTGGAGGCATTGGAGTCCTTTCGAAACGGCTGGAAGGGCACGCATGGCGTCAAGGGTGGGTGCGAAGCAGCATTCCGCAGCTTCTTCGAGGCACATGACCGGTTCAAAGATCTCAGGCCAGTCGCGAGCGAGTTCTTCAAGCATGTCCGATGCGGCATTCTCCATCAAGCCGAGACAACTGGACAGTGGACCGTCAACCGCAGTTCCGAGCTGTTCTCGTCAATTGATGGGCAGCGACGCGTGAGCGCGTCAGAGTTCGGGAAACGATTGCGTGCAGTTCTGAACGAGTACACCGACGGCTTGGCCAAAGCCGACTGGAGAGACGCAGCCTGGACTAACGCTCGCAGGAAGCTCAGGTCGATCTGTCGCAATTGCGGACTGCCCGCGGAAGACGTAAAAAGACTACAGTAATTAGGCTGGCTAACCTGCGCTTGGAAGACGACGGGCGTTCTTAACGAGACGCGGCGTCGGCGCGTCCGAAACAGATCAAACGGCTCATTCGAAAGTGAACGAGGAGAGTTCATGAACCTGAAACACTTTGGAGACTCGTACGACCTCGTCAAGAAATCGTTGCTACACTGGTTGTCCCCATTCGGCCCTTGGGCGGCCCACCCGATGTTTACGCACGCTGTGGCGCAGACCGATGCCGCTGCGTTCTCGCATTTGTTGGGCGTGCCTCTGGTGTCACACGAGGTGCTGACTCTGGGCTGCGATCGGTCAAAGTACCTCGCGGCATGCGGCAGTTGGCGTAGCATTTTCCTCGACCCCGATACGGGCGTACGACTGAAGAAGGGAGACGCGAGCCGTTTCACCGAGTTTATCTTCGGCGACGAACTGGTGGCCCTCGCTGAGGCTAGGGCGGAAGGTCTTGTGGTTGCCTTCGACCAGAGTCTTGCGCGCGGCAGCGAGCGTGAGCAGGTGCAGGCAAAACTCGATCACTTCCGCGCCTGCGGCATTGAGGGGTTCGCGTACATATCTCACGCTTCGTTTCTAGTTCTTGGTAGGTCGAGCGCTATCGTTCAGGAGGCCCGGAAACAGGTTCTCGTGGCGTCTGGGCTGCCGCCAGTCAGAATCATCGTTGCAACACTGCCTAACATAACGATGAGTCGGCGCCCTCCGCGGTGGAGTCGCTGCGGGGCACGGCTCATTTTTGAGTCTTTAGGCAGCAACGCCATAAGGTCACGGCCGAACGAGAAAAAGGAACAGTAGCGAAGGCGTTTTCTTGGATGAAAACGCATGACGGAGAATCGAATCTCCGACTCGGAAAGATGGACAGTGTACGGCGTGGAGATCCTGTCTGGATGGTCGTTTTAATACGGCCAATCTTTCATGGAGGCTGTCCGTTTGACGAAGCACCGAAGGTCCGATGGATGGGCCTTCGTTTCTTCTTTTCGTTCGAACTGTCTTACCAGGTGAGCGTCCCGAAGCTCCCGTCTGGCGGAGCCTGCGAGGGCAGGTGGTCAGGTAAGACATGAAACCTCTTGC